>NZ_JBIUCH010000019.1:0-171704 GCF_044548625.1 Micromonospora sp. NPDC051925 | reverse complement strand
ATGATCTTTGTCTGGAAACTCAGATCATGGACAGGGTCCTCCCCATATCGCTAGACCTAGACCACTACGAATCCCCCCGATGGTCAAAACACGAGAGGTGCCCGTGACCATTATCGGTCACGGGCACCTTCCGTCGTGCGCCGCGGTCCACGGAATGTGCGCAACTGACCGGCGGATATCGCGTCAGCGGCCGATCTTGTCCAGTTCGGTGAGGTCGTCGGCGGAGAGCGCGAGCCCCGCGCCGGCGACGTTCTCCCGCAGGTGCGCCACCGACGAGGTGCCGGGGATCAGGAGGATGTTCGGCGACCGGTGCAGCAGCCAGGCCAGGGCGACCGACATCGGCGTCGCGCCCAGCCGGGCGGCCACGGTCGACAGCGCCGAGGACTGCAGCGGGCTGAAGCCGCCGAGCGGGAAGAACGGCACGTAGGCTACGCCCTGCTCGGCGAGCCGGTCGATCAGGTCGTCGTCCTGGCGGTACGCCAGGTTGTAGAGGTTCTGTACGCACACGATCGGCGCGATCGCCTGCGCCTCGGTCACCTGATCCGGCGTCACGTTGCTCACCCCGAGGTGCCGGATCAGGCCCTCCCGCTGAAGGTCGACGAGCGTCTCGAACGGCTCGGCGAGTGGGCCGGGTTCGGTTCCCACGGCGCTGCCGAGCCGGAGGTTGACCAGGTCGAGCGCCTCGACTCCGAGGTGGTCGAGGTTCTCCTGGACGGCCCGGCGCAGCTGCTCCGGCGCTCGGGCCGGGGGCCAGCCGCCCTGCCGGTCGCGGGTCGCGCCGACCTTGGTCACGATGTGCAGCGCGTCGGGGTACGGGTGCAGCGCCTCCCGGATCAGCTGGTTGGTGACGTGCGGCCCGTAGGCGTCGCTGGTGTCGATGTGGGTGATGCCCAGGGCGACGACCTCCCTGAGCACGGCGAGCGCACCGGCGGGGTCGGCGGGCGGCCCCATCACCCCGGGGCCGGCGAGCTGCATGGCGCCGTAGCCGAGCCGGGTGACGGTCAGATCGCCCAGCGTCCAGGTGCCGCCGGGAAGGGACGTGGAGTGCATGTTCGTACCTCGGGCTTTCGGGTTGCTCGTCGGCGCTGGTGCCGGACGGCTACCTGCTCCACTATCGTGGGGTAACTTCCTGGTGGGAAGTAGGCACTTCCGAGTGCGCAACGTACCCCCGGGTGAAGGAGTGATCGATGGCGACGACGGCAGCGCAGAAGAGGGCCTCGACCAAGGCGGATTATGACGCCTTTCTGGCATTGTGTCCCAGTCGCAAGCTGCTCGACCGGATTTCCGACAAGTGGGTGGTGCTGGTGCTGGCCGCGCTGCGCACCGACGGCTCGCACCGGTTCGGCGCCGACTGCGCCGGCGAGCCCCGGCCGATGCGCTACTCGGAGCTGTCCCGTCTGCTGGCCGGCGTCAGCCAGAAGATGCTCACCCAGACGCTGCGCTCCCTGGAACGGGACGGGCTGATCACCCGCACCGTGACGCCGACCGTGCCCGTCACGGTCACCTACGAGCTGACCGACCTCGGCCTCTCCCTGCACGAGATGATGCGCGGCCTCAAGGGCTGGGCCGAGACGCACATGGACGACGTGCTCGCCCACCGCGCGGCGTACGACGCCCGGACCCCCTGACCCGGCGGGGCGCAGAGGCGGCCCGCACCCGCCACCACCCGAGCGCAGGGGGCGGGCCGTACCCGCCACCACCGTCCGGCGGCCCGACGCTCGCCGACTCAGACCTTGTCGAGAAACTCGGTGAGGATCTCGGTGAACCGCTCCGGGGTCTCCAGGTGCGGCAGGTGGCTGGCCCCCTCGATGATCTCCCAACGCGCCCCGGGGACGAGGTCGTGGAAGGGGCGTACCGCGGCGGGGGTGACCTCGTCGTGCTCGCCGCTGACGACCAGGGTGGGCACGTCGATCTGCGGCAGCCGGTCGACCAGCGAGTAGTCGCGCAGCGTGCCGGTGATGTGGAACTCGCTCGGCCCGTTCATCGAGTGGTAGACGGTCGAATCGCCGTTGATCTCCATGAAGGAGGCCATCAGCTCCGGCGGCAGCGGCTTGCACCGGCACACGTGCCGCTGGTAGAAGACCATCATCGCGGCCTTGTACGCGGCGCTGTCGGTGGTGCCGGCAGCCTCGTGGCGGCGCAGCGTCGCGTCCACGCCGGGCGGCAGCGCGGCCCGCAGGACGTCCAGCTCCGGCAGCCAGAGCGGGTACGACGCCGGCGCGTTGGCGATCACCAGGCCGCGCAGCCCGGCGGGCCGGTCCACCGCGTGCGACGCCGCCAGCACCCCGCCCCAGGACTGTCCCAGCAGCACGTACCCGTCGGCGATGCCGAGTTGACGCAGCAGGTTGTCCAGCTCGGCCAGGAACAGCTCCACGGTCCAGAAGTCGGCGCCCCCACGCAGGTGGGTGGAGCCACCGTTGCCGAGCTGGTCGTAGTG
This sequence comes from Micromonospora sp. NPDC051925, assembly GCF_044548625.1. Lineage (NCBI taxonomy): Bacteria > Bacillati > Actinomycetota > Actinomycetes > Micromonosporales > Micromonosporaceae > Micromonospora > Micromonospora sp. NPDC051925. The sequence continues at coordinate 169,267 of NZ_JBIUCH010000019.1, read as the reverse complement.
CACCACCGGCCAGCCGGACCGGCTCAGCTCGGCCAGGTTCAGCAGGTAGTCGTGGGTGCTGCCGGGGCCGCCGTGCAGCACGACGAGCGGCGGCCGACCGCCGTGCAGCTCCCCCGTCACCCGGTACCAGGTCCGGTGGTCGCCGAACTCGACGGTGCCCTTGGCGGTCGGTGCCAGTGTCATGTCGTCCACTCCAGCTGTCGTCACTGCGAGATCCAGTCCCGTACCACCCCGGCGGTCGTGCCGACCTGACCCTCCATCATGGTGAAGTGGTCGCCGGGCACCTCCCGGAGCGTGTGCGGGGTTTCCCAGGTGGCCCGCCACCCGTCGTCGTCGCTGCCGGCCACGATGGACTCCTGCGGCCGGACGAAGAGCACCGGCGTGTCGATCGCCTCGATCGGGCAGGTGTCCAGCAGCCGGATGTACCGGCCCATCGCCGAGAGCCGGGCGCTGCTGAACTCGCCGAAGGTGTCCTCCTTGGCCAGCAGCGATTCGAGCATGTGGGTGAAGAACGTCGCCGTGGTGCTGCCGGTGGTCAGGTAGGTGTCCAGCAGCACCACCCCGGTCGGGCCGTGGCCCTGCCGCTCCAGCTCACCGGCGGTGGCGTGGGCGAACAGCCCACCGGAGGAGTAGCCGACGATGACGTACGGCCCCTGTTCGGCGATCGGCCGGACCATCTCGGCGAAGACCCGTACCGCCGCGTCGGACGAGGCGGGCAGGCTGTCGTCGCGGCCGAAGCCCGGCACCGGCAGGGTCCACACGTCCCGGGCGCCGCCGAACTCGGCGGTGAACCGGGCGTACTGCTGGTCGCCGCCGAGCGCCATCGGCGAGGGGAAGCAGACGATCGCCGGCCCCTGGTCGCCGCGGGCGAGCCGGCGGGGGGCGGGGATCTCCGGCAGGTCGGCCGGCCCGTCGAAGGTGGGCCGGATGTCGGCCACCGCGTACAGCAGGGACAGGCCCTGCTGCACCCGACCACCCTTGACGGCGGTACGGAACAGCGCGCTCATCGTGTCGGCGGCGGTGTCGGGCGGTCCGGCCCGGTCCTCGGTGGGTGCGGCGGCCAGTTCGGTGCGCAGCAGCGCGGCGAGTTCGGCGACGCTGCCGTGGTCGAAGACCACCCCGGTGGCCAGCCGCAGCCCGGTGGCCTCGTTGAGGGCGTTGCGCAGCTCCATCGCGGTGAGCGAGTCGAAGCCCAGCTCGACGAAGCGCAGCGCCGGGTCGACGTCGTCGGGTCCGCCGTGGCCGAGCACCGTCGCGGCCCGCGCCCGGACCAGCTCGCGCAGCTGCGCCTCCTGGCCGTCGGCGTCGAGCCCGGCGAGGGTACGCCGCAGCGCCGCCGGGTCGGGCCGGGCGCTGCCGGACGCGGTACGCCGGGCCGGGGTGACCAGCGCGCCGAGGATCGGCGGCACCTCCCCCGCCGCCGCGGTGCGCAGGTCGGCCTTGACCGGGACGAGCACCGCGTCGGTACGGACCAGTGCCGCGTCGAGCAGGGCCAACCCCTCCCCGGCCGACATCGGCAGCACTCCGCCCCGGGACATCCGGGCCCGGTCGGTGCCGCCGAGGTCGTCGGCCATCCCGCCGCCGGCCCACGGCCCCCAGGCGAGGGACTGGGCGGGCAGCCCGGCCGACCGCCGGGCGCTGGCCAGCGCGTCGAGGAAGGCGTTCGCCGCCGCGTAGTTGCCCTGGCCCGGCCCGCCGAGCACACCGGCCGCCGAGGAGAAGAGCACGAACGCGGTGAGGTCGGCGTCGCGGGTCAGCTCGTGCAGGTGGGTGGCGGCGTCGACCTTGGGGCGCAGCACCGCGTCGAGGCGGTCCCGGGTCAGTGCCGGGATGATCCCGTCGTCGAGCACCCCGGCGGCGTGCACCACCCCGGTCAGCGGGTGGTCGGCGGGCACCCCGGCGAGCAGCGCGGCGACCGCGTCCCGGTCGGCCAGGTCGCAGGCCGCCACGGTGACCTCGGCCCCGCGGGCGGTGAGGTCTTCGCGCAGCGCGGCCATCCCGTCCGCGTCGGGGCCCCGCCGGCTGGCCAGCAGCAGGTGCCGGACCCCGTACGCGTCGACCAGGTGCCGGGCGACGAGCCGGCCGAGGGTGCCGCCGGCTCCGGTGAGCAGGACGGTGCCGTCGGCGGTGAAGACGCTGCCGGGGGTGCCGTCGGGCGCGGCGGCGGGCACCAGCCGGGCGGCGTGGGCGACGCCCTCGCGGATGACCAGTTGCGGTTCGCCGCCGGCAAGCACGGCCGGGAGGGCCTGCGCCGACTCGTCGTGGTCGTCGAGGTCGACCAGGACGATCCGCCCCGGGTTCTCCGACTGGGCGGACCGGCCGAGGCCCCAGGCCGCCGCGGCGGCGGGTTCGGTGCCCGGGGTGCCCTGCGCGCCGTGGGTGAGCACCAGCAGCCGGGACGCGGCCAACCGCGCGTCGGCCAACCAGGTCTGCATCAGCCCGAGGAGCTGCCCGGTGGTGTGCCGGGCACCGGCGGCGAGGTCCCTCGAGTCGGGTTGGACGCTGGCGACCAGCACCACGTCCGGTGCGGCGTCCCCCGCGTCCAGGGCGGCGGTGAGGGCGCTCAGGTCGGGGTGGGCCTCGGCGACCAGCCCGACCGTGTCGAGCGCGGCGGCCACCTTGAACTCGTCGGCGCCGACGAGCGCCCACCGGCCGGTGGTCGGGGTGGCGGGCAGCGGCACCGGGGTCCAGTCGACCCGGTAGAGGTGCTCCTGCCGGCCGGTACGGGCGGCGGCGAGCTGGCCGGGGTCGATTTCCCGCAACACCAGCGAGTCGACCCGGGCGATCGGGTCACCGGCCTCGTCGGTGAGGGTGAGGGCGACCTCGTCGGGGCTGGCGGGAGTGACGGTGACCCGCAGGGTTGCCGCGCCGGTGGCGTGGACGGTCACCCCGGTCCAGGAGAACGGGACGGCGGGCGCTCCCTCGCCCCGGCTGAGGCCGACGGCGTGCAGGGCCGCGTCGAACAGGGCCGGGTGCAGGTGGAACCGGTCGGCGTCGAGGACGTCGGTGGGGAGCGCGATCTCGGCGTACACCTCGTCACCGTGTCGCCAGGCGGCCCGCAGGCCCTGGAAGACCGGGCCGTAGACCAGACCGGCGTCAGCCATCCGCTCGTAGATCCCGTCGAAGTCGACGGGGGTGGCGGCGGCCGGCGGCCACGGGGCCGACGGGTCGGCCGACGGGCTGGTCGGTGCCGGGGTGAGCAGCCCGGTGGCGTGCCGCGTCCACGGCGCGTCCTGGTGCCGGGAGTAGACGGTGACCGGCCGGCTGCCGTCGTCGCCGGGTGCGCCGACGGCCACCTGCACCTGGACGCCGTCGTCGTCGGGGACGACCAGCGGGGCCTGGAGGGTGAGTTCGGCCAGCCGGCCGCAGCCGACGTGGTCACCGGCGTGGAGGGCGAGTTCGACCAGTCCGGTGCCGGGCAGCACGATCGTGTCGCCCAACGCGTGGTCGGCCAACCACGGGTGGGTACGCCGGGACAGCAGCCCGGTGGCGATCAGCCCGTCGGTGTCGGGCAGGGTGGTGACGGCCGACAGCAGCGGGTGCGCGGCGTCGAGCAGCCCGGCGGCGGTGACGTCCCGGTCGGCTCCGGTGTCCTGCATCCAGTAGTGCTGGTGCTGGAAGGCGTAGGTGGGCAGGTCGACCTGCCGGCCGCCCGGGTGCACCGCCGCCCAGTCCAGGCCGATCCCGCTGATCCACGCCTGGGCCATCCCGGCGGCGTACGCCTCCACCTGGCCCCTGTCGCGCCGTTGCAGCGCAACGGTGACCGCGTCGTCGACGCAGTCGGCGACCATCGCGGTGAGCACACTGTCCGGCCCGATCTCGATGAACCGGGTGACCCCGCGTTCCTTGAGCGCGGCGACCGCGTCGGCGAACCGCACCGTCCCCCGCACCTGACCCTGCCAGTACCCAGCACTACCCAACTCGGCGGCAGAAGCGAGATCACCGGTCGCCGTCGACACCAACGGAACACCCGCCGGATTGGCGACCACCCCGTCGAGGACCCGCCCGTACTCCGCGAGCATCGGATCCATCAGATGCGAATGGAACGCATGCGACACCCGCAACCGGCGCGTCTTCACCTCAAGACGAGCCTCCAGGCCGGCAATCTGCTCCTCCGTGCCCGACACCACCACCGCACGAGGACCGTTCACCGCCGCCACATCGACGCCATCGAGATCCAACTCATCCAGCGACGCCGCGACCGCCAACATCGCCCCACCCGCCGGCAACGCCTGCATCAACCCACCACGCGCCGCCACCACCCGACACGCATCCTCCAGCGACCACACCCCCGCCACATGCGCGGCAGCCAGTTCACCGATCGAATGCCCGGCGACGAAGTCCGGCTTCAGACCCCACGACTCCGCAAGACGGAACAACGCCACCTCCACCGCGAACAACGCCGGCTGCGTCCACCCCGTCTGATCCAACACACCACCCGGATCGGCGAACATCACCTCCCGCAGATCACCACCCAACAACGGCCCGAACGCCGCACACACCTCGTCCAGGGCAGCGGCGAACACCGGGAAGGCATCCGCAAGCTCACGACCCATCCCCACCCGCTGCGCACCCTGACCCGTGAACAACACCGCCGTCCGACCAGCGGTCACCCGACCCGACAGACCGGTGCCGGCGGCCAGGGCCTCCAGGCCGGCGGCGAGGTCGGGGGCGGAGCCGGCGGCGAGGTCGGGGGCGGAGCCGCCGACGACGACAGCCCGGTGGTCCAGGGCGGCCCGGCCGGTGGCGAGGGAGTGCCCGATGTCGACCGGCCGCTCGTCGGTGAGGAAGTCCCGCAGCCGGGTCGCCTGGGCGGTGAGTCCGGCGGTGGAACGGCTGGCCAGCGGCCAGAGCACCACGGCCGGTTCCGGCGTCGACACGGGCGCGGCGACGGGCTGCGGGTACTCCTCGACGATGACGTGGGCGTTGGTGCCGCTGATGCCGAACGAGGAGACCGCCGCCCGACGAGGCCGACCCACCGACGGCCAGTCCACGACCTCGGTGGCCAACCGCACCTCACCCGCAGACCAGTCCACATGCGGACTCGGCGCATCCACATGCAGAGTGCGCGGCACCACCCCATGCCGCATCGCCATCACCATCTTGATAACCCCAGCAACACCCGCAGCAGCCTGCGTATGACCAAGGTTCGACTTCACCGAACCCAACCACAACGGCAACTCCCGACCCCGACCATACGTCGCCAGAATCGCCTGCGCCTCAATCGGATCACCCAACGTCGTACCCGTACCATGCGCCTCCACCACATCCACCTCAGCCGCCGACACCCGCGCATTCGCCAACGCCTGACGAATCACCCGCTGCTGAGACGGACCATTCGGCGCCGTCAAACCATTCGACGCACCATCCTGATTCACCGCCGAACCCCGCACCACACCCAAAACCCGATGCCCATTCCGCACCGCATCCGACAACCGCTCCAACACCAACACACCAACACCCTCAGACCACCCGGTCCCATCAGCACCCGCCGCAAACGGCTTACACCGACCATCCCGCGCCAAACCCTGCTGCCGCGAAAACTCCACAAACGTCTCCGGCGTCGCCATCACCGTCACCCCACCAGCCAACGCCAGATCACACTCACCCGACCGCAACGCCTGACCCGCCAGATGCATCGCCACCAACGACGACGAACACGCCGTGTCCACGGTGACGGCGGGGCCTTCGAGGCCGAGGGTGTAGGCGATCCGGCCGGAGACGACGCTGCCGGCGCTGTGCCCGGTCACGTAGTCGTGGTACATGAGGCCGGCGAAGACGCCGGTGGCGGAGCCGCGTACCGAGGAGGGGTCGATGCCGGCCCGCTCGAACGCCTCCCAGGAGACCTCCAGCAGCTGCCGCTGCTGCGGGTCCATCAGGACGGCCTCCCGGGGCGAGATGCCGAAGAAGGCCGGGTCGAAGCCGGTCGCACCGGGCAGGAACCCGCCCTGGTCGGCGTAGCTCGTGTCGGGGCGGGTGCCGGTCGGGTCGTAGAGGCGGGCCAGGTCCCAACCCCGGTCGGTGGGAAAGCCGTCGACGGCGTCGACCCCGTCGGCGACCAGCCGCCACAGGTCCTCGGGCGAGGACACCCCACCGGGGTAGCGGCAGGCCATCCCGACGATCGCCACCGGCTCGTCACCGACCGCCGTGGTGGCGGTCTCCCGGGCCTGCGGTACGTCGAGGGCACCGGTCAGCTCACGGTGCAGCGACTCGGCGAGGGCCACCGGCGTCGGGTAGTCGAAGATCAGGGTGGCGGGCAGTCGCAGGCCGGCGGCCGTGGACAGGGCGTTGCGCAGTTCGACGGCGGTGAGCGAGTCGAAGCCGAGGCTCTGGAAGGTCCGGTCCGCCTCGACGGCGTCCGGCCCGGCGAGGCCGAGCACGGCGGCGACATGGGTGTGGACCAGGTGCCGGACGGCTCCGGCCCGCTCGTTCTCCGGCAGGATGGCCAGCCAGTCGCTCTGCGGCCGGTCGACGGTCGCGGCGGTGGCGGCGGTGCGCCGGGTCGGGCCGGCCAGGCCACGCAGCACCGGGGGCAGCCGGTCGCCGAGGGTACGCAGGGTGGGCACGTCGAGCCGGGCCGGGACGAGGGTGGCCGGTCCACCGGCGACGGCGGCGTCGAGCAGCGCCAACCCGTCCTCGGTCGTCAGCGGCAGCACCCCGCCCCGGGACATCCGTTCCCGGTCGGCGTCGCCGAGCCGGTCGGTCATCGCCGACCCCGCACCCCACAACCCCCACGCCAACGACACCCCCGGCAGCCCTGCCCTCCGACGGGACACCGCGAGCGCGTCGAGGTAGGCGTTCGCCGCCGCGTAGTTGGCCTGCCCGGGTGCGCCGATCACCCCGGAGAGCGAGGAGAACAGCACGAACGCCGACAGCGGCCGGTCCCGGGTCAGCTCGTCCAGCAGCGCCGCCGCGTCCACCTTGGGGCGCAACACCCCCGATACCCGCGCTGCGGTGAGCGACGACACGATGCCGTCGTCGAGCACACCGGCCGTGTGCACCACCGCCGACAGGTCCGGCGCACCCGCCAGCACGGCGGTCACCTGATCCCGGTCGGCCACGTCGCAGGCGACCAGGTCGACCTGCGCCCCCGCCTCGGACAGCTCCGCGACGAGGTCGCCCGCACCGGCCGCCGCCGGGCCGCTGCGCGACAGCAACAGCAGCCGGGACACACCGTGCGTCGCCACCAGGTGCCGGGCCACCGCCGTGCCGAGCGCGCCGGTCGCGCCGGTGACCAGCACCGTGCCGGTGCCGAAGAGCGGGGTGTCCGGCGTCGTCGGCAGCGTCCGACGCCCGATCCGGGGTACGGCGACGACGCCGTCCCGGACCAGCACCTGCGGGTCTCCGGTGGCCAGGGCCAGCGGCAGTACGTCGTCGAGCCGCTCGGTGTCGGAGTCGACGAGGAGGAACCGGTCGGGGTTCTCCGCCTGCGCGGAGCGGATCAGGCCCCACACCGCCGCCCCGGCCAGGTCGGTCACGTCGTCGCCGACGGCGTGCCGGGTGAGGACGACGAGCGGGGCGGTGGTGGTCGTCTCGGCCAGCCAGCGCTGGGCGATCCCCAGTACCCGGTTCACCTCGGCGTGCACGTCGTCGGTGCCACCGGCGGCCAGCACCACCAGGTCCACCGAGTCGTCGCCGGTCGCGGTCGGGGCGGTGTCGGGGTGCCAGGCCCAGGTGGGGGTGGTTGCCGTCAGGGTGACCCCGACGGGCTGCCAGTCGAGGCCGAAGAGCGCGTCGGCGACGCCGGAGGCGGCGGCGACCTGCACCGGGCGGAACACCAACGACTGCACGGTGGCGACGGGTGCGCCGACCGCGTCGGCGACCGCGATCCGGACGCCGGTGCCGACGGGGGTGAGCCGGACCCGGAGGCTGGTCGCGGCGGTGGCGTGCAGCGCCACGCCCGACCAGGCGAACGGCAGGCCCCGGTGGGAGTCACCGTCGGCGCGGGTGAGGGTGTGCAGGGCGGCGTCGAAGAGCGCCGGGTGCAGGCCGTAGCCGTCGTTGTCCGTACCGTCGGGGAGGTCGACCTCGGCGAAGAGGTCGTCGCCGGCCCGCCAGGCGCGGCGCAGGCCCTGGAAGGTGGGGCCGTAGTCGAGTCCGCCGGTGGCGAGGTCGTCGTAGAGGCCGGCCAGCGGCAGGGCTTCGGCGTCGGCGGGAGGCCACTCGGTGAGGGCGACGCCGGGGGTGTCCCCGGCGGTGAGGACGCCGGTGGCGTGCCGGGTCCACGGCGCGTCGTCCCGGTGGCGGGAGTGCACCTGGACGGCACGCCGGCCGGTCGGGTCGGGCGTCTCGACGGCGACCTGCACCTCGACGCTGCCGCCGTCGGGGACGACGAGCGGCGCGTGCAGGGTCAGCTCGTCGAGCAGGCCGGTGCCGACCTGGTCGCCGGCGTGGATGGCGAGTTCGACCAGACCGGTGCCGGGGAACACGACGGTGCCGCCGACGGCGTGTTCGGCGAGCCACGGGTGGGTGTTCAGCGACCAGCGCCCGGTGAAGACGACGCCGTCGGTGTTGGCCAGCGGTACGGCGGCGTCGAGCAGCGGGTGGGTGGCGGCGAGCAGTCCGGCCCCGACGAGGGCCGGGTCATAGAGCCAGTAGTGCTGGCGTTGGAAGGCGTAGGTGGGCAGGTCGACCTGCCGCGCGGCGGGGTGGATGGCCGACCAGTCGAGGTCGACGCCGGTGGTCCACGCCTGGGCCATCCCGGTGGCGTACCCGGTGACCTCGTCCCGGTCACGGCGCTGCAACGGGACGGTCACCGCGTCGCCGACGCTGTCGGCGACCATCGCGGTGAGCACACTGTCCGGCCCGATCTCCACGAACCGGGTGACCCCGCGTTCCTTGAGCGCGGCGACCGCGTCGGCGAACCGCACCGTCCCCCGCACCTGCCCCTGCCAGTACCCGGCACTACCCAACTCGTCGTCGGTGGCGAGATCACCGGTCGCCGTGGACACCAGCGGAACACCCGCCGGATTGGCGACCACCCCGTCGAGGACCCGCCCGTACTCGGCGAGCATCGGATCCATCAGATGCGAATGGAACGCATGCGACACCCGCAACCGACGCGTCTTGACCTCAAGGGACGACTCCAGGCCGGCGATCTGCTCCTCGGTGCCCGACACCACCACCGCACGGGGACCGTTCACCGCCGCCACATCGATGCCGTCGAGGTCCAACTCACTCAACGGCGCGGCGATGGCGAGCATCGCCCCACCGGCGGGCAACGCCTGCATCAACCCACCACGCGCCGCCACCACCCGACACGCATCCTCGAGAGACCACACCCCGGCGACATGCGCGGCAGCCAGTTCACCGATCGAATGCCCGGCGACGAAGTCCGGCTTCAGACCCCACGACTCCGCAAGACGGAACAACGCCACCTCGACCGCGAACAACGCCGGCTGCGTCCACCCCGTCTGATCCAGAACACCGTCCGGATCGGCGAACATCACCTCCCGCAGATCACCATCGAGCAACGGCCCGAACGCGGCACACACCTCGTCGAGGGCGGCGGCGAAGACCGGGAAGGCGTCCGCAAGCTCACGACCCATGCCGACCCGCTGCGCACCCTGACCGGTGAAGAGGACGGCCGTACGGCCGGTGGTCAGGTGGCCGTGCACGCCCTGGCCGGCGGCGAGCGCGCGGAGACCGGCGACGCCGTCACCGACGGCCACACCCCGGTGTTCCAGGGCCGCCCGGCCGGTGCCGAGGGTCAGGGCCACGTCGGCGGGGTGCAGGTCGGCGTCGGCGAGGAAGTCGGCGAGGCGGGCGGCCTGGGCGGCGAGGCCGGCGGCGGACCGGCCGGACACCGGCCAGAGCGGCACCGACGGCGGGGCGGGGTCGGTGGCCGGCGTGGTCGCGGGGGCCTGTTCCAGGATCAGGTGGGCGTTGGTGCCGCTGATGCCGAACGAGGAGACCGCCGCCCGACGAGGCCGACCCACCGACGGCCAGTCCACGACCTCGGTGGCCAACCGCACCTCACCCGCAGACCAGTCCACATGCGGACTCGGCGCATCCACATGCAGAGTGCGCGGCACCACCCCATGCCGCATCGCCATCACCATCTTGATAACCCCAGCAACACCCGCAGCAGCCTGCGTATGACCAAGGTTCGACTTCACCGAACCCAACCACAACGGCAACTCCCGACCCCGACCATACGTCGCCAGAATCGCCTGCGCCTCAATCGGATCACCCAACGTCGTACCCGTACCATGCGCCTCCACCACATCCACCTCAGCCGCCGACACCCGCGCATTCGCCAACGCCTGACGAATCACCCGCTGCTGAGACGGACCATTCGGCGCCGTCAAACCATTCGACGCACCATCCTGATTCACCGCCGAACCCCGCACCACACCCAAAACCCGATGCCCATTCCGCACCGCATCCGACAACCGCTCCAACACCAACACACCAACACCCTCAGACCACCCGGTCCCATCAGCACCCGCCGCAAACGGCTTACACCGACCATCCCGCGCCAAACCCTGCTGCCGCGAAAACTCCACAAACGTCTCCGGCGTCGCCATCACCGTCACCCCACCAGCCAACGCCAGATCACACTCACCCGACCGCAACGCCTGACCCGCCAGATGCATCGCCACCAACGACGACGAACACGCCGTGTCGACCGACACCGCCGGCCCCTCCAGCCCGAACGTGTACGCCACCCGGCCGGTGACGATGCTGCCGGAGCTGTGCCCCGAGACGTAGTCGTGGTACATCACCCCGGCGAACACGCCGGTGGACGAGCCGCGCAGGGTGCCCGGGTCGATGCCGGCCCGCTCGAACGCCTCCCAGGAGACCTCCAGCAGCAGCCGCTGCTGCGGGTCCATGATCACCGCTTCGCGGGGTGAGATGCCGAAGAAGACCGGGTCGAACTCGGCGGCGTCGGTGAGGAACCCGCCCTTGTCCACGTACGTGGTCTCGGGGCGGGTGCCGGTCGGGTCGTAGAGCCGGGCCAGGTCCCAACCCCGGTCGGTGGGGAAGCCGTCGACGGCGTCGACACCGTCGGCGACCAGCCGCCACAGGTCCTCCGGGGAGGTGATGCCGCCGGGGTAGCGGCAGGCCATCCCGACGATCGCCACCGGCTCGTCCGCGACGGCCGTGCCGGTGACCGCCCGGGTCGTGTCGGCGCTGTCCGGGCCACCGATCTCGTTGAGCAGGTGCCGGGCCAGGTCACGCGGCGACGGGTAGTCGAAGATCAGGGTGGCCGGCAGCCGCAGGCCGGTGCTGGCGGAGAGGCCGTTGCGCAGCTCGACGGCGGTGAGCGAGTCGAAACCCAGCTCCTGGAACGCCCGACCGGCGTCGATCCGCTCGGCGGAGGCGTGCCCGAGGACCGCCGCCACCTGACTGAGGACCAGGGCGGTGGCGGCGCGCTCGCGTTCCTCGGTGGGCAGTGCGGCGAGGTCCGCCGCCCAGCCGCTGGTGGCAGCCCCGGCGACGGCACGGGCGGCCGTGCGCCGGGCCGGGCGGACCAGGCCGTGGAACGGCAGCGGCAGGTCGTCGCCGAGGGCGCGCAGGGCGGCCAGGTCGAGCCGCGCCGGCACCGCCGTCGGGTACGGGTTGGCGACGGCGGCGTCGAGCAGGGCCAGCCCGTCGGCGGTGGCCAGCGGCAGCACCCCGCCCCGGGACATCCGCTCCCGGTCGGCGTCGCCGAGCCGGTCGGTCATCGCCGAACCGGCACCCCACAGCCCCCAGGCCAGCGACACCGCCGGTCGGCCGGCGGAGCGTCGTACCACCGCCAGCGCGTCCAGGAACGCGTTCGCCGCCGCGTAGTTGCCCTGCCCGGGAGCACCCAGCACCCCGGACATCGAGGAGAACAGCACGAACGCCGACAGGTCCCGGTCCCGGGTCAGCTCGTCCAGCAGCCACGCCGCGTCCACCTTGGGACGCAGCACCGCCGAGAGCCGCGCGGTCGACAGCGACGACACCACGCCGTCGTCCAGCACGCCCGCCGTGTGCACCACCGCCGACAGGTCCGGATGGCCGTCGACCAGGGCCGTCAGCTGGGAACGGTCGGCCACGTCGGCGGCGACCAGCTCGACCTGCGCGCCGGCCCCGGTCAGCTCCGCGACGAGGGCGTCGGCGCCCTCGGCGGCGGGGCCACGTCGGGACACCAGCAGCAACCGGGACACCCCGTGCGTCGCCACCAGGTGCCGGGCCACCGCCGTGCCGAGCGCACCGGTCGCGCCGGTGACCAGCACGGTGCCCGTGCCGAAGAGCGGGGCGTCCGGGGTGGACGGGGCGACGACCTGGCGGGTGAGCCGGGGCACCGAGACCACACCGTCGCGGACCCGCACCTGCGGTTCGCCGGTCGCCAGGGCCACGGCGAGCGCCGACGTCACGTCCCCGGTCGGGTCGGCGTCGGTGTCGACCAGCAGCAACCGGTCCGGGTTCTCGGCCTGCGCCGAGCGGAGCAGCCCCCACACGGCCGCCCCGGCCAGGTCGGTCACGTCGTCACCGACGGCGCGTCGGGTGAGCACCACCAGCCGGTGGGTGTCCGGGCCGGCCAGCCACTCCTGCACCAGCCCGAGCACCCGGTTCACCTCGTCGTGCACCGCCTCCGGGCCGGCGACGTCCCCGCCGACCCCGGCGGCCAGCACCCGCAGGTCGCCGGCGGCGTCCGGGGCGGTCGGGCCGACGGCGGGCACCGGCCCGCTGGCAGCCGGGTGGTGCGCCCAGCCCGGGGTGGGCACCGTGCCGGGGGTGCCGATCTCCTGCCAGGTGAGGTCGAACAGCGCGTCGGCGACCCCGCCGGGGCGGACCACCTGGACGGGCCGCAGCACCAGCGAGTCGATCGTGGCGACCGGGGCGCCGACCGCGTCGGCGACGGCCACCCGGACCCCGGAGCCGGCCGGGGTGAGCCGGACCCGGACGCCGGCCGCGCCGGTGGCGTGCAGGGTGAGACCCGACCAGGCGAACGGCAGCCCCCGGAAGGTGTCACCGTCGGCGAAGCCGAGGGCGTGCAGGCCGGCGTCGAGCACGGCGGGGTGCAGGCCGAAGCCGTCGGCATCCACCTCCTCGGGAAGGCTCACCTCGGCAGAGAACTCGTCGCCGTGTCGCCAGACCCGGCGCAGCCCCCGGAACACCGGGCCGTAGACCAGGCCGCCGGCGGCGAGGTGGTCGTACAGGTCGTCGGTGGGGACCGGTTCCGCACCGGCGGGCGGCCACTCGGTGAGGGCGGTTCCGGTGGTACGGCGGCCGGTGGCGAGCACCCCGCTGGCGTGCCGGGTCCACGGGGCGTCGGTGTCGGCGCTGCGGGCGTACACCTGGAGGGTGCGGGCCTGTCCGGCGTCGGCCGGGCCGACGACGACCTGGAGCTGGACGGCGCCGCGTTCGGGCAGCACCAGCGGGGTCTCGATGGTCAGGTCGTCGACGGTCTCGGCACCGACCTGCGCGCCGGCGTGTAGGGCGAGGTCGACGTAGCCGGTGCCGGGGAAGACCACCGCGCCGTTGACGGCGTGGTCGGCAAGCCACGGGTGCCGGTCGAGGGAGAGCCGGCCGGTGAGGACTGCGCCGTCGGCGTTGGCGAGGGTGACCGCCGCGCCGAGCAGCGGGTGGTCGGCGGAGTCCAGCCCCATGGCGGTGGCGTCCCCGGGGTCGGCCGGGGCGTCCAGCCAGAAGCGTTGGCGCTGGAAGGCGTAGGTGGGCAGGTCGACCGACCTGCCGCCCGGGTGCACCGCCGCCCAGTCCAGGTCGACGCCGCTGATCCACGCCTGGGCCATCCCGGCGGCGTACGCCGCGACCTGCTCGTGCTTGCGTCGCTGGAGCGGGATCGCCACCGCGTCGTCGACGCAGTCGGCGACCATCGCGGTGAGCACACTGTCCGGCCCGATCTCCACGAACCGGGTGACGCCCCGCGCCGCCAGGGCAGCAACGGCGTCGGCGAACCGGACCGTCCCCCGCACCTGACCCTGCCAGTACCCGGCACCACCCAACTCGGCGTCAGAGGCGAGATCACCGGTCGCGGTGGACACCAACGGGATGGTCGCCGGGCTGGCGGTCACCCCGTCGAGCACCTGCCCGTACTCCGCGAGCATCGGGTCCATCAGGTGCGAATGGAACGCGTGCGACACCCGCAACCGGCGCGTCTTCACCTCAAGACGAGCCTCCAGGCCGGCAATCTGCTCCTCCGTGCCGGAGACAACCACCGCACGGGGGCCGTTGACGGCGGCCACGTCGATGCCGTCGAGGTCCAACTCGTCCAGCGGCGCGGCGATGGCCAGCATCGCCCCACCGGCGGGAAGGGCCTGCATCAGACCACCACGCGCCGCCACCACCCGACACGCGTCTTCGAGAGACCACACGCCCGCAACGTGCGCGGCAGCCAGTTCACCGATCGAATGCCCGGCGACGAAGTCCGGCTTCAGACCCCACGACTCCGCAAGACGGAACAACGCCACCTCCACCGCGAACAACGCCGGCTGCGTCCACCCCGTCCGATCCAGAACACCATCCGGATCGGCGAACATCACCTCCCGCAGATCACCACCCAACAACGGCCCGAACGCCGCACACACCTCGTCCAGGGCAGCGGCGAACACCGGGAAGGCATCCGCCAACTCACGACCCATCCCCACCCGCTGCGCACCCTGACCCGTGAACAACACCGCCGTCCGACCGGACACCACCTGGCCGGACAGGCCGCCACCGGCGGCCAGGGTCTCCAGGCCGGCCACGTCACCGCCGAGCACCACGCCCCGGTACGCCGAGACCGCCCGGGTCGTCCCGAGCGAGTACCCGACGTCCACCGGACGCTCGTCGGTCAGGAAGCCCCGCAGCCGGTCCGCCTGCCCGGCCAGCGCCGCCGCCGACCGGCCCGACAACGGCCAGAGCACCGCCGGCGGCTCGACGGCCCCGTCCGGCTCGGCGGTCTCGACCGGTGGGGCCTGCTCCAGGATCACGTGCCCGTTGGTGCCGCTCACGCCGAACGACGACACCCCGCCCCGGCGCGGCTGGCCGTGGTCGGGCCACCGCCGCGCCTCGGTCAGCAGTTGCACGGTGCCGGCCGACCAGTCCACGTGCGTGGAGGGTTCGCCCACGTGCAGGCTCTTGGGCAGGACGCCGTTGCGCAGCGCCATCACCATCTTGATCACGCCGCTGACGGCGGCGGCGGCCTGGGCGTGGCCGATGTTGGACTTGACCGAGCCGAGCCAGAGCGGCCGGTCCGCCGGCCGGTCGTGGCCGTACGTGGCGATCAGCGCCTCGGCCTCGATCGGGTCGCCGAGGGTGGTGCCGGTGCCGTGCGCCTCGATCAGGTCGACGTCGGTGGAGGTGAGACCCGCGTTGGCGAGCGCCTGGAGGATGACCCGCTGCTGGGCCACCCCGTTGGGGGCGGTCAGGCCGTTGGACGCGCCGTCCTGGTTGATCGCGGAACCCCGGATGACGGCGAGGACCCGGTGGCCGTTGCGCTGGGCGTCGGAGAGCCGCTCCAGCAGCAGCATGCCGACGCCCTCGCCCCAGCCGGTGCCGTCGGCGTCCTCGGAGAAGGGCTTGCACCGTCCGTCGGAGGCCAGCCCCCGCTGCCGGCTGAACGCGACGAACGCGCCGGGCGTCGACATCACGGTCACGCCGCCGGCCAACGCCAGGCCGCACTCCCGCTGGCGCAGCGCGTGCGCGGCCAGGTGCAGCGCGACCAGCGACGACGAGCAGGCGGTGTTGATGGTGACGGCCGGCCCCTCCAACCCCAGGCTGTACGCGACCCGCCCGGAGATGACCGCGCCGGAGCTGCCGGTGCTCATGTACGCCTCGACCGGTTCGGGCAGCACGGTGAGCCGGTCCCAGTAGTCCTGGCCGCCGCAGCCGACGAAGACGCCGACCGGCCCGCCGCGCAGCGAGTCGGGGTTGATGCCGGCCCGCTCGCACGCCTCCCAGCTCGCCTCCAGCACCAGTCGCTGCTGCGGGTCCATGGCCAACGCCTCGCGGGGCGAGATGCCGAAGAACTCGGCGTCGAACTCGTCGGCGTCGTGGACGAAGCCGCCCTGCTGGACGTAGCTGCTGCCGGCGGTGGACGGGTCGGCGTCGTAGAGGGCGGCGGTGTCCCAGCCCCGGTCGGTGGGGAAGTCGCCGATGGCGTCGACGCCGTCGGCGACCAGCCGCCACAGGTCCTCGGGCGAGTTGACCCCGCCCGGGTAACGGCAGGCCATGCCGACGATCGCGATCGGATCCTGCTCCTGCGACTCGACCTCGCGCAGCCGCTCCCGGGTGCGGTGCAGATCGGCCGTGACCCGCTTCAGGTATTCGAGGAGCTTCTCTTCGTTCGCCATCCGAACCTCACCAAACTCGTTGCCAGCGGGACACGTTGCTCCGGGAGCGCGGTGGCGGCTCAGGTCATCCCGAGTTCCTTGTCGATCAGGTCGAACACGTCGTCGGCGGAGGCTGTTTCGAGCCGGTCGACCAGGGTGGTGCCCGCGGTGGTGCTGAGGGTCTCGTTGAGCTTCGCCAGCAGCGACTGGAGCCGGACGGTGACCCGGTGGCGTTCGATCTCCTCGGGCGTCAGACCGGCGACGGTGACCTCCAACCGGTCCAGCTCGGCGAGCAGGCCACCGGCGGTGTCACCGGTGTAGCCGAGTTCGGCGCGGAGCTGGTCGGCGAGGGCGGTCGGGTTGGGGTGGTCGAAGACCAGGGTGGCGGAGAGCCGTACGCCGGTGGCGGCACTGAGCCGGTTGCGCAGCTCCACCGCGGTCACCGAGTCCATGCCGAGTTCCTTGAACGCGCGCTGCGGTTCGACCTGGTCGGCGTCGCCGTAGCCGAGGACGGCGGCCACGTTGGTGCGGACCGTGTCGAGCAGCAGGGCACGCTGCTCGGCCTCGGGCAGCGCGGCGAGCCGGTCGGCGAGCGCGGAGGACGACGCCGGGTCGTCGGTCTCGGCGGCCTCGGGCGCGGCGTCGGGCAGGTCGGCGAGCAGCGGCCGGTCCCGGGCCAGGGTGTAGATGGGGGCGAACCGGGCCCAGTCGATGTCGGCGACGACGAGGTGACTCTCGTCGTGGTCGAGGGCCTGCCCGAGGGCGCCGACGGCGAGCCGGGGGTCCATGACGCCGACGCCGAGCCGGTCGAGGTGCGCGCCGACCTCACCGCCGGCCATCCCGCCGCCGCCACCCCAGCTGCCCCAGGCGATCGAGGTGGCCACCGCCCCCCGGGTCCGCCGCCGGTGCGCCAACGCGTCCAGGTACGCGTTCGCCGTCGCGTACCCCGCCTGCCCGGCACTGCCCCACACCGCAGCACCCGACGAGAACAACACGAACGCGTCCAACGACCGGTCAGCCAACAACGCGTCGAGATGCACCGCACCCAGCACCTTCGCCCGGCACACGTCGGCGAAGTCGTCGAGGCTGGTCTCCCCCAACGGCACCTCGGGGTGCAGCACCCCGGCGGCGTGGAACACGGCGGTCAGCTCGTCGCCCAACTCGGCCAGGAGCGCGGCGACCGCGTCCCGGTCGGCCACGTCGCAGGCGACCACCCGTACACCGGGCAGCCGGGCGGTGAGTTCGGCCGCGCCGGGGGCGTCCGGGCCGCGCCGGCTGGCCAGCACGACCCGGTCCGCACCGTGCGCGATCAGCCATTCGGTGACGTGCCCGCCGACCCCGCCGGTGCCGCCGGTGACCAGGACGGTGCCGCTGGGTCGCCAGCGCCGTTCGGGTGCCCCGGTCACCGGACGACGGACCATCCGGCGGGCCAGCGTCCCGGCCGCACGCACCGCGACCTGGTCCTCGCCGCCACCGGTCAGCACGTCGGCCAGCCGGTCGACGGTGTCCGGCGTCCACTCGGCCGGCAGGTCGACCAGGCCACCCCACCAGCCGGGGTAGTCGAGGGAGAGCACGGTGCCCAGACCCCACAGGGCGCCCTGGGCGGGGTCCGTGACCGACTCGAACCGGTCGACGCCGACCCCGCCTGCGGTGACGCACCAGAGCCGCCCGGTGAAGTCGGACGCGGCCAGGGCACGCACCAACGACACGGTGGCGGTGATCCCGGCGGACAGGCCCACGCCCAGCGGATCGGGCCCGTCGTCCAGGGCGAGCAGGGAGAGCACCCCGGCGGGGGCCTCCCGGCCGGCGTGGTCGGTGCCGGTGACGGTGACCACCTCGGCCCCACGGGCGGCCAGCCCGTCGGCGAGCGTACGGAGCCGGTCGTCGCCGGCCAACGCCGCCGGGGCGACCACCCACCAGACGCCGGTCAGCGATCCGCCGGTGGGCAGTTCGGCCGGCTGCCACACCACCCGGTACCGCCAGCCGTCCACGGTGGCGACGTCGCGCTGCCGGGACCGCCACGACGTCAGGCCCGGCAGCACCTCGCCGACCAGCGCGGTGTCGACGCCGAGGCCGTCGGCGAGCACGTCGACGTCGGCGCGTTCCACGGCCTCCCAGAACCCGGCGTCGGTGCCGGCCACGGCCGGGGCGGCGGTGGTCGGGGCGATCCAGTAACGCTCGTGCTGGAAGGCGTAGGTGGGCAGGTCCGCCCGGCGGGTGCCGGGCAGGGCGGTGGCCCAGTCCACGTCGACGCCGCGCACGTGCAGTTCGGCCAGGGAGGTGAGCAGCCGGTCCAGGCCACCGTCGTCACGGCGCAGGGTGCCGGTGACCACCGTCGGGTGGTCCGCCGACTCCAGCGTCTCCTGCATTCCCATGCCGAGCACCGGATGCGGGCTGACCTCCACGAACCCGGTCCAGCCCTGCCCGGCGAGAGAGCGGATCGCCGGGTCGAACCGGACCGTGTTGCGGAGGTTGTCGTACCAGTAGCGGGCGTCGAGGGTGGCGGTGTCCACCCAGTCGCCGGTGACGGTGGAGAGCATCCGGATCGTCCCGGTACGCGGGTTGATCGGGGCCAGGTCCTCCAGCAGCCGGTGTTCCAGCGCCTCCACCTGGGCGGAGTGCGAGGCGTAGTCGACGGCGACCTGCTTGACCCGTACCCCCTCGTCGGTGAGCGTGGCGACGAGTTCGCGCAGCGCCTCCGGGGTGCCGGAGACCACCACCGAGCCGGTGCCGTTGACCACGGCGAGGGAGATGTCGCCCGCCCACCGGGCGATCCGCTCCTGTACCCGGTCGGCGGGCAGCCCGACGGAGACCATGCCACCCCGGCCGGCCAGCTTCTCGCCGATGGCGCGGCTACGCAGGGTGACCACCCGCGCCCCGTCGGCGAGGGACAGCCCGCCGGCCACGCAGGCGGCGGCGATCTCACCCTGCGAGTGGCCGACCACGGCGTCGGGTTCGACACCGTATGCCCGCCAGGTCGCGGCGAGGGAGACCATCATCGCCCAGAGGGCGGGCTGGACGACGTCCACCCACTCCAGCGACGGCGCACCGGGTACGCCGCGCACCACGTCGAGCAGGTCCCAGTCGACGTACGCGCGCAGTTCGGTGGCGCAGCGGCGCATCTGCTCGGCGAAGACCGGCGAGGAGTCCAGCAGGGCGGCGGCCATGCCGACCCACTGGGCGCCCTGGCCAGGGAAGACGAAGACGACCCGGCCGGCGGCGTCGGCGGTGCCGGTGACCGAGGTCGGGGCGGGCTGGCCGACGGCGACCGAGGCGAGCGCGGCGCGCAGCTGCGGCAGGTCCCCGCCGAGCACCACCGCCCGGTGGTCGAGCCGGGCTCGGCCGGCCAGCGTACGACCCACCGCGGCGGGGTCGGTCGGCGCGGCGTCCAGGTGGGACAGCAGCCGTTCGGCCTGGGCCCGCAGCGCCCGGTCGGTGTGCCCGGAGAGCACCCACGGCAGCACCGCCGGGGTGGCCGGCTGCTCGTCCTCCTCGGCCGGGGGCACCTCCTCCAGCACCACGTGGGCGTTGGTGCCGCTGATGCCGAACGAGGAGACCGCGCAGCGGCGGGCCCGGCCGGTCTGCGGCCAGTCGACCGGCTCGGTGAGCAGCCGCACGGTGCCGGGCGACCAGTCGACCTCGCCGCTGGGCTCGTCGACGTGCAGGGTACGGGGCAGCACCCCGTGCCGCATCGCCTGCACCATCTTGATCACCCCGCCGACCCCGGCGGCGGCCTGCGAGTGGCCGATGTTGGACTTGAGCGAGCCGAGCCAGAGCGGCCGGTCGGCGGGGCGGTCCCGGCCGTACGTGGCGAGCAGCGCCTGCGCCTCGATCGGGTCGCCGAGCCGGGTGCCGGTGCCGTGCGCCTCGACCGCGTCGATCTCCTGGCTGGCGAGCCGGGCGTTGGCGAGCGCGGCCCGGATGACCCGGCGCTGGGAGGGGCCGTTGGGGGCGGTGAGGCCGTTGGACGCGCCGTCCTGGTTGATCGCGGAGCCCCGGATGACGGCGAGCACCGGGTGGCCGTTGCGGCGGGCGTCGGAGAGCCGTTCCAGCACCAGCGCGCCGACGCCCTCAGCCCAGCCGGTGCCGTCCGCGGCGGCGGCGAACGACTTGCACCGGCCGTCGAAGGACAGCGCCCGCTGCCGGGAGAACTCCACGAACGCGGCGGGGGTGCCGATCACGGTGACCCCGCCCGCGACGGCGAGCGACGACTCGCCGGAGCGCAGCGACTGGCAGGCCCAGTGCAGGGCGACCAGCGACGACGAGCAGCCGGTGTCGACGGTGACCGACTGCCCTTCCAGGCCGAGGGTGTACGACAGCCGACCGGAGACGATGCTGCCGGCCCCCCAGCTGTCCGGGTAGTCGTGGTAGGCGACGCCGGTGAACACGGCGGTGGGGCTGCCCTTGAGCGACAGCGGGTCGATGCCGGCCCGCTCCAGCGCCTCCCAGGACGTCTCCAGGAACAGCCGCTGCTGCGGGTCCATCTCGGCGGCCTCGCGGGGCGAGATGCCGAAGAACGTCGGGTCGAAGGCGGCGGCGTCGAAGAGGAAGCCACCCTCCCGGGTGTAGCTGGTGCCGGGGTGGTCCGGGTCCGGGTCGTAGAGCCGGTCGAGGTCCCAGCCCCGGTCGGTGGGCATGCCGGAGATGGCGTCGGTGCCGGCCGCGACGAGATCCCACAGGGCGTCGGGCGAGTCGACCCCGCCCGGGTAGCGGCAGCCCATGCCGACGATGGCGATGGGCTCGGCGGCGCGCTCCTCGATGTCGCGGAGCCGCTCGCTGGTCTCGTGCAGGTCGGCCGTGACCCGCCGCAGGTAGTCACGAAGCTTCTGTTCGTTGGACATCAGGAACCCATTCGTGGACGGGGCCGGCAGAGCGGACGGATCATGAGGTGCCGAACTTGCTGTCGATGAAGTCGAAGAGGTCGTCGTCGGAGGCGGTGTCGAGGTCCTCGGTCACGCTGGCCACCTCGGCCGGGCGTTGACCGGCGGTCCAGGCCGCCAGCAGGGCCTTGAGCCGCTCCCCCACCCCGGCGCGGGTGCTCTCGTCCAGGGCGGCGACCGCGTCGGCGTCCAGGGTGGACAGCGCCGCCTGGAGCCGGTCGAGGTCGTCGAGCAGGGTGACGCCCCCGGCGTCGGCGGGCACCAGCTCGGTGAGCAGCTGCTGGGCCAGCTCGGTCGGGGTCGGGTGGTCGAAGACCAGCGTGGCGGGCAACCGCAGCCCGGTCTCGGTGGCGAGCCGGTTGCGCAGCTCGACGGCGGTCAGCGAGTCGAAGCCGGCCTCCTTGAACGCCCGCTCGGGGTCGACGTCGACACCGGAGGCGTACCCGAGGACGGCGGCGACCTGGTCGCGGACCAGCGCCAGGACGGTGTCCAGCCGGTCCGGTGACGGCATCGCGGCGAGCCGGCCGGCGAGGTCGGCGGTGCCGGCGACCGGGGCGGCCGGTTCGGTCTCCGGGTGGGCGTCGGGGAGCGCGGCGAGCAGCGGCCGGGGCCGGGCCAGGGTGTAGATGGGGGTGAACCGGTCCCAGTCGATGTCGGCGACGACGAGGTGGCTCTCGTCGTGGTCGAGGGCCTGCCGCAGTGCCCGGACGGCGAGCCGGGGGTCCATCGGCGGGGTGCCCTGCCGACGCAGGTGCGCGGTGGCCTCCCCGTCTGCCATGCCACCACCGGCCCAGCTGCCCCAGGCGACCGAGGTGGCCACCGCACCCCGGGTCCGCCGCCGGTGCGCCAACGCGTCCAGGTACGCGTTCGCCGTCGCGTACCCCGCCTGCCCGGCACTGCCCCACACCGCAGCACCCGACGAGAACAACACGAACGCGTCCAACGACCGGTCAGCCAACAACGCGTCGAGATGCACCGCACCCAGCACCTTCGCCCGGCACACGTCGGCGAACTCCGCCACGCTGGTCTCCGGCAGCGACTTCTCCTGGTGCAGCACCCCGGCGGCGTGGAACACGGCGGTCAGCTCGTCACCCAACCCGGCCAGGAGCGCGGCGACCGCGTCCCGGTCGGCCACGTCGCAGGCGACGATGTCGACGCCCGGGTGCCGGGCCGCCAGGTCGGCCGCGCCGGGGGCAGCCATCCCGCGCCGGCTGGCCAGCACCACCCGGTCCGCGCCGTGATCGATCAGCCACTCGGTCAGGTGCCCACCGATGCCGCCGGTGCCGCCGGTGACCAGCACGGTGCCGGTCGGCTGCCAGCGCCGTTCGGGGCTGCCGGCGGCCGGCCAGCGGACCAGCCGCCGGGCCAGCACCCCGGCGGTACGGACGGCCACCTGGTCCTCCGCCCCGGCGGCGAGGACGTCGGCGAGCCGCTCGACGTGCTCGTCGGTCCAGTCGGTGGGCAGGTCGACCAGGCCACCCCAGGAGTGCGGGTACTCCAGGGACAGCACGGTGCCGAGGCCCCAGAGCGCGCCCTGCGCGGCGTGCGGCAGGTCCTCGAACCGGTCGACGGCGACACCGCCCGCGGTGAGGCACCAGACCCGACCGGCGAAGTCGGTGGCGGTGAGCGCCTGGATCAGCGCCACGGTGTCGGTGACGCCGACGGAGAGCCCGGCGTCGGTGGCGTCGGGCCTGTCGTCGAGGGCGAGGAGGGAGATCACCCCGACGGGGGTGTCCCCGGCGGGCAGGTCCGTGCCGGTGACCGTGACGACGTCGGCGCCCCGGGCGGCCAGCCCGTCGGCGATGGCGCGTACCCGCGCGTCGCCGGTCGACGCCGCCGGTACGACGAGCCACCAGGTGCCGGGCAGTTCCCCGCCGCCGGGCAGTTCGGTGGAGCGCCACACCACCCGGTAACGCCAGTCGTCCACGGTGGACGCGTCCCGCTGCCGGGCCCGCCAGGCCGCGAGGCCGGGCAGCACCTCGGTGACCACGCCGGGGGCGACGCCGAGGCCGTCGGCGAGCAGGTCGGTGTCGCCCCGGTCGACGGCGTCCCAGAACCCGCCGTCGGCGGCGTCGGTGCCGGTTCCGGCGGTGGGATCGGGCTCGATCCAGTAGCGCTGGTGCTGGAAGGCGTAGGTGGGCAGGTCGACCTGCCGACCGCCGGGGTGGATGGCCGACCAGTCGAGGTCGAGGCCGGTGGTCCACGCCTGGGCCATCCCGGTGGCGTACCCGGTGACCTGGTCGCGGTCCCGGCGTTGCAGCGGAATGCAGGCGACGCCCTCGACGCTGTCGGCGGCCATCGCGGTGAGCACACTGTCCGGGCCGATCTCGATGAACCGGGTGACCCCGCGTTCCTTGAGCGCGGCGACCGCGTCGGCGAACCGCACCGTCCCCCGCACCTGACCCTGCCAGTACCCAGCACTACCCAACTCGCCGTCGGAAGCGAGATCACCGGTCGCCGTCGACACCAACGGAACACCCGCCGGACTGGCGACCACCCCGTCGAGCACCCGCCCGTACTCCGCCAGCATCGGATCCATCAGATGCGAGTGGAACGCGTGCGACACCCGCAACCGACGCGTCTTCACCTCAAGACGAGCCTCCAGGCCCGCAATCTGCTCCTCCGTCCCCGACACCACCACCGCACGAGGGCCGTTCACCGCCGCCACATCGACGCCATCGAGATCCAACTCATCCAGCGACGCCGCGACCGCCAACATCGCCCCACCGGCGGGCAACGCCTGCATCAACCCACCACGCGCCGCCACCACCCGACACGCATCTTCGAGAGACCACACCCCGGCGACGTGCGCGGCAGCCAGTTCACCGATCGAATGACCCGCCACGAAATCCGGCTTCAGACCCCACGACTCCGCAAGACGGAACAACGCCACCTCCACCGCGAACAACGCCGGCTGCGTCCACCCCGTCCGATCCAGAACACCATCCGGATCGGTGAACATCACCACCCGCAGATCACCACCCAACAACGGCCCGAACGCCGCACACACCTCATCCAGGGCAGCGGCGAACACCGGGAAGGCATCCGCAAGCTCACGACCCATACCGACCCGCTGCGCACCCTGACCCGTGAACAACACCGCCGTCCGACCAGCGGTCACCCGACCCGACAGACCGGTGCCGGCGGCCAGGGCCTCCAGGCCGGCGACCAGGGCCGTCGAATCGACGGTCAGGTCGGTGCCGGTGGTCGGGCCGGTGGGCAGGTCGGTGCCGGGGCGGCCGACGACCACGCCCCGGTGGTCCAGGGCCGCCCGGCCTGCGGTCAGCGAGTGCCCGACGTCCACCGGCCGTACGTCGGCGGGCAGGTCGTCGCGGAGCCGGGCGGCCTGCTCGGCCAGCGCACCGGCGGACCGGGCCGACAGCGGCCAGAGCACCACCGGCGGCTCGGGGGTCTCGACCGGCTCGGTGGCCTCGACCGGTGGGGCCTCCTCGACGATCACGTGCGCGTTGGTGCCGCTGATCCCGAACGAGGACACCCCGGCCCGGCGGGGACGGCCCCCGGCCGGCCAGTCGACCGGTTCGGTGAGCAGCCGGACGTCCCCGGAATCCCAGTCGACCTGCCGGGACGGCGTCTCGGCGTGCAGGGTGCGCGGCAGCGTCCCGTGCCGCATCGCCATCACCATCTTGATCACACCGGCCATGCCGGCGGCGGCCTGGGCGTGCCCCATGTTCGACTTGATCGAGCCGAGCCACAGCGGCCGGTCCCGGTCCCGGCCGTAGGTGGCGAGGAGTGCCTGGGCCTCGATCGGATCGCCGAGGGTGGTACCGGTGCCGTGCGCCTCGATCACATCCACGTCGGCGACGGTGAGCCGGGCGTTGGCCAGCGCCGCCCGGATCACCCGCTGCTGCGCCGGCCCGTTCGGCGCGGTCAACCCGTTGGACGCGCCGTCCTGGTTCACCGCCGAACCCCGGATCACCCCGTACACCCGGTGACCATTGCGCTGGGCGTCGGAGAGACGTTCCAGCACCAGCACCCCGACACCCTCGGACCAGCCGGTGCCGTCGGCATCGTCGGAGAAGGACTTGCAGCGGCCGTCGGGGGCCAGGCCCCGCTGCCGGCTGAACGCCACGAACGGGGTGGGGTTCGACATCACCAGCACCCCACCGGCGATGGCGGTGCCGCACTCCCCGGCCCGCAGCGCCTGGCTGGCCAGGTGCAGCGCGACCAGCGACGAGGAGCAGGCGGTGTCGACAGTCATCGACGGCCCCTCGAAACCGAAGGCGTACGACACCCGGCCGGATATCACCGACGCGGAACTGCCGGTGCTCAGGTACGCCTCCGACTCGGCGGGGGCGAGACCGAGCAGGTCGCCGTAGTCCTGGGCGCCGGAGCCGACGAAGACCCCGACCGGGCTGCCGCGCAGCGCCTCCGGGTTCATCCCGGCCCGCTCGCACGCCTCCCAGGTGACTTCGAGCATCAGCCGCTGCTGCGGGTCCATGGCGATCGCCTCGCGGGGCGAGATGCCGAAGAACTCGGCGTCGAACGCGCCCGCCTCGTAGACGAAGCCGCCGGAGCGGACGTAGCTGGTGCCGGGCTGGTCCGGGTCGGCGTCGAAGAGGGCGTCGGTGTCCCAGCCCCGGTCGACCGGGAACGCGCTGATCGCGTCGGTGCCGCTGTCGACGAGCCGCCACAGGTCCTCCGGGGACCGGACGCCGCCCGGGTAGCGGCAGCTCATCCCGACGATGGCGATCGGCTCGTCGGGGGTGAGCGGGGTGCCGCCGGGTACGGCGTCGGGTGTGGTGGCGGTGCCGACGAGTTCGTCGTACAGGTGGCGGGCCAGTACGGCAGGGGTCGGGTGGTCGTAGACCATGGTGGCCGGCAGCCGCAGCCCGACCGCCTCGCCGAGGGCGTTGCGCAGCTCCACCGCGGTCAGCGAGTCGAAGCCGAGTTCCCGGAACGGCCGTTGGACGTCCACGGTGGCCCCCGTGTCGTACCCGAGGACGGCGGCGACGTGGGTGCGGACGGTGTCCAGCAGGTACGGCAGCCGCTCGGCGTCGGGCAGACCGGCCAGTACGGAGGTGTCGCCCGGCGCGGCCGGCGCGGCGGCCACCGGGCCCTGGTGGGCCTCGGGGAGCGCGGCGAGCAGTGGCCGGGGTCGGGCCAGGGTGTAGATCGGGGCGAACCGGGCCCAGTCGATGTCGGTGACCACGAGGTGGCTCTCGTCGTGGTCGAGGACCTGCTGTAGCGCACCGAGGGCGAGGCGCGGCTCCATCGGCGGGGTGCCCTGCCGCAGGAGGTGTTCGGTGGCCTGGTCGTCGACCATGCCACCACCGCCCCAGGTGCCCCAGGCGACGGAGGTGGCGGTCCGGCCCCGACGGCGGCGCTGGTGGGCGAGGGCGTCGAGCCAGGCGTTGCCGGTGCCGTAGGCGGCCTGCCCGGCGCTGCCCCAGACGGCCGCGCCGGAGGCGAACAGGACGAACGCGTCGAGCGGCCGGTCGGCGAGCAACGCGTCGAGGTGGGTCGCGCCGAGCACCTTGGCCCGGCACACGGCGGCGAAGTCGTCGAGGCTTGTCGCGTCGAGCGGGGCGGGGTCGTACAGCACCCCGGCGGCGTGGAAGACGGCGGTCAGCTCGTCGCCGATCCCGTCGAGCAACGCGGCGACCGCGTCCCGGTCGGCCACGTCGCACGCGACGACCTGCACACCGGGCAGCCGGGCGGCCAGGTCGGCCGCGCCGGGGGCGGCCGGGCCACGCCGGCTGGCCAGCACGACCCGCTCGGCGCCCTGGTCGAGGAGCCACTCGGTGAGGTGCGCGCCGATACCGCCGGTGCCGCCGGTGACCAGCACGGTGCCGGTGGGCCGCCAGCGCCGGTCGGGGCTGCCGGCGACGGGCCAGCGGACCATCCGTCGGGCCAGCACCCCCGCGGCACGCAGGGCGACCTGGTCCTCGCCGCCGTCGGCGAGCACGTCGACGAGGCGGTCGAGGGTGGCGGGCGTCCAGTCGGCGGGCAGGTCGACCAGGCCACCCCACCAGCCGGGGTGGTCGAGGGAGAGCACGGTGCCGAGGCCCCAGAGCCCGGCCTGCGCGGCGTGCGGCAGGTCCTCGTAGCGGTCGACGGCGACACCGCCTGCGGTGAGGCACCAGAGCCGGCCGGTGAAGTCGGCGGCGGCGAGGGTCTGCACCAGTCGTACGGTGCCGGTGACCCCGGCGGACAGCCCGGCGTCGTACGGGTCCGGGGTGTCGTCGAGGCCGATCAGGGAGACCACCCCGGCGGGGGTGCCCCGACCGGCGATCGCGGTGCCGGTGAGGTCGGCGGCGTCGACCTGGACGACGGTCGCGCCCCGGGCGGTGAGCGCGTCGGCCACGGCGGTGGCCCGGGGGTCGTCGGCGAGCACGTCCGGCGTGACGATCCACCAGTTCCCGGTCAGCTCCGGGCCGGTGGGCAGGTCGGCGGCCCGCCACACCACCCGGTACCGCCAGCCGTCGGTGGCGGTGGCCGGCGCGGCGGTGGGGGCTTCCAGCCAGTAACGCTGGCGGGCGAAGGCGTAGCGGGGCAGGTCGACCTGCCGCGCGCCGGGGTGCACTGTCGTCCAGTCGAGGTCGACGCCGCTGACCCAGGCTCGGGCCATCCCGGTGGCGTAGGCGGTGACCTGGTCGTGGTACCGGCGTTGCAGCGGGATCGCGACGGCGTCCGTGGCGCACTCCCCGACCATCGCGGTGAGCACGCTGTCCGGTCCGATCTCGACGAACCGGGTCACCCCGCGGGCGGCCAACGCGGCGACCGCGTCGGCGAACCGCACCGTTCCCCGCACCTGCCCCTGCCAGTACCCGGTGCTACCCAACTCGGCGTCGGAGGCGAGGTCACCCGTAGCGGTGGACACCAACGGAATGCCGGCCGGGGCTGCGGTCACCCCGTCGAGGACCCGGCCGTACTCGGCCAACATCGGGTCCATGAGCTGCGAGTGGAACGCATGCGACACCCGCAACCGGCGCGTCTTCACCTCAAGACGAGCCTCCAGGCCGGCAATCTGCTCCTCCGTGCCGGAGACCACCACCGCACGAGGGCCGTTCACCGCCGCCACGTCGATGCCGTCGAGGTCCAACTCGTCCAGCGGCGCGGCGATGGCCAGCATCGCCCCACCCGCCGGCAGCGCCTGCATCAGACCACCACGCGCCGCCACCACCCGACACGCATCCTCGAGAGACCACACCCCCGCAACGTGCGCGGCAGCCAGTTCACCGATCGAATGCCCGGCGACGAAGTCCGGCTTCAGACCCCACGACTCCGCAAGACGGAACAACGCCACCTCCACCGCGAACAACGCCGGCTGCGTCCACCCCGTCCGATCCAGAACACCATCCGGATCGGTGAACATCACCACCCGCAGATCACCATCGAGCAACGGCGCGAAGGCGGCACACACCTCATCGAGAGCCGACGCGAAAACCGGGAACGCCGCCGCCAACTCACGACCCATCCCCACCCGCTGCGCACCCTGACCGGTGAACAACACCGCCGTCCGACCACCGGCCACCCGACCCGATACGCCGGTGCCGGCGGCAAGAGAGGTCAGGCCGGCGGACAGCTCGGTCGCCTCCCGGCCGACCGCCACGCCCCGGAACTCCAACGCCGCCCGGCCAGCGCCGAGGGAGAACCCGACGTCCACCGGACGCGCGTCGGTGCCGGCGGCGAACTCCGCGATGCGGGCGGCCTGGCGGGCGAGTCCTTCGGTGGAGCGTCCCGACACGGGCCAGAGGGTGACCGGCGGGGTCGGTCCCGGCTCGGTGTCCTCGACGGGCGGTGCCTGCTCGACGATGAGGTGCACGTTGGTGCCGCTGATCCCGAACGAGGACACCCCGGCCCGGCGCGGCCGGTCCACCGCCGGCCAGTCGACCTGTTCGGTGAGCAGCCGGACGTCCCCGGAATCCCAGTCGACCTGCCGGGACGGCGTCTCGGCGTGCAGGGTGCGCGGCAGCGTCCCGTGCCGCATCGCCATCACCATCTTGATCACACCGGCGACCCCGGAGGCGGCCTGGGCGTGCCCGATGTTCGACTTGATCGAGCCGAGGAAGAACGGCTGCTCCCGGCCCCGGCCGTAGGTGGCGAGCAGCGCCTGTGCCTCGATCGGATCGCCGAGGGTGGTGCCGGTGCCGTGCGCCTCGATCACATCCACGTCGGCGACGGTGAGCCGGGCGTTGGCCAGCGCCGCCCGGATCACCCGCTGCTGCGCCGGCCCGTTCGGCGCGGTCAACCCGTTGGACGCGCCGTCCTGGTTCACCGCCGAACCCCGGATCACCCCGTACACCCGGTGACCATTGCGTTGGGCGTCGGAGAGCCGCTCCAGCACCAGCACCCCGACACCCTCGGACCAGGCCGCGCCATCGGCACCGTCACCGAAGGAGCGGCACCGGCCGTCCGCGGACAGCGCGCGTTGCCGGCTGAACTCGACGAAGAGCTGCGGAGTGGCCATCACCGCGACGCCACCGGCCAGGGCCAGGCCGCACTCCTCCTTGCGCAGCGACTGGCAGGCCAGGTGCACCGCCACCGACGACGACGAGCAGGCGGTGTCGACGGTGATCGCCGGCCCCTCCAGGCCCAGGTGGTAGGCGACCCGACCGGAGACGAGGCTGCCGGAGGTGGTGCTGTCGACGTAGTCGTGGTGCATGACCCCGACGAAGACGCCGGTGGCGCTGCCCTTCATGGCGACCGGGTCGATGCCGCCGTGCTCGAACGCCTCCCAGGACGCCTCCAGCAGCAACCGTTGCTGCGGGTCGGTCTCCACCGCCTCGCGGGGGCTCATCCCGAAGAAACCCGGGTCGAAGTCGGCCGCGTCGTAGAGGAAACCGCCGTGCCGGGTGTAGCTCTTGCCGGGCTTGCCGGGTTCCGGGTCGTAGACGCCGTCGACGTCCCAGCCCCGGTCGGTGGGGAAGCCGGAGATGGCGTCGGTGCCGTCGAGGACGAGCTGCCAGAGGTCCTCCGGCGACCGGACGCCCCCGGGATAGCGGCAGCCCATGCCGACGATCGCGATCGGCTCCTGGTCCCGACCCTCCACCTCACGCAGCCGCCGGTTGGCCTGTTGCAGTTCGGCGGTGGCGCGCTTGAGGAAGGTACGGAGCTTGTCGTCGTTCGCCATCGTTCACACCAATCTTTCCCGCCGGAGGATCGTCGGAGACTGCCGTCAGGAGATGCCGAGCTCGTTCTCCAGCACGTCGAACAGCTCCTCGTCGGTGGCGGACTCGTAGTCGTGCCGGGTGTCGTCGTCGGGGCGGCCGGCCCGGTCCTGCCAGCCGCGCAGCACCGCCTCCAGCCGGGCGGTGATCCGGGCGTGCTCGTCGCCGGACACCGCGGCCAGGGCCTTCTCCAGCCGGTCGAGGTCGGCGAGCACCGCGTCGGCCGGGTCGGCGTCGGGCACCACCAGTTCGGCCTTCAGGGCGCGGGCCAGGGCGGCCGGTTCGGGGTGGTCGAAGACGAGCGTGGCGGGCAGTCGCAGCCCGGTGACGGTGCTGAGCACGTTGCGGAACTCGACGGCGGCGAGGGAGTCGAAGCCGAGGTCCTTGAACGCCCGGCCGGGTTCCACCGAGGCCGGGCCGGGGAAGCCGAGCACGGCGGCGGCGTGCGTGCGGACCAGGTCGAGCAGCAGGGTGTCCCGGTCGGCGTCGGAGAGCCCGGCGAGCCGCTGCGCCAGCGGTGGCCCGCCGGCCGGCACGCCGCCGGTGGCGGTGGGCCGGCCCGGGGTGCGGACCAGGCCGCGCAGCACGGCGGGCAGCGCGTCGGTGCGCCGCCGCAGCGCGTCCAGGTCGACCCGCACCGGTACGGCGGTGGCCCGCTCGGCGGCGACGGCCGCGTCGAACAGCTCCAACCCCTCGTCGGTGGTCATGGCGGGCATCCCGAGCCGGCGCATCCGGTGCAGGTCGGCGTCGTCGAGGTGACCACCCATCCCGGTGCCGGTGGCCCAGAGGCCGTAGGCCAGCGAGGTGGCGGCCAGCCCGTCGGCGCGGCGGCGCTGGGCGAGCGCGTCGAGGAAGAGGTTCGCGGCGGCGTAGTTGGCCTGCCCGGCGCCGGCCACCCAGCCGGCCGACGAGGAGAAGAGCACGAACGCGGTCAGGTCGCGGTCGCGGGTGAGGTCGTGCAGGTGCCAGGCGGCATCCACCTTGGGCCGCAACACCCGGTGCAGCTGTGCCGGGGTGAGGGCGTCGACAAGCGCGTTCTCGGCGGTGCCGGCCGCGTGCACGACAGCACCGAGCGGGTGGGCGGCGGGCAGGTCGGCGAGCAGCGCGGCGACCGCGTCCCGGTCGGCGACGTCGCAGGCGGCGACCGTCACGTCGGCACCGGCGGCGGTGAGCTCCGCGACCAGTTCCGCCGCGCCGGCCGTGGCGGCGCCGCTGCGCCCGGTCAGCAGCAGTCGGCGTACGCCGTGCCGGGTGACCAGGTGCCGGGCGACGAGGCTGCCCAGCCCGCCGAGGCCACCGGTGATCAGGACGGTGTCGTCGACCGGCCACGGGGTGCCGGTCTCGCCCGTCTCGACGGGCATCCGGGTCAGTCGGGGCACCAGCAGCCGACCGTCCCGGACGGCCACCTCGGGTTCGCCGGTGGCCAGCGCCGCCGCGAGGTGGTCGGTGCCGGTGTCGTCGGTGTCGACCAGCACGAACCGGCCGGGGTGTTCGGCCTCGGCGGCCCGGACCAGCCCCCACAGGGCCGCCGGGGCGGGTTCGACCGGGCTGTCGCCGGCCGCCACCGCGTCCCGGGTGAGCAGCACCAGCGTGCTGTCGGCGTACCCCGGGTGGGTGAGCCATCGGCGCAGCAGCCCCAGCAGGCGTTCGGTGGCCTCGTGCACGGCGGCGGGCGGGGTGCCGGGCGGGTCGAGGGTGACCACGACGGTGTCGGGTGCCGGGTCGGGCAGCTCCGCGTCGACGTCGACCAGGGTCCAGCCGTCGGCGACGGCGTCCGGGGCGGGGACGGGCTGCCAGTCCACCTCGTACAGGTGGCGGTGCCGGCTGCGGGCGGCGGCGCCGAGCGCGTCGGCGGCGACCGGCCGGACCACCAGCTGTTCGATGGTCGCGACCGGGTTGCCGTGCCCGTCGGCGACGGTGACGGCCAGCTTGTCGGCGGTGGCCGGGAAGATCCGGATGCGCAGGGTGGCGGCGTGCGCGGCGTGCAGGGTGACCCCGCGCCAGGAGAACGGCAGCGGGGTGTCGCCCGCGCCCTCGTCGACCAGGTTGGCGTGCAGGGCCGCGTCGAGCAGCGCCGGGTGCAGCAGGAACCGGGAAGCGTCGGTGGCGGCGGCCTCGGGCAGCGCCGCTTCGGCCCAGATCTCGGCGGCGTCGCCGTCGCCGCGCCGCCACACCGCGCGCAGCCCCTGGAACACCGGCCCGTAGCCGTAGCCGTGGTCGAGCAGCCGGTCGTAGAGGCCGTCGAGGTCGACGGGTTCGGCCCCGGCCGGCGGCCACGCGGACAGGTCGGCGGCGGCCGGGTCGGCCCCGGCCTGCCGGACCAGGACCCCTTCGGCGTGCCGGGTCCAGTCGGTGTCCTCGGCCGCGTCGTCGGGCCGGCTCCAGATGCCGAGGGTACGGGCGCCGCTGTCGTCGGCGGCGTCGACCGTGACCCGCAGGGCCAGGCCGCCGTCGGTGGGCAGCACCAGCGGTGCGCCGATGGTCAGCTCGTCGAGTACCGGGCAGCCGACCTGGTCGCCGGCGCGCAGGGCGAGTTCGACAAGCCCGGTGCCGGGGACGAGGACGGTGTCGAACACCGCGTGGTCGGCGAGCCACGGCTGGGCGGTGCGGGAGAGCCGGCCGGTGAGCACCACGCCGCCGGTGCCGGGCAGGTCGACGACCGCACCGAGCATCGGGTGTTCGGCGGGCAGCTGGCCGAGCCCGGTGGTGTCACCGGTGCCGGGGGGCAGGTCGAGCCAGTACCGCTGGTGCTGGAAGGCGTAGGTGGGCAGGTCGACCTGCCGACCGCCCGGGTGCACCGCCGCCCAGTCCAGGTCGACGCCGCTGATCCACGCCTGGGCCATCCCGGCGGCGTACGCCTGCACCTGGCCCTCGTCGCGCCGCGCCACCGGGTCGGTGGCCTGGCCCTTGTGGCGTCGCTGGAGCGGGATCGCCACCGCGTCGTCGACGCAGTCGGCGACCATCGCGGTGAGCACACTGTCCGGCCCGATCTCGATGAACCGGGTGACCCCGCGTTCCTTGAGCGCGGCGACCGCGTCGGCGAACCGCACCGTCCCCCGCACCTGACCCTGCCAGTACCCAGCACTACCCAACTCGTCATCGGTGGCAAGATCACCGGTCGCCGTGGACACCAACGCGATGGCAGCCGGGCTGGCGACCACCCCGTCGAGGACCCGCCCGTACTCCGCCAACATCGGATCCATCAGATGCGAATGGAACGCGTGCGACACCCGCAACCGACGCGTCTTCACCTCAAGACGAGCCTCCAGGCCCGCAATCTGCTCCTCCGTGCCCGACACCACCACCGCACGAGGACCGTTCACCGCCGCCACATCGACGCCATCGAGATCCAACTCATCCAGCGACGCCGCGACCGCCAACATCGCCCCACCGGCGGGCAACGCCTGCATCAACCCACCACGCGCCGCCACCACCCGACACGCATCCTCCAGCGACCACACCCCCGCCACATGCGCGGCAGCCAGTTCACCGATCGAATGCCCGGCGACGAAGTCCGGCTTCAGACCCCACGACTCCGCAAGACGGAACAACGCCACCTCCACCGCGAACAACGCCGGCTGCGTCCACCCCGTCCGATCCAGAACACCATCCGGATCGGTGAACATCACCTCCCGCAGATCACCACCCAACAACGGCCCGAACGCCGCACACACCTCGTCCAGGGCAGCGGCGAACACCGGGAAGGCATCCGCAAGCTCACGACCCATACCGACCCGCTGCGCACCCTGACCCGTGAACAACACCGCCGTCCGACCAGCGGTCACCCGACCCGACAGACCGGTGCCGGCGGCCAGGGCGTCCAACTCTGCCGTCAGTTCGGCCCGGAGTTCCCGACCGCCCGTCGACTCGGTCCACGGACCCGGGTCGGTGTTCGATCCGGCCCGGACCTCCGGGGCGGTGGGCGACCCGACCGGTGCGCTGCCGACGGCCACGCCCCGGAACTCCATCCCCGACCGGTTCACCCCGAGGGAGAACCCGACGTCCGCCGGACGCTCGTCGGTCAGGAAGCCGCGCAGCCGGTCGGCCTGCGCGGCGAGCGCCGCCGCCGACCGGCCCGACAGCGGCCAGAGCACCACCGGCGGCGCGACGGTGGCGACCGGTGCGGCGAGTTCGGTGGCCTCGACCGGCTCCGCCGTGGGCGCCTGCTCCAGCACGACGTGGGCGTTGGTGCCGCTGAGCCCGAACGACGACACGGCCGCCCGCCGGGGTCGTCCGGTGTCCGGCCACTCGACGGCCTCGGTGAGCAGCCGGACGTCGCCGGCCGTCCAGTCGACGTGTGGGGTGGGCTGGTCGACGTGCAGGCTGCGGGGCAGCAGGCCGTACCGCATCGCCAACACCATCTTGATCACTCCGGCGACCCCGGCGGCGGCCTGGGTGTGCCCGAGGTTCGACTTCACCGAGCCCAGCCAGAGCGGCTGCTCCCGGTCCCGGCCGTAGGTGGCCAGGATCGCCTGGGCCTCGATCGGGTCACCGAGTCGGGTGCCGGTGCCGTGTGCCTCGACGGCGTCCACCTGGTCGGCGGTGAGCCGGGCGTTGGCCAGGGCGTCGGCGATGACCCGGCGTTGCGAGGGGCCGTTGGGGGCGGTGAGGCCGCTGCTGGCGCCGTCCTGGTTGACCGCGGTGCCACGGACCACGGCCAGCACCCGGTGCCCGTGGCGTTGGGCGTCGCTGAGCCGCTCGACCAGCAGCACCCCGACACCCTCGGCCCAGCCGGTGCCGTCGGCGGCGGCGGCGAACGGTTTGCACCGGCCGTCGGCGGCCAGACCCCGCTGCCGGCTGAAGTCGACGAACGTCTCCGGGGTGGCCATCACCGTCACGCCACCGGCCAACGCCAGGGTGCACTCCTCGCGGCGCAGCGCCTGGATCGCCAGGTGCAGCGCGACCAACGACGACGAGCAGGCGGTGTCCACAGTGACCGCCGGGCCTTCGAGGCCCAGCACGTAGGCGACCCGGCCGGAGCAGATGCTGCCGGTGTTGCCGGTGCCGATGAAGCCCTCCAGCTCGGCGGGGATCTCCGGCAGCCGGCTCGAATAGTCGTGGTACATCAGCCCGGCGAACACCCCGGTACGACTGCCACGCACCGAAACCGGGTCGATGCCGGCCGATTCGAACGCCTCCCAGGACGCCTCCAGCATCAACCGCTGCTGCGGGTCCATGGCGATCGCCTCGCGCGGGGAAATGCCAAAGAACTCGGGATCGAAAAGTGCGGCGTCGGAAAGGAAACCGCCGGTCCTCGCGTACGTCTTACCGGCCTTGGAATCGTCGGGGTCGTAGATGTCCTCGACGTTCCAACCCCGGTCGTCGGGAAAGTCGGAGACCGCGTCCGTCTCGTCAACGAGGAGCTGCCACAGCGCCGCCGGGCCGTCCACGCCACCCGGAAAGCGGCAGCTCATGCCAACGATCGCGATCGGGTCGTACTCCCGGCGCTCGGCCTGACGCAGCTGCCGGCGGGCCTCTCGCAGATCGGTGGTGGCCCGCTTCAGGTACCCGAGAAGCTTCTCCTCGTTCTCCATCTACGTCTCCCGCCACTAGCCCCAGCCGGGCAGACCCGGGCCAATATCGACTCAC
The DNA here is from genome assembly GCF_044548625.1 of Micromonospora sp. NPDC051925. Lineage (NCBI taxonomy): Bacteria > Bacillati > Actinomycetota > Actinomycetes > Micromonosporales > Micromonosporaceae > Micromonospora > Micromonospora sp. NPDC051925. The sequence continues at coordinate 133,420 of NZ_JBIUCH010000019.1, read as the reverse complement.
GGGTCAGCGCGGCGGCAATTGTCGAAACAGAGAGCTTCTTCAGGCATTGTTGGTTGTTCGCGATGACCCTACGGCGGCCCGACGCACCCTTGACCCCCTACCGCCCCCAGAGCGCCCCCTAGCCCTCGACGGTCCGACCTCGACCGTCGGCAACCGCTCCCCGGCCCGCCGCAGCGGCGGGCTGGGGTTGCTCGCCGCTGCGGCGGGCACCGGCCCGGCGGCGCACGTACAGTCGGGAGGGTCCTGGCCCCACCGATCATCGGCAGGCCCGGCACCGCGCGGATCACCGCCGGCTCCGGTCTGCCGGCCCGAAGGAGCACAGTGAACCGACGCCACCGGACCACCCTCGCGCTCATCCTGACCGGCACGCTGCTGACCACAGTCGCGGCGGCACCGGCGCAGGCCCACCCGGCGAAGCTCCCCGACGTCATCGCCCTGCCCGACGGCTTCCAGCCCGAGGGCATCGCCACCGCCGGCCGGTACGCCTACCTCGGCTCCCGCGCCACCGGCGCGATCCAGCGGGTCGACCTGGTGACCGGCCGCGGCAGCCAGCTCAGCCCGCCGACCGGCACCCCGTCGCTCGGCCTGAAGATCGACTCGCACGACCGGCTCTTCGTCGCCGGGGGCACCACCGGGGACGCCCGGGTGGTCGACACCCGAACGGGGCGGGTCCTGGCGAGCTACCAGTTCGCCAGCGCGCCCACCTTCGTCAACGACGTCGTGCTCACCGGGGACGCCGCCTGGTTCACCGACTCGTACCGGCCGGTGCTCTATCGGGTGCCGTTCGGCCGGCACGGGGCGCTGCCCGCCGCCGACGCCGTCACCCAGGTGCCGCTGACCGGGGCGTACCAGCAGGTCGACGACGCGATCAACGTCAACGGCATCGTGGACACCCCGGACGGCCGGGCGTTGATCGTGGTGCAGTCCAGCACCGGGAGCCTGTTCCGGGTGGACCGGAGCACCGGGGTGACCACTGTGGTCGACGTCCCCGGCTACTCGTTCGTCGCCGGGGACGGGCTGCTGCGCGACGGCCACACCCTCTACGTGGTGCAGAACCGGTTGCAGCAGATCGCCGTGGTCACGCTGAACGGGTCGGGCACCGCCGGCACCGTCACCGGGACGCTCACCGATGCGGACTTCGACGTGCCGACCACGGTCGCCAAGGCGCTCGGCCGGCTCTATCTGCCGAATGCCCGCTTCACCACCACGCCGACGCCGACCACGCCGTACACGCTCGTCGCGGTCAGCCCGGCCTGACCAGTCACCCCGGGGTACGCGGGGACACCACGGAGGTAGGCCCCTCAGCGGATGCTGAGGGGCCTACCTCGTCGAACTGTCGGGCAGCCGTCCGAGCTGCGGTGGAGCGCCAGCCCGTCCGGGTCAGGCGCGGGACCACTTCTGGCTGGCCACCCCGAGGCAGTCCCACAGGTGCAGCTTGCCACCGTTGTTGGGGTTCTGGTCACGGACGTCGACGCACCGGTTGGCGCTGAGGTTGACCAGGTCACCGGCGCCGTTCAGGGTGAACCGTTGGGCCGGGTTGCCGTTGCAGGTGACCAGGTTGACCTCGGTGCCGTTGGCGGTGCCGGCCCAGGCCGGGTCCATGCACTTGCCCATCGCGCGGACGGTGCCGTCGGTGGCGAAGGTCCAGGCCTGCGCGGCGGTGGTGTTGCAGTCCCAGATCTGGAGCTTGGCGCCGTCCACCGGGTCGGCGCTCGGGATGTCGATGCACCGGCCACTCTGCGCGCCCCTGAGCCGGGTGGTGCCGGGGGACGGGTTGTCACCGCCCGGCACGTAGCTGGAGACCCGGACGTAGTCCACGAGCATCTGCTGGGGGAACTGGGTGGAGCCGTCGGGGTATCCGGGCCAGTTGCCACCCACCGCCACGTTGAGGATCATGAAGAACGGGTGGTCGAAGACCCAGCGGTTGCCGCCGAGCCGGGCCGGATCGACCCGGTGGTACTCGACGCCGTCGAGGTACCAGGTGATCAGGTTCGGCTCCCAGTCCACCCGGTAGGTGTGGAAGGTGTCGGCGAGGGGCTGGCCGATGGTGCGACTGCCCGTGATGCCGCCGCCGCCGGAGTATCCGGGGCCGTGCACGGTGCCGTAGACCGTGTTCGGCTCCCGGCCGATGTTCTCCATGATGTCGATCTCACCGGCGTTGGGCCAACCGGCGCTGCCCATGTCGTTGCCGAGCATCCAGAACGCCGGCCAGATGCCCTGGCCGCGCGGAATCTTGATGCGCGCCTCGAACCGGCCGTACGCCTGGCTGAAGGTGGCGGCGGTGAGCAACCGGGCGGAGGTGTACTCGCACCGGCCGTAGTGGCACTGGTAGTTGGCCGGGTTCTCCTTGCGGGCGGTGATGACCAGGTTGCCCTGTCCGTCGTGGACGGCGTTGCTGGTGCTGTTGGTGTAGTACTGGCGCTCGTTGTTGCCCCAGCCGCTGCCACCGATGTCGAAGCGCCATCTGTTCTGGTCGACGGGGGTGCCGGCGGAGGCGTTGAACTCGTCCTGCCAGGTGATGCCGCCGATGGCGGCCGAGGCGGTCTCGGTCTGGGCCGGCAGGACGAGGGCGGCGGCGAGGGTGACGAGGGCGACCGCCGCGCGGGCGAGGGATCGGGACCGTGGGACGGGTCGGGTTCCGAGCACGAGAGGCTCCTTCGGGGCGACATCGGAGGCGGGCGGGTGCCCGCCAGGGAGAGCGCTCTCCACGAAGAATGTCGATACGTCACTCTTCTGTCAAGAATGTTGACAGTTAAGTCGGACCCACGACCACCCGGAACCCCCTGGTGACGAGATGGACACTCTCGGTTATCAGGGGCGTTGCGCGCGGATCGGGGTAGGGGGCGGGCCTCCCCGAAGGGGGCGCTCAGCCCGGAACTGGCCGGGGGCCGGGTGCGGGCGGGACGCGGTGCGGACCGCCCGCCGGCCGGCCGATCAGTGATGCAGCCCGCGCCAGGAAGGGTTGCTGCCACGCCAGGCGTCGGCGAGGATGACCGCCGCCGCCCGGCTCGGGCACTGCTGCACGCGGGAGCGGCCCGACGCCCCGCCGATCTGCGCCTGGACCTCCCAGGCCTCCCCGTCGGTACGGATGTACACGTCCCGCCGCCCGCGCGGGCTCGGGTCACCGTTCCACCAGTGCTCCTCGACCATCATTTGCCGACCGTATAGCAAATCGGCCTCAGGACGTGAGTCACGACTTCGTGGAGGTCCCCCACCGACCCGCCCCGGTCACCCCTGTCGGGGGGTGAGCAGGTAGTCGTCGGCCTCCGCGCTCCAGGCCAACGCGACCTCGTCGGCGGTGGCGGCGGCCTTGCAGAACTGGAGGAAACTGCGGTAGCCGAGCTTCTTCTCGCTGAACTCGGGGCGGGCCCGACGGAGTTGGTTCTTGAGGCCGGAGAGCGCCACCGGGCCACCGGACGCGGCCAGTTCCGCCACCACGGCCCGCAGGAGCGCGAAGGCCACCTCCTGGTCGCCGTGCTCGGGCAGGGACACCTCGGGATCACCCTTGGCCGGCCCCTCCGCCAACTCGACGACGTTGTGCCCGGCGAGGTGGCGCAGCAGTTCGCCGAAGGTGCGGAAACCGTAGTCGGACTCGCTGAAGGTGGGGTCCTTGCGCAGCAGGGTGCGCTTGAGCCGGGAGGCGGTCACCTCGCCGTCGGAGCTGCCCTGGAGGCCGGCGACGGTCTGCGCGACCAGCACCGCGAGCGCGTCCGCGTCCCGTACCGGCTCCTCGGCGGCCGGCGGGCGCTCGGGCTCCGCCTGTTCCTGCTCCACCTGTTCCAGCTGCTGGGGTTCCGCCGGCCGGGCCGGTCGGCCACGCCGGCCGCGGACCGGCAGGACGTCGACGCCCTCCAGCCGGTCGTAGTAGAGGAACTCGTCGCAGGCGGGCGGGAGCAGCGCCGAGGTGGACTTCTCCACCCCGACCCCGATGACCCGCTTGTTGAGCTCGCGAAGCTTGTGCACCAACGGGGTGAAGTCGCTGTCCCCGGTGCAGATGACGAAGGTCGAGATGTAGCCACGCTCGAAGGCCAACTCGACCGCGTCGACCGCCATCTTGATGTCGGCGGCGTTCTTGCGGGACGCCCCCATCCGCTGCGGGATCTCGATCAGCTCGACGTGTGAGCGGGTGAGCATCCGGCGGTCCTCGTCGAAGTACGACCAGTCGGCGTACGCCCGCCGCACCACCACCCGCCCCCGCTCGGCGAGGGCGTCGGCGATCGGGCGGAAGTCGAACGCCCGCCCACCGTGATGCTCCCGCGCCCCCAGCGCGAGGTTCTCGTAATCGAGAAAGAGCGCGATCCGATCCTCTTGATCCACCCAGGCAGCCTACGCCCGCACACCCCACCCCACCCCACCCCGCGCCGAACCACCCCACCCAGGATCTCCCCACCCACCCACCCCACCCCACCCACCTCGGTGATCAAGAGGTTTGCGTCATCAGCGTCGCCGGATGCTGACGCAAACCTCTTGATCACCGCTGACGGGTGGTCGCTGCCGTGTGCCGGGCCGCCCGCAGGGCGGGGCGGGGGGTGGTAACGGGTGGGGGGCGGGGGGTGGGGGGGTCAGGGGTGGGGGGTTTCGGCGAGGGTCTTGATGCCGTTCAGGAGGGACTCGATGTGGGAGCGGAGCTCGCCCAGCCGGAACTCGACGATCTGCTCCTCGTGCTCCGGGGCCCGGTCGATCACCACGCTGAGCCCGGAGCGGCCCGGACCGATCCGCACGGACTGCCGCAACCGGGTGCCGGTCTCCGCCGCTTGCAGCTCGAAACGCCAGCTGGCTGACGGTGACGTGACAGTGGAACGGACGCCGTCCGGGCCGGCGAACACGCCGTCCAGGTCGGTGACGACCCACCCGAAGACCCGCTGCTGGTCCAGCTCGGTGACGTACGAGGCGGTCCGCCACTCGCCGACGTTCGGGTGGCTGTTGTAGCCGACGAAGCTCGCCCCCATGGCCAGGCCGTCCGCCCCGTCGCGCCACTCCACCCGCTGCAACTCGGTGCTCAGTCGGGCCGGCAGGTGAATGTCGGTCACCAGCTCCCAGACCCGGGACGGAGTCGCCTCGACGTGGACCTCGTAGGCCACGCCCGGCCCATCGGCATAACGCAACGTCGCCACCTTCGCTCAGACCCGGCTCACCGGATCATCGACAAGGCGATCGACGATAGTGCATGTCGGAGACGGGCGGCCGGACGGCTCGGCTCCGCGAGGCGGTTGCCGTACCGGCGTCACCGGTCCGGCCCGGCGGCCGGCGGCGTCGCCATCTTGTGGTTCTGCCCCGGCGTGCGGAAGTGGTGGAAGCTGACGGTGGCGCTGACCTCCAACGCCTCCACCCAGTGCCACCAGCCCACCGGGACGAACAGCATCTGCCCCGGCCCCAGCACGGTGTCGAGCACCGTGGCCTCGGCGTACCGGGGGTGCCGGGTGAGATCCGGGTGCGCCGCGTCGACCGCGCTGAACGTGCCGCCGCGCGGATAGACCAGGTGCCGCTCGTACGACGGGACCAGCCGGACGTGCTTGCGGCCGAGCACCTGGCAGAGCAGCACCGAGCTGTTGTCCACGTGCAGCGGGGTCACCGTGCCGGCCGGCCCCAGCAGCAGGTGCCCGAGCCCGGACGGGTCGACGATGCCCTCCGGCGTCCGCACGTCGGCGGCGAGCGGGCGCAGCGCCCCGGACCAGTTCTCGTTGCGCGGCACCATGTAGTAGTCGTTGGTGCGGGTGCCGGAGCCGAGCAGCGCCAGGTAGTCGCGGAACGCCATGGTGGTGCGGTGCCGGTCGTACTGCCAGGCGTGGTCCGGGTTGGCGTCCCGCCCGGTCATCACCTCGACCTCGGCGTCGCCGCAGGCCGCCGCCAGGCCGTCCAGGGTCCAGCCGAGGGCGGGCCAGTCGGCCATCAGACCGTCCAGCACGACGGGTCGGTTGCCGAAGTAGTACCGGGCGAAGAACTCCCCGGGCGTGATGTCGGTGCGCCGGTCCAGGGTCCGACCGCCGTCGCTGTTGCGCAGCGTCCGGTACGTGTCGAGCACCGACTCCATCCAGTCGTAGCGCAGCGCGAGCCGGCGGCACACCGCGAAGTACGGGTGGGCGGTGAGTTCCCGCAGCTCGGCGTCGACGGCCTCCGGGGCTGCGGACCCGGCGACGGCGGCGGCCCGCGCCTGCTCCACCGACGCGCCCATGGCCAGGTTCTCGACCAGCCACTCCCGCCACGCGGAGTCGAGTCGGGGCGGGACGAGGGTGGTCATGCCACGGCCGCCGGGACCACGGTGAGGTGGGCCGGCCGCGCCGCCTCCGGGCAGGTCGGGTACGAGTTCTTGACGTGCGCGGGAAGGTGTTCGACGGCCGGCGGCGGGGTGAGCCGGGGCTGCCGCCGGTACTCGGCGCAGTTGACGTAGGAGTTCTTGACGTGGGCGGGGATGTGGTCCGGAGGCGGGGTGAGCCGCGCCTCGCGGGCGTGCTCCTCGCAGTTGACGTAGGAGCCCTTGACGTGGGCGGGGAAGTGGTCCGGGAGGTTCGTCATGAGCCCAGTCAACGGGCCGTCACATCCCGACCACCAGGGACCGCCGTCCCGGCCGCCCGGGACGTTTCAGCAGGCCATGGGTAGAATCCCGGCCGGAAACGATCATCGGAAAGGGCCATGACGAAGAGGTACGAGCTGCCGCTGCTGGTGCTGACCGCGGCGACCGGCGCGGTCGACGGCGTCAGCTACCTGGCCCTGGACCGGGTCTTCACCGGCAACATGACCGGCAACGTGCTGTTCATCGGCTTCGGGTTGGCCGGGGTGTCCGGCCTGCCGGTGCTCAACAACCTGGTGGCCCTGCTGGCGTTCATGCTCGGCGCGGTGCTCGCCGCCCGGTTGACCCGGGGCGCGTCGGGGCCGGCGAAGCTGCCCGCCGCCGGACTGGCCATCCTGGTCGGCGGCGGTGTGCTGACGCTCGCCCTGGCCGGTATCTGGCTCGCCACCGGCCCGCCGGCACACGGCGCGATGCTGGTCGTCACCGGCCTGCTCGCCCTGGTGCTCGGCGCGCAGGCGGCAGCGGTCAAGCACATCGGCATCCGGGACCTCTCCACGGTGGTGGTGACGATGACCATGGTGAACCTCTCCACCGACAGCCGCGCCGCCGGCGGCCCCGGTACGGCGTGGGTCCGTCGGCTGGGGGCGATCACCGCGATGGGGCTGGGCGCCTTCGTCTCCGCGGTGCTGACGTTGCGGGTGAGCGGGGCGGTGGCTCTGGTCGTGGCCGGCGTGCTGTTGGCGGTCGGCACGGGGCTGATCGCGGTGATCCGCCACCGGGAGGTCGCCGCGGCGGCGGCGGACGACGGGTCGACCGCCGACGGCCGCTGACCAGGCGTCGGGTTCAGTCCTGCGGGCTCAGTCCCGCCACGGCCAGTCGGAACAACCGGTTCGCCCGGACGGCGGGGTCGGGGTGGTGCTCGGTGGCCAGGACGATGCCGACGATCAGCGTGATCAGGTCCACGACCGTGACGTCTGCCGCGACCGTGCCGTCGCGTACGGCGCGGCGCAGCAACGGGCCGGCCGCTTCCTCCAGCGTCGCCGAGCAGCTGTTCTCGTGCACCGGTTCGGCCTGGGCCCCGTCGTAGGCCAGTGCGGCGGCCAGTCCTCGGGCCGAGATGGAGTAGGTGACGACGTCACCGAGCCATTCCAGGAGCGCCTCCCGGCTGTCGCCCCGGGCGGTCAACTCCTGGGCGCGCACCCGCAGGGCCTCGATCCGTTCCCGGGAGACCGCCTCCAGCAGGGCCCGGCGGGTGGGGAAGTGGCGGCGGACGGTCGCCGAGCCGACCCCCGCGGTGCGGGCGATCTGCTCCAGGGAGGCACCAGCGCCGTGGGCGGCGACCTCCCGCTCGGCCACGGCGAGGATGCGCGTGTAGTTGCGCCGGGCATCGGCGCGCTGGCCGTCGGGCATGGCGTCCTCTCCGAGCTTGTTAAGTGGCGGGGCCCGCCGTATCGTACCCGACAGCAAACGGCGGGCCCCGCCGTTTAACCGAAGGAGCACCATGTCCACAGCTTCCGCCCCCGTCCTGGTCACCGGTGCCACCGGTCGGCAGGGAGGTGCGACCGTCCGCGCCCTACGCGCGGCCGGGGTTCCCGTCCGCGCCCTGGTGCGCGACCCGGCCACCGACCGGGCCAGGGCCGTCGCGGCGCTCGGCGTCGAGCTGGTCACCGGCGATCTGCACGATCGCGCTTCGGTGGTCAGGGCCGCCGAGGGCAGCCGCGCCGTCTTCTCCGTGCAGATGCCCGCCATGAGTGCCGAGGGCTTCGACTTCGCCGGCGAGGTGACCCAGGGAATCAACCTGGTCGAGGGCGCCAGGGCCGCCGGTGTGCCACAGTTCGTGCACACCTCCGTCACCGGTGCCGGCCAGCACGTCGAGGCTCCCGGCTGGGCCGAGGGGCGCTGGCCGTCGATGGCACCCGTGCTGGGTGCCAAGAGCGCGATCCAGGATCGGGTGCGGGCGGCCGGCTTCCCCCACTGGACGCTGCTCAAGCCGGGCTTCTTCATGGAGAACTTCCTCCCGTCCATGGCGTTCCTGTTTCCGCGCGGCGTCGAGGGCGGCCTGGTCAGCGTCCTGAACCCGGCGACCCGGCTGTCCCTGGTCGCGGTAGACGACATCGGCCGGGCCGCCGCCGCAGCCATCGCCGACCCGGAACGGTTCGACCGGGTCGAACTGGAACTGGCCAGCGACCACCTGTCGATGACGGAGATCGCCGAGGTGCTCTCCCGCGCCCTGGGCACCCGATTGTCCGCACCCGAGATGACCGAATCGGAGGCCCTCGCCGCCGGCATGCCGGCGATGGGCGCCAACCACGAGTGGCTGAACGCGGTCCCCCAGCCGGGCCGCCCGCAGTACGCGAGGGAACTCGGCATTCCACTCACCAGCTTCGACACCTGGGCGCGGGAGCACCTGCAGGCCGACGCCTGACCTCCCCCGACCTGCGGTGGGCGGTGCGGAACCACCCAGCACGGGCGGGGAAGGCCAAAAACTTTTGTGGGATTCCTACAACGGGCACCGCTCAGGGTTCGGTGATTACGACATGGCGCTACCGCCCGGCACGCGGAAGGGTGATCGCTGTCGGGGGTCAATACCTCGCGGCGCGTACTCGTGGGTCTACCGGAGGAGTCGGTCGAGTGTTCAGCCGTGTCGCCATCGTCAACCGGGGTGAGGCCGCGATGCGCCTCATTCACGCGGTCCGAGAGCTGGCCGCGCAGACCGACACCCGGATCGAGACCGTCGCCCTGTATACCGACGTCGATCGCACCGCCACGTTCGTCCGCGAGGCCGACATCGCCTACGACCTCGGTCCCGCTTCCGCCCGGCCGTACCTCGACCTGAAGAAGCTCGAACACGCCCTCACCGAGACCGGGGCCGACGCCGCCTGGGTCGGGTGGGGTTTCGTCGCCGAGGACCCGGCCTTCGCGGAGCTGTGCGAGAAGATCGGGGTCACCTTCGTCGGGCCGAGCCCGGACGCCATGCGCAAGCTCGGCGACAAGATCGGCGCGAAGTTGATCGCCGAGGAGGTCGGCGTGCCGGTCGCGCCGTGGAGCCGGGGCGCGGTGGAGACCCTGGACGCCGCGATCGCCGCGGCCGCCGAGATCGGCTACCCGCTGATGTTGAAGGCCACCGCGGGCGGTGGCGGACGGGGCATCCGGGTCGTCACCAGCGACGCCGAACTGGCCGACGCCTACCAGCGCACCAGCCAGGAGGCGGCGCGGGCCTTCGGCAGCGGGATCGTGTTCCTGGAACGCCTGGTCACCGGTGCCCGGCACGTCGAGGTCCAGGTGATCGCGGACGGTCGGGGCACCGCCTGGGCGCTGGGCGTCCGGGACTGCTCGGTGCAGCGGCGCAACCAGAAGGTCATCGAGGAGTCGGCCTCGCCGGTGCTCAGCCCGGATCAGACGGCCGAACTCAAGTCGTCGGCCGAGCGGCTGGCCGTCGCGGTCGGCTACAGCGGCGCGGCGACCGTCGAGTTCCTCTACCACCCCGGCGACCGGCTCTTCGCCTTCCTGGAGGTCAACACCCGACTCCAGGTGGAGCACCCGATCACCGAGCTGACCACCGGATTCGACCTGGTCAAGGCGCAGCTGCACGTCGCGGCGGGCGGCCGGCTGGAGGGCCTGCCGCCGGTGGAGCGCGGGCACGCCATCGAGGCCCGGCTCAACGCCGAGGATCCGGACCGCGACTTCGCCCCCGCCCCGGGCCGGATCGCCCGGCTGGACCTGCCCGCCGGGCCGGGCATCCGGGTGGACACCGGGGTGAGCGAGGGCGACACCATCCCCGCCGACTTCGACTCGATGATCGCGAAGATCATCGCCTACGGTCGGGACCGCGACGAGGCGCTCGGCCGGCTGCGCCGGGCGATGGCCAACACCACCGTGATCATCGAGGGTGGCGCGACGAACAAGAGCTTCGTGCTCGACCTGCTCGACCAGCCCGAGGTGATCGACGCCAGCGCCGACACCGGCTGGATCGACCGGGTGCGCGGCGAGGGCCGCCTCGTCTCGCACCGGCACTCCGCCGTCGCGCTCGCCGCCGCCGCGATCGAGGCGTACGAGGAGCAGGAGCGCGTCGAGCAACAGCGGCTGCTGTCGACGGCGTCCGGCGGGCGTCCGCAGGTGCAGCACGTCAGCGGCCGGCCGTTGGACCTCAAACTGCGGGGCGTCGGCTACCGGATGCGGGTGGCCCGGGTCGGCGCGCACCGGTTCCGGGTCGGCATCGAGTCCGGTGCCGACGTACGCACCGCCGACGTCGAGTTGGACCGCTTCGACCGGCACACCGGGCAGATCGTCGTCAACGGCGCGCGGTACCGCCTGCTCACCGGAACCCACGGGGCGATCCACCTGGTCGAGGTGGACGGCGTGACGCACCGGGTCGGCCGCGACGAGGGCGGCGTGGTCCGCTCACCGATGCCCGCGCTGGTCGTCGCGACGCCGGTGGAGGTGGGTGCCGAGGTCGAGGCGGGCGCACCGGTGCTGGTGCTCGAGGCGATGAAGATGGAGACGGTGCTGCGGGCGCCGTTCCGGGCCCGGCTCAAGGAGTGCGGCGTCTCGGTGGGCAGCCAGGTGGAGGCCGGCGCGGCGCTGCTGCGGCTGGAGCCGCTCGCCGACGACGCCGACGAGCCCACGAACGCGCCCACCGCCGCACCGGTAGCGCTGGACCTGCCCGTCGCACCCGCACAGGTCCCGGCGGTCGAGCGCTCCCGGCGTGGCCAGGAGGACCTCCGCGGCCTGCTGCTGGGCTTCGACGTCGACCCGCACGACGAGCGCCGGGTGCTCGACGACTACCTCGCCGCGCGGGCAACGGCCGCCGAGGACGGTCACCGTCCGCTGGCCGAGGAGATCGACCTCGTCGACGTCTTCGCCGATCTCGCCGAACTCAGCCGCAACCGGCTGACCGGCGAGGACGGTGGCAGCGACAGCCACGTCCCCAGCGCCCGCGAGTACTTCCACACCTACCTGCAGAGCCTCGACGTCGAGCGGGCCGGGCTGCCGGCGGCCTTCCAGGCCAAGCTGGCCAAGGCGCTGGGGCACTACGGCGTCACCGATCTGGAGCGCTCCCCCGGGCTCGAGGCCGCCGTGTTCCGGATCTTCCTCGCCCAGCAGCGGGCGTCCGCCGACGCCACGGTCGTCGCGACGCTGCTGCGCGCCTGGCTGCTCGAGCCGCCGCCGGACGCGGTGCTGCGCGAGCCCGCCGGCCTCGCGTTGGAGCGGCTGGTGGCCGCGACCCAGGTCCGCTTCCCCGTGGTCGCCGATCTGGCGCGCGGCGTGGTGTTCGCCTGGTTCGCCCAGCCGTTGCTGCTGCGCAACCGCGCCCGCGTCTACGCCTCGGTCCGCCGACACCTGCGCCACCTGGACGGGCACCCGGAGGCGGCGGACCGCGCCGAGCGGGTCGCCGAGATGGTCCGCAGCACCGAGCCGCTGGTCCGGCTGCTCGGCCAACGGCTCGTCCGGGACCACCTCGACAACGCGGTGATGCTGGAGGTGCTGACCCGGCGGTACTACGGCAACAAGGGGCTCACCGACGTACGCACCCGTCGGGTCGCCGGCTGCACGTTCGTGGTCGCCGAGCGGGCCGATTCCAGCCTGGTCTCCGCCGCGGTACGGTTCGACGCGCTGGGCGACGCGCTGCGCGGGCTCGCCGAGCTGGCCGACGACGGGTCCGCCGTCGACGCCGACATCTACCTCGGCTGGGAGAACCAGCCGGAGGACTTCGACGCGATGGTCGCCGCGCTGTTGGAGGTCGTCAACGCGCAGCCGCTACCGGCCCAGGTCCGTCGGCTCACCACCACCGTCGCCGGGCGCGGCGGCGCGCTGATGCACCACCACTTCACCTTCCGCCCGTCGAGCACGGGGATGAGCGAGGAGCGGCTGATCCGGGGCCTGCACCCGTACATCGCGCAGCGGATGCAGTTGGAGCGGCTGCGCAAGTTCGACCTGACCCGGCTGCCGTCGTCGGACGAGGAGGTCTACCTCTTCCAGTGCGTGGCGCGGGAGAACCCGTCGGACGAACGGCTCATCGCGTTCGCGCAGGTGCGTGACCTGACCGCGCTGCGCGAGCACGATGGGCGACTGGTCGCCCTGCCGACGGCCGAGGACATCGTCGCCACCTGCCTGGACTCGATCCGCCGGGCGCAGATCCGCCGCCCGTCGAAGACCCGCTTCCACACCAACCGGATCGTGATCTACGTCTGGCCGCCGAGCGACCTGACCCGCGAGGAGATGGAGATGATCGCCGGGCGGGTCCGCCCGACGACCATTGGCGCCGGCCTGGAGGAGATCCTGTTCATCGCGCGGCAGCGCGACCGCCGCACCGGCGAGCTGACGAAGGTCGCGGTACGGATCTCCTTCGACGCCACCGGCGGGGCCGAGCTGACCATGGGCGAGCCGCCGGTCGACCCGGTCGAGCCGCTCGACGACTACCGGTTGAAGGTGCTGCGCGCCAGCAGCCGCAACACGGTGTACCCGTACGAGCTGACCGGGCTGCTCGGCCAGTTCGTCGAGTACGACCTCGACGGCGACCACGCGCTGGTGCCGGTGGACCGGCCCCGGGGGCGCAACACCGCGGCGATCGTCGCGGGTGTGGTCACCACGCCGACCCCGAGGCACCCGCAGGGCGTCACCCGGGTGGTGCTGCTCGGCGACCCCACCAAGTCGCTCGGCGCGCTGTCCGAGGCCGAGTGCCGCCGGGTGATCGCCGCCCTGGACCTGGCCGAGCAGCTGCGGGTACCACTGGAGTGGTACGCGTTGTCGGCCGGCGCGCGGATCTCCATGAGCTCCGGCACGGAGAACATGGACTGGGTGGCGGCGGCACTGAAGCGGATCGTCGAGTTCACCCAGGACGGCGGCGAGATCAACATCGTCGTCGCGGGGATCAACGTGGGCGCCCAGCCGTACTGGAACGCCGAGGCGACGATGCTCATGCACACCCGGGGCATCCTGGTGATGACGCCGGAGGCCGCTATGGTGCTCACCGGCAAGCAGTCGCTCGACTTCTCCGGTGGGGTGTCCGCCGAGGACAACTTCGGCATCGGCGGCTACGACCGGGTGATGGGTCCGAACGGGCAGGCGCAGTACTGGGCGCCGAACCTGACGGCGGCGCGGGACGTGCTGATGTCGTACTACGACCACACGTACGTCGCGCCCGGGGAGGACGCGCCGCGCCGGTCGACCACCATCGACCCGGTCGACCGGGACATCTCCCCCTTCCCGCACACCGTGGCCGGCAGCGACTTCACCACCGTCGGCGAGATCTTCTCCGCCGGGGCGAACCCGGACCGCAAGAAGCCGTTCGACATCCGGACCGTGATGCGCGCGCTCTCCGACCAGGACCACCCGGTGCTGGAGCGCTGGGCGGGCATGGCCGACGCGGAGACCGCGGTGGTGCAGGACGTCCACCTCGGCGGCATGCCGGTCTGCCTGCTCGGCATCGAGTCGCGGTCGGTGCCCCGGCGGGGCTTCCCACCCACCGACGGCCCGGACACCTACACCGCGGGCACCCTGTTCCCCCGGTCGTCGAAGAAGGCCGCGCGGGCGATCAACGCGGCCAGCGGCAACCGGCCGCTGGTGGTGCTGGCCAACCTGTCGGGCTTCGACGGTTCGCCCGAGTCGATGCGCAAACTGCAACTGGAGTACGGCGCCGAGATCGGCCGGGCGATCGTCAACTTCCGTGGGCCCATCGTGTTCTGCGTGATCTCCCGGTACCACGGTGGGGCGTTCGTGGTCTTCTCCAAGGCGCTGAACCCGAACATGACCGTGCTGGCGCTGGAGGGCTCGTTCGCCTCCGTGCTCGGCGGCGCTCCCGCCGCGGCGGTGGTGTTCTCCGGCGACGTCAACGCCCGTACCGCCGCCGACCTGCGGGTACGCGACCTGGAGGCCCGGGTCGCGGCGGCCACCGGCACCGAGCGGGCCGCGTTGACCGCGGAACTCGACGAGACCCGCTCGTCGGTCCGCGCGGAGAAGCTCGGCGAGGTGGCGGCGGAGTTCGACCGGGTGCACAACATCCAGCGGGCGGTGGAGGTCGGCTCGGTCGACGCGGTGATCCGGGCCGCCGAACTCCGCCCCCGCATCATCGAGGCGATCGAGTCCCGCCTGCGGTGACCCGGCCCGTCCGGGCGACCGCCGCGGAGTAGTGCCCGGCTGGCCGATGTGCCGCTGCGTCATGTTCGTGACGCAGCGGCATATCGCTGTCCGGGCAGCCGGGGCCGGGTGGGAGAACCGGTGCGGGGCGCGGACCGTCCGCGAGCCGGCCGCCACCGCCGGGGACGACGAGGGGCCGACTCACCGGCGGTCCGGTCGGGTCACGGTGTGCCGGGGGTACCCGCGTCCGCCAGCAGTCGTTGGCGCATCAGGAACTTGCGGACCTTGCCCGTCGGACCCATCACCACGCCGTCGGCGGGAACGGTGACCACCCGCCGGAGCGTCCCGCCGACCACCGGGCCGAGCGCGGCGCGGACCTGGTCGGACCGGTCGAGCGCCGGGTCGGCGTCCTCGGCGAGCAGGAGCAGCACCTCGGTGACGGTACGGTCGTCGGCCTCCCGGGCCGCGATGACCGTGCAGTCACGGACGTCCGGGCAGTGCTTCAGGATGCGTTCCTCGGACAGCGCCGTGTACAGCCAGTTGCCGTCGCCGAGGTCGACCGCGTCGCTGGCCCGGTCGACGTGGTGGTAGTTGCCGTCCGGGTCGCGGTACATCAGGTCACCGGTGAGGTAGTAGCCGTTGAGCCGGGTGCGGAAGGTGTTGACCGAGTCGTTCCAGTACCCGATAGCCAGGGTCGGCGACTTGAGCCCGACGTGCCCGACCTGCCCCTCGGCGACCTCCTCACCGGTGGTCACGTCCAGCAGGGCGATCTGGGCGAACGGGTACGGCTTGCCGACGCAGCGGTCGTAGTGGTCGCTGCCGAGGCGGTGGCTGATCCGGAACGCGCCGTGGCCCATCTCGGTGGAGCCGAGCATGTCGATGAACTTGGAACCGGGCACGTCGACCATGCCGTCCCGGGTGTACGTGGGGTGGCTGCCCACGGCGACCAGCCGGCGTACGTGTGACTCGTGGGCGCAGTCCCCGGTGTTGAACCAGTTGCGCACCGAACTCAGGTCACGGGTGGTGAGGTCGTACCGGGCCAACTCGGACCAGGTCACCGCGAACCCGAAGACCCCGGTCGGCCGCCAGCGTTCGATGGCGTCGAGGATCGTCTCGGCGCTGCGCTCGAACGGGCCGCCCTGCGCCGACAGGTAGAGCAACTGGTAGCCGTTGCACAGCGCCTGGTTGACGGTGATGATGCCGGCGGCGTGCGCGGCCGGCAGGACGGACAGCTCCCGCACCTCGCCGTAGGGGCGGGACTCGGTGAGCCGGACCGCCCGGACGGCGGCGAACAGCCCGTGGTGCGAGTGGACGATCGCGGCCGGCACCCGGGTGGTGCCCGACGAGTGGGTGATGACCACCGGGTCCTCGGGGTGGTGGCGGTAGTGCGGCGGGGCCTGGTCGGGGTCGCCGGTGCCGGTCTCCGCGGCGTCGCCGAGGATCGGCACCCCGAGGTCGTGCTCGCGCAGCGCGGCGTGGTCGGCGTCGACGACCACCCCGACACCGCGCAGCCGCCGGATGAACTCGGCGGCCAGCTCGATCGGCATGTTGCCGTTCATCAGGGCCGGGATCGCACCGAGCCGGTTGAGGGCCAGGAAGTTGAGGAACACGTCGGGCGCGGAGGTCACGTAGATCGCGACCGGGTCGCGCCACCCGATGCCGCGCCGCCGGAACCAGTCCGCGCGGGCGGCCACCCGGGCGGTCAGGGTGGCCAGCGACAGCGGCGTCCAGGCGGGGATGCCGTCGACGTCGACGTCGAAGGTCACCCGTGGCGAGTCCGGGTCGGCGCCGTGTTCGGCCAGCCGGAGCAGCACGTTGCCGGCCCCCAGCTCCATGTCGGCAGCCAAGGTCGCCCGGAAGTTGTCGGCACCCAACGAGTCGTCTCCTCACCTGACACGCTCACGGCCGCCGCACCCCGGCGCAGCGGCCGATCCGGGACACGCTCAGGCTAGAGCGCCGACCACCGCCAGACAATGGCCAACATCAATCGTGGGTACGCCGCCTCCGGCGCCCGCACGCCGACGCCGCCGCGCCCACTCTCCGCCGAGGGTGCGCGACCCGCACCGGGCGTCAGGAGACCTCGCGGTTGAACAGGTGGGACGACCACACCAGGCTGACCGCGGCCAGCCCGATCATGATGAGGGCGCCCTGCCAGACCACGGGTTGGCCGATCTGGCCGTTGAACAACGCCCGCATGCCGTTGGTCGCCCAGGCGAACGGGTTCCAGAACGCGACCTGCTGGATCCACAACGGAGCCAGCACGAGCGGGATGAGCACCCCGGCGAGCAGCGACACCGGCTGACCCACGGTGTTGACCAGCACGCCGAGGCTGTTCTCGTTGCGCACCAACAGGGCGATGTCGTACGAGATCGAGGTGCTCAGCAGCACCATCACCGCCAGCAGCGCGTACGAGACGAGCAGGTTGCCCAGGTGCACGCGCAGGCCGAACGGCAGCGCCACGAGCGTGATGATCACCGCCTGCACCACGTTCAGGCAGACGTGCATCAGGGCCCGGCCCAGCAGCAGGCCGGTCCGGCTGACCGGGGTCACCCGGCACCGGTCGATGATGCCGGCCCGCAGTGCGCTGAGCAACCCGTAGCCGGCGAACAGACCACCGAACAGGCCCATCGCCACGAACAGGCCGGGCACGTAGATGCGGTAGGCGTCCGCGTACGTGGAGGCACCGCGATCGACCATCACCACCTTGAGGAACGGGGCGAACAGGACGAGGTAGGTGATGGGCTGGGCCAGGCTGAACGCGACCATCACCGGGTTGCGCACCATCAGGCCGACCTCCTGCTGGAAGATCAGCCAGGTGTCCCGGACCAGTTTCACTGCGGCTCCTCTCGCACCGGCGGTCACTCCTCGAGTGACCGGCCGGTCTTGGCCAGGAAGACGTCGTCGAGGCTGGGCCGGCGGGCCTCGATCGCCCCGGGCTCGATTCCCCTGCCCAGCAGGGTGCGCATGATCTGCGGGATGGCGGTCGCGGCGCTGTCCACGTACAGCCGCAGGGTGCCGTCGACGGCCTCCGACGAGTGCACGTAGGGCTGCTCGGCCAGCAGCTTCGTGGCGACCGGGAGATCGACGTCGGCCGGGCCGTCCGCGACGTCGGTCCGGGTGAGGTCGATCGCGACCACGTCCCCGGAGATCTCCCGCTTGAGGTCCGACGGGGTGCCCTCGGCGACGATCAGGCCACCGTCGATGATGGAGACCCGGTCGCACAGGGTGTCGGCCTCGTCCAGGTAGTGCGTGGTGAGGAAGACCGTCATGCCCTCCTCGCGCAGCCGCCGGACCTCCTGCCACATGCGGACCCGGCTGGGTGGGTCGAGCCCTGCGGTCGGCTCGTCCAGGAAGATGACCTGGGGCGAGTGGATGACACCGAGCGCGACGTCGAGCCGCCGACGCTGCCCCCCGGAGTACGTCCTGATCCGGCGGTCGGCGAAGTCGTCGAGCTGGAACGCCCCGATGGCCGCTTCGGCCCGGCGCTGCGCCTCGGCCTTGCCCAGGCCGTACAGCCTGGCCTGGAGCACCAGGTCCCGGCGGGCGGTCGAGTCGTCGTAGGTGCCGCTGGCCTGGGCCACGAAACCGATCTGCCGGCGAACCTGGGCGGGTGCCCGCAGCAGGTCGACGCCCGCGATCGTCGCGCTGCCCCCGTCGGGGCGGATCAACGTGGCCAGCATCCGCAGGGTGGTGGACTTGCCCGCGCCGTTGGGGCCGAGGAACCCGACGATCTCGCCGCGCCCCACGGCGAAGTCCACCCCGCGCACCGCCTCGACCGTGCCCGCGTTACGGCCACGCCCGACCCGGTAGGACTTGCGGAGGCCGGTGGCCTCGATCATCGAGCCTCCTCGTGCGGCGGCCAGCTGAGCGGCCGGTCGGCTGGACGACGCCGGGCCACGTCGGTGTCGTCCGTCGACGGCGACGACCGCGCGGGTGCGCCAGGTCAGGCTAGTGTGGCCGTACCCGTAGGACAATGGTCGATGTGTCGACCGGCCAGGGCGACGAGGTGCCGGGCCGCCGCGACCGCGCCACCGGCGGCGGCGAACGACTCGCCGACGCGGCGGGCCTGCGCCCGGTAGCCCGGCTCGTCGAGGACGGCGGTGAGCGCGGCGGTCAGCTCCGCCGGGGTCGCCGACCGGAAGGAGACCTCGATGCCGGCGCCCGCGTCAGCCACCTGCCGGGCCACCGTCGGGTGGTCGTGCCGGATCGGCGCGACGATCACCGGGACGCCGTGGGCGAGCGCCTCGGAGACGGTGCCCAGCCCCCCGTGGGAGACCACCGCGTCCAGCCGGGGCATCAACTCCAGCACCGGCACCCGGGGCGCGACCAGCACGTGCGCCGGCGGATCGGGCACCAGGTCGGCCGGGGCGGTGAGCACCACCTGCACCCGGTCGGCGAGCGGTGCCGTCGCCGCCATCATCCGCTGGTAGAAGTCCCGGGCCAGGTGCTCGGCCATGGTCCCGACGGTGACCAGGACGTGCCGGCGGCCGGGATCCCAGGCGTCCCAGGCGAAGCCCGGTGCGTCGGGACGGTGGCCCAGGGCCGGGCCGGTCAGCACGCACTGCGCCGGCAGCGGCGTCGAGCCGGTCAACGCCGCGCTGGTCAGGCCGATCACCAGGTACGGCGAGAACCGCAGGTCGATCGTCTCGTCGACGGGCAGGTCGGTCATCGCCCAGACCCGGGGCAACTGCGCCCGCACCCAGTCGGTGAACTCGGGCATCTCCCGGGTCGGCGGGGTCAGCTCCAGGGTGCCGACGCAGAAGGTGGCCCACCGTACCCCGTGCCGGTGCGCGGCCAACGCGCCGGCCAGCGCGTACTGGTCGACGACGACGACGTCGGGCCGGTAGTGCGCGACCGCCTGGTCGGCGGCGTCCCGGATGAACCGGTTGACCGGCAGCACGTGCCCCTCCCAGAGGCTGCGCACCGAGGCCATGCCCGACTCGTCGCCGTTGCGGAAGTACCGCTTACCGGTCGGGTAGAGCGTCGCGTCCGGGCCGATCAGCGGGCGCAGGTCGCTGCGGGGCCCGCACCAGGCCACCTCGTGCCCGGCGGCCTGGAGCGCCTGGCCGATGGCGAGCGGGGCGTTGAGATGGGACGCCACCGGCAGGACGACGAACAGGAAGCGGGCCACGCCGGATATTCTGGCACGCGTTGACATCGGCGGATGCCGCTGATGGGATTCCTTCCGTGGCGGTCGACGACGGACGGGTGCGGGCGGCACCGTCCACTGTGCGTCATGGCCGCGCCGGGTGCCGTCCTCGCGCCGATCGCTGTCGCCGCGCTGATCGCCGTCGCCGCACCGGGTGCTGCCGCCGCGTGATGTCGGCATCGACCGCATGACGGCTCTCGACGCGGTCTCGGTCCACCTCCCGCAGCGCCGGGTGCCGATCGAGAGCCTGGCCGGCCCGCTCGGGCTGACCGAGATGCAGGTCCGGCTCTTCCGCCGCTTCCACGGTCTGGACCAGGTCCGCCGCGATCCCGACCTCTCGCTGCACGACCTGCTGCTGCACGCCGCGACCGGGCTCACCGCGCTGCGCGGGCAGGAGCACCGGGTCCGGTTCGTCGTGTACGGGCGGGCGTTCCCCGTCGTGGTGCCGTACCCGGTCAATCCGCTGCACGACGTCTGCCGCGCGCTGGGGCTCGGCCACGCGGTCGCCTTCACCCTTACCCAGCAGTCGTGTGCGAGCGCGTTGCTCGCGATCGAGATGGCCGGCCGGCTGCTGGCGGCCGAACCGGCACCGCACGAGCCGGGCAACGGACCACTGGCCCTGGTCCTCACCGGGGAGAAGGCGTTCACCCGGGACGCCCAGTTCATCCCGGAGACCTCGGTCTTCAGCGAGGGAGCGTCCGCGTGCCTGGTCAGCAGCGACGGCCCCCGGGACCGGCTGCTCGGCTACGCGTGCCAGCAGCGGGGCGAGTTCGACGTCGCCGGGGGCGCGTCCGGCGCCCAGTTCCAGCGCGAGTACCGGCCGGCGCTGGCGGAGGTGATCGGGCAGGCGCTGGCCGAGGCCGGGGTGACCCTCGACGACATCCGGCTGATCCTGCCGCACAACGTCAACATCGTGACCTGGCAACGGCTGTGCCGGCTGCTCGGGTTCCCCCGCGACCGGGTCCTGCTCGACAACGTCCGGGAGACCGGCCACGTCTTCTGCGCGGACGCGTTCGCCAACTACCTGACAGCCTGCGAACGCGAGCTGCTGCGCCCGGGTGACCGCTACCTGATCGCGGCCGTCGGCGCCGGGGACGGAGCGACCTTCGCCGCGATGGTGTTCGCCCACTGATCGCGGGCCGGCGGAAACCTGTCCGCGCCCGACCGACGTGACGGAGGAGAGCCTGCGATGGCAGCCCGGTCGACCGACCTGCACCTGATCCGGGCCGCCCGGCGGAGCTTCGCCGGGCCGGCCGAACTGCTGCGCGACCCGGTCCACCGGGCCCGGTCCGGTCGCTACCTGGCGGATCTGGCCCGGCCCTACGGGTTGGAGGTGCCGGAGGGCCTGTTCGACGCGGCGTCCGAGTCGCTGGGCCAGTCCTACGCGGAGATGGCCGAGACGCTGATCCGGGCGCTCGTGCCGCCGGACGAGCCGGTGGACCTGCTCGTGTTGGCGTTCTCCAGCCACGACATGCTGCCCGGCCGGGCCACCGCCACCTACCTGAGCCATGTCTGCCCGGGGACTCCGCTGTCCTTCGCCCTCTGCGACCAGGGCTCGGCGGCGGCCTTCAGCGGGCTGCGGATCGCCCGCGCGTACGCGTCGTCGGCCGGCTGCCGACGCGCCCTGCTGATCGCCGTCGAGCAGGCCGTGCTGCCCTACGACACACCGGCACCCGGTCCGGCCCGACACCAGGGGGTCGCCATGCTCTACAGCGACACCCCGGCAGCGTCCGGGAGCGCCCCCGCACCACGCGGGAGCACGACACCACCACCCGACGTCACCGCCCCACCACGTGACACGGCAACGGCAGCTGACCGAGGCGGGGACGTCCTGGACGTGACGGCCCGGGTGGGCGTCGTCCGGCAACACCCGGACGTGGCGTTCGACGACGTCGCCACGCTAGCCGCGTCCGAGCTGGCCGCGCTGTCGACCGGTCGCCCCGACGTCCGGGTGGTGCTGAACGCCGACCTCGCCGCGGCCTGGCCGACGCACCCCGTCGAGCGGGTGACCGGCACGCCGCCGGGGCAGCCGACCACCGGTCTGTGGTGGAGCCTGCTCGACGAGCTCGCCACCGGCCCGGACCGGTCCCGACTGGTGGTGGCCGCCGACTACGACCCCGACCTGCGCTACCTCTGCCTGGTCGGGTGGGAGAACGCCGCCGCGTCAGAGTCCGGCGGCCAGGGCTGACCGGACGAATGAGCACAGCCGCTCGTTCGCCTCGTCCGAGCCGACGGTGATCCGTACGCCCGCACCGGGGATGGCCATCACCAGGATGCCGGCCTGCCGGGCCCGGTCGGCGAACGGCACCGCCCGCTCCCCCAGCGGCAGCCAGACGAAGTTCGCCTCACTGGGCGCCACGGTGAGGCCGAGGTCGCGCAGCGCGTCGATCAGCCGGGTCCGCGACGCCGTCAACTCGACGCACCGCCGGGTCAGCTCGGGGGTGACCGCCGGATCCAGGCTCGCCACCGCCGCCGCCTGGGCGAGGCTGTTCGGGAAGAACACCGCGCCCACCATCCCGGCCAGCGGCGTCACCCGTGGTGGCACCACCGCGTACCCGACGCGCAGCGCGGCCAGCCCGTACGCCTTGGAGAAGGTCCGCAGGACGCAGACGTTGTCGTACGCCCGGTACAGGTCCATGCCGTCGGGCACCTGCGGATCGGTGACGAACTCCCGGTAGGCCTCGTCGATGATGACCGGCACGTCGGCCGGGACGCGGTCCAGGAACGCCTCGATCTCGTCGCGGTGCAGCACCGCCCCGGTCGGGTTGTTGGGGTTGCACAGCAACACACACCGGGTCCGGTCGGTCACCGCGGCGGCCATCGCCGGCAGGTCGTGGCGGTACCCGTCCATCGGCACGGGCACCCCCTGCGCGCCGACGTTGCGGATGATCAGCGGGTAGCCCTCGAAGGACAGGGCCGGGTGGACCACCTCCGGTCTCGGCCCGAGGGCCTGGACAAGGTGCTGGCACAGCCCGGCCGAGCCGGGTCCGACGAGGATCGCCTCCGGACCCACGTCCAGCCGCGCCGCCAACGCGGCCACCAGGGCCGCGGAGGTACGGTCCGGATACCGCTGGAGCGCCCCGGCCCCCTCCTCGACGATCTGCCGGATGCTCGGCAGCGGCGGGTACGGCGTCTCGTTCATCGACAGGTCGGCCGGCGGGTGGGTGCCGACGGTGGTCGCAGTGGTCATCGTCGCTCACTTCGTTGCGGGGCCGCGGTGGCGGGTGGGCGGGCGTGCCGGTCGACGAGCAGCCCGAGCTGGTACATCCGGTCGACCAGGGACAGTGGCCGGACGTTCGTGCCGGACAGGTTGCCGGCGGTGAGCCCGAGCAGCCGGGAGTTGGCCGCGGTACGGCGCATCATCCGCGCCCCGAGCAGTCGGGGCAGCCCCGACACGCTGGTGATCATGCGGGCCGCGTTGTGGCTGACCGTGGCGACGTGGTCGAGGTGCGGGCGGCGGGCGGCGTCGAAGTCCCGCAGCGCCCGGTCCACCCCGGCGTCGTCCGGGAGGCCACCGGTGGTCGTGAGGGTGGCCGCGAGGGTCTCGGCGTCGGCGAGCGAACTGTTGACGCCCTGCGCCGCCATCGGGTGCACCGCGTGGGCGGCCTCGCCGACGAGGGCCAGCCCCGGCACGGTCAACCGCGCCGCCCGGAGCCGGTACACCGCGAGCAGTTGCCGCCGGTGCAGGCTGGCCCGCAGCGCCGTCCCCAGTGGCCGGACGGCCGGCACCTCGGCGAGCAGCCGGTCGCACCACCCGGTCAGGTCGGCCGTGCTGCGGCCCCGGAACTCGTCCGGGGTCACCTGCACGTAGAGCCGGCAGCGTCCGCCGGGCAGCGGGTAGACCAGGCAGAGGCCCCGGTCGGTGCGGTAGGCCGACACCTCGTCGGCCACCTCCACCCCGGCCACGTCGAAGGCGACCAGACCGTGCGGGTACTCCCGCCGGTCGACCGCGATGTCGACGGCCCGGCGCAGCGGGGAGGACATGCCGTCGGCGGCGACCACCAGCGCCGCCCGGATCTCCTGGTCGCCCTCGCCGCCGCCGGTGACCCGGACGCCGGTGACCCGGCCGTCCGCGGCGCGCAGCGGCCCGGTGACCCGCTGCCCCCACCGGATCTCGACGGTGGCGGGCAGCCCGTCGGCGAGCACGGCGCGCAGGTCGCCGTAGTCGGCGCAGAGGATCTGCCGGTGCCGGCCCGGCAGGGTGCCGTAGTCCAGGGCGAGCAGCGGGCGGCCCTGCGGGTCGCGGATGGCCAGCCGGTCGACCGGGCGGGCGCCGGTGGCGCGCAGCGCGTCGAGGACGTTCCAGCCGTCGAGGATCCGTACCGTCTCGGGTTGCAGGATCTCGCCCTTCGCGATCGACGCGGGCGTGCGTTGCCGGTCGAGCACGAGCACCCGCAGGCCGCGCGCACCGAGCGCACGGGCGGTGGCCAGGCCGCCGGCGCCGGCGCCCACCACGACGACGTCAGCGCTCATCGGGTGACCGCGCCGGGCGCGGCGTCCGCCCTGCCGGCGACGGTACGCCGGTACTCCCCGAGCGCCCGCAGCGCGACCGCCTGGGTGATCACCGCGTTGGGGTAGCGCAGGTGGTGGCGGATGTAGTTGCAGACCCGGGTCGCCGGCCAGCCGCCGTCCGGTCCGGCCGCGGCCAGCAGCCAGCCGACCCCCCGGTCGACCGCGTCGGCGACCTCGGGGTCACCGGCGGCCAGCAGCCCCTGGACGGCCCAGCCGGTCTCCTCGACCGACCCGGCGGTGCCGTCGCCCGGCCCCCACGACCCGTCGGGCAGTTGGGTGTCGCGCAGCCAGCGGACCGCCCGGTGGACGACGTCGTGCCGGGCGTGGCCGACGTGGGACAGCGCCGCGACCACCACCGCCGTTCCGGAGGTGTGGTCGCGGTACCAGAGGTTCTCGAAGGTGCCGTCGGGCCGCTGGGCGGTCAGCAGCCACGCCGCGGCGGACGCGATCGCCGGGTGGTCGTCGGGGTGGCCGGCGTCGTGCAGCGCGAGCACGGCCTGGCTGGTGATGGCCGGGCACGGACCGTCGTTGGCGAGCTTGGTGTCGCGTACCCACAGGCTCCACGAGCCCCGGCTGTCCTGCCGGCCGACGAGCCAGGCCAGGCCGCTGCGGAGCACCGGGTCGGTGGCGGCGTCGGGGTAGCCGGCGAGCGCCGAGAGGATCTCGGCGGACTCCAGCGTCACCGGCCAGCCGCCCACGTTGGAGTAGCTCCACCCGCCCGGCGGCACGTCCAGCACCGTGAACGCCTCGGGCTTCTGGGTGGCGTGGAAGACGTCGCGGGTCGGGCCCAGCCGGGGGTCCTCGGCGTAGCCGGCGGCGATCAGGCCGGTCACCGCGTACCCGGACCGGGTCAGGTCGAGGTTGGTCACCGCGTCCCAGGAGCCGTCGGGGCGGACCGCACGCCGGAGCCAGCCGACGACGGCCGTGGCGATGTCCGGGGCCTCACCGGCACGGGCCAGGCCGAGCAGCACCAGGGCGGCGGGCCACGGGTCCTCGCTCAGCGCGCCGGTGCGGCCCTCGTGGTCGTAGATCGCGCGCAGCAGCCGCAGCGCCGCCGGGCGGGCCCGACGCAGGGTGGCCCGACGCAGCCGGCCGGTGGGCAGCAGGTCCGCCTGCATCAGGGCGAGGCCGATGAACGGCGCGGTACGGAACGACAGACGCTGCCGGCGTACCCGGTCGAACAGGACGATCTCCAGCGGCAGCCGGCGCAGCGTGCCGGCCTCGGCGGTCATCCCGGCCATCGTGAGGAGTTGGCGGCACAGCAGCGAGATGGCCGGGTCGGTCACCGTGTCGACGCCGCCCATCGCGGCCAGTCGGGCACGGCCGGCCGCGATCGCCTCGCCGCTGGTGGCCGGCGTGGTCAGGGCCAGCGCCGCGACCGCGACCGCAGTGGCGACGACCTCGCTGTCGGCCCCCACCACGCCGCCCCAGCCGCCGTCGTCGTGCTGCTGGCGGCGCAGCCACCCGGTGCCGGCGTCGACGAGGTCGGCGCTGCCCTCCGGGTCGGCGGCGTGCAGGGCGGCCACCGCTCCCGCGGTGCCCAGCACCGAGGCCGGCGGATCGTCGCCGAAGACCCCGTCGGGGCGCTGCCGGCGCAACAGCGCCTCGGCGCCGTCGGCGATGGCCCGGTCGAGGGCCTCGGTGGGCACAACGGTCATGACACGTCCTCCATGGCGGCTCGGCGGGGGGTGGCCAGGGTCAGCGCCGGTCGTCCGGTGCCGAGTTCGTGCCGGGCGCGCATCAGGTGCTGGGACCACCAGGTAAGCCCGACCAACGGCAGCACGAGGACCAGTTGCAGACCGACGCCGAGCCCCAACCCGACGAGGGCCGAGGCCAGCACGACCCGTTCGACGACCAGGACGGCATGTGCCCGCAGCGCCACCAGGACGGGCATGTCGGTGCGGTGGGTGACGAGCGGGGTGAGGGCGGCGGCCCCCAGCGCCACGACCACGAGCAGCGTCACCAGGTAGCCGGTCCGCCCGTGCTGCCCGGCCAGCAGGCCGGCGGTGACTGCGGCGGCGATGGTGACGGCATAGAGGGCCAGCACGGTGCGGACCGCGAACGGCGCACCCCGGCGCACCGGCAGCGTACGGTAGCCGCCGGCCCGGTCACCGTCGATGTCGCGCAACGCCCCGACCAGGTTGGACATCGTGTCGTGCGACCAGAACGCGACCATCGACGCGAGCAGCACCGACACCGTCGAGGGGACGTCCGGGGACAGTCCGACGGTAAGCGCGCCGTAGAGCAGCGCGATCGCGCCGAGCGCCCCCCGGACCAGATTGCCCGCGACACCGCGCGCCTTGCACCAACGGCTGTAGGCGATGATGCCGAACGCGGCGAGCAGCGCGGCCGAGGTGGTGCCCCACCCGCCGAGCACGGCCAGCATCGCGAGGACGGCGAAGCAGGCACAGCCGCACCGCAGCGCCGTGCTCGCGCGCAGCCGGCCGGACGGGATCGGCCGGTGCGGCTTGCTGCCGGCGTCGAGTTCCCGGTCGAAGTAGTCGCCGAGGTAGTGGCCGCCGAGCCAGCCGGCGGTCGGGGCGGCCCAGGCCGACACGAGCAGCCACGGGTGGTGCGGGCCACCGGTCAGGGCCGCCCCGGCGAGGCCCACCAGCCCGACGTACCAGAGGGTGTAGGGCCGCCAGGTCTCGACGTGTGCCCGCAGCGCCGGTACGACGCCGGACGTGCTCACGCTGTCTCGCTCGTCATCCAGTGCGCGATGCCGGCGAGCACCTCGGCGCTCGCCGAGGGGGCGAGCGCGGCCAGTTCGGCAAGGGCCTGCTCGGCGTGCGCCACCATCTGCCGGTGGGCACGCCGTACCGCGTCGACCTCGTCGAGCAGACCGGCGACCCACTCGACGTCTCCCGGGCCGGCGCCCCGCCGGTGCAGGACCGCCATGAGTTCCACCCGGGACGTGTCGGTGGCCGCGTCGTAGGCGAGCAGCAGCGGCAGCGTCGGCCGGCCGTTGTTGAGGTCGCTGGTGGCCGGCTTGCCCGTCTGCTCCGGGGTGGCCACGTAGGACAGCAGGTCGTCGCGGATCTGGAAGGCGATGCCGAGGTGTTCGCCGTAGCGGGCCAGCCCGGACGCGACGTGCGGGTCGGCGCCGCCGAGCAACGCGCCGACGTGGCACACGGCGCGGAACAACGCGCCGGTCTTCAACCGGATCATCTCCGGGTACCACCGGGCACCCGCGTCCAGGTCGCCCACCAGCTGCGCTTCGAGCATCTGGCCACGGCACAGGTCCCGCCCCGCCTCGGCCAGCGCCGCGACGGCGGTGGCGACGTGCCCGGGGGGTGCCGTCGCGCCGGCTTCCACAATGGACTGGAAGGCGGTGAAGATGAGGTGGTCACCCACGACGATGGCGTTGGGGATACCGAAGGCGACCGGGACCGCCGGGCGGCCCCGCCGCAACGTGTCGGCGTCGATGATGTCGTCGTGCACGAGCGTCGCGACGTGGAGGTACTCCATCCCCAGCGCGGCGGGGAGGACGTCCCGTGGCGACCCGCCCACCGCCTCCGCCGCGTGCAGCGTCATCATCGGGCGGAGCAGCTTGCCCGCCGGCAACAGGGCGTAACGGGCGATGGTGGCCAACTGGTCGGTCGTCTCCGGCCACCGGCGTGCGAACTCGGCGTGCAGCAGCCGCCCCGATTCGCTGCGGGCGAGGTCGTCGATGAAGGGCGGATATCGCGTGAAGCCAGTAACCGTCATAGCGTGTCGACCCTCTCGCAAAGGCTCGGCCCAGCCGGCACGCGAGACGTTACCTGTCGACCCCGCCCTGAACAACCATCGGAAAACTGCACCCGCGATGGAGGGACACGAATGTCGCGAACATATTCGCCATCAAATCGGTTGATGCGCAGAGAAATCCGCCGACCCGTTCACCGTGCGTCACACAGATCGATGAGAACAGGTACGGCCGCCGGCCCGCCGGTCGCCGATCAGGCGTCCGTCGCGAGCTCCAACAGCGTCAGACCACCCGTGCCGCGATAGGTCTCGACCGGCGTCAGACCCGCCGCCGAGGCCAGCGCCACGTGCTCACGCACGCCCCGCTCGCGGCCACCCACCAGCACCAGCATCTGCAGGTCGTACGGCGACCGGTGCGGCACGTACGGGTCGGTCGGCAGCACCTCCACCACCAGCACCCGACCGGTGCTCCCGGCCGCCTCGGCGCACCGGCGCAGGATCGCCGTCGCGTGGGCGTCGCTCCAGTCGGTCAACGCCCGGGACACCACGTAGACGTCGGCGCCGGCCGGCAACTCGGCGAAGAAATCCCCGACCACGACGTCGACCCGGTCGGTGAGCCCGTGCGCGGCGAACGTCCGCGCCGCCGTCGCCACCGGCTCGCTCCGGTCGACCAGGGTGCCCCGCAGGTGCGGGTGGGCGCCCAGCAGCTCCCGCAGCAGCCCGCCGGCACCCCCGGCGACGTCCACGACGTGCCGCACCCGGTGCCACGGATACAGCGCCGCCACCTGCGGCGCGGTGAACCGCTGCTGGCTGAGCATCAGCGCGTCGAAGTAGGCCCGGTAGGGCGGGTGCGCGTCGAGATCCGCCCAGAAGTCGTGCCCGTGCACCGTCCGGTAGCCGGGCCCGCCGGTGCGGATCGCGTGCGGCAGCCCGGTGTAGGCGAGGTCCATCCGCGCCCCGAGCCCGTCGAGGTCCAGGTAGCCGCCGTGCCCGCCGCCGTCCCGGTCGCAGAGCAGCTCGCCGACGTCGGTCAGCCCGAACACGTCCGGCGACACCTCGACGAACACGCCCCGGTGGACCAGATAGCGCAGCAGCCGGCCCAACGCGTCCGGGTCGGCGTCGCATGCCGTCGCCAGCTCGTCGAGGCCGGTCACGCCGGCCGCGATCCGCTCCGGCACCCGCAGGGTCACCGCCGTGCGTACCGCGAACGGGGTCGCCAGATCCGTCAGCCGGTCGAGCCGTGCGGCCGGGTCCTCATCGGTCGGGGTCTCGATCGTCACCCGCACAGCCTCCCCGTCACGCCGCGCGTCCACGATGGCCGTGGCCGTCGTCGACCGGCCCGAATGATCTCAAGGGCGACGCGACGGAGTCAACAACGACGGTGGAGAACCCATTCACCCCCGTGGAACAATGCGCCGGCGGGCCCCCGCGCCCAGACCGGAGGAACCATCGATGACCACTTCCCTCGTACCGGAGGTACGGCTCGTCGCGGGCGCCCTGGGCGCCGAGGTCCACGGCATCGACCTCAACACCCTGACCGACGAGGGTTTCGACCATCTCCACCGGCTGCTGCTCCAGCACCAGGTGGTCTTCGTCGCCGGGCAGACCGGGTTGACGCCGCAGGCGCACGTCGCCTTCGGCCGGCGCTTCGGCGAGGTCGAGCTGCACCCGTACCTGCCCCGGCTCGAGGGGCACCCGGAGATCGTCGTGATCGACTCCGAGAACGGCGGGAAGGTCGACGTCTGGCACACCGACATGACCTTCCACCAGAGCCCGCCGATCGCCTCCATCCTGCACCTGGTCCAGTTGCCCGAGACCGGCGGCGACACCATGTGGACCAACCAGTGCCGGGTGTACGAGGCGTTGTCCGCGCCCCTGCGGGACCTGCTCGACGGGTTGACCGCCATCCACGTCATCCGGATCGGCAACGAGTTCACCAGCCGGGCCGAGCACCCGGTGGTCCGGGTGCACCCGGAGACCGGCCGCCGCTCGCTGTACGTCAACCGGCTGTTCACCTCGCACATCCCGCAGCTGAGCCGCAACGAGAGCGACGCGCTGCTGGAGTACCTGTTCGCGTTCTCCGAGGGCCCGCAGTTCACCTGCCGGTACCGCTGGCGGGTCGGCGACGTCGCGATCTGGGACAACCGGGTCACCCAGCACTACGCGATCAACGACTACGACGGGGTCCGGCGCGGGCAGCGGATCACCGTGCTCGGCGACCACCCGACCGGCGACGCGCCCCGATGGGAGCACTACGTCGCCGCGCCCGGTCAGCGCTACTGGCCGGACCGGGTCAACGCGGTGGACAACTACTGAGCGCCCGACCGGTCCGCAGCCGGCGCACGACCGGCGCGCGGCCGGCCGGTCACCAGGTGACCGGGAACGACGCGATGCCGCCGTTCATCCGGTCGTGCCGCCACGGGATCTCCTCGATCGGCACCGCGGGCGTCAGCCCCGGCAGCCGGCGCAGCAGCGCGCCGATCGACAGCTCCACCTGCATCCGGCCGAGCGCCGTACCCAGGCAGAAGTGCGGCCCGAAGCCGAAGGTGAGGTGCGGCGTGGTCGGCGCGCGGTCGATGTCGAAGACGTTGGGGTCGGCGAAGAAGCGCGGATCACGGTTGCCCGCCCACGGGATCGCCATCACGCAGTCCCCGGCGCGCATCGCCACCCCGCCGAGGGTCAGGTCCTCACGCACCACCTGGACCCGGAACATGCTGCTCACCGACGTGTAGCGCAGGATCTCGTCGGTCGCCGACGACAGCTTCGCCGGGTCGGCCCGCAGCTTCGCCAACTGCTCGGGGTGCTGGAACAGCGCCCGCAGCCCGGCGCTCGTGGAGTTGATCTCCAGCCCGCCGAGCAGCACCCCCATCGCCAGCTCGACCAGCTCGGCGTCGACCAGCTCGTGCGCGTCCCGGCCGAGGACCCAGGCCGAGAGCAGGTCGTCGCCAGGGGCCACCCGTTTGCGCGCCAACTGCCCGGCCAGGTAGGCCCGCAACTCCGCCTGCGCGACGGCGGCGTCGGCGGAGCCGTACGCGGTGACCGAGTTGAGGCCCTCGATCCAGCCGTAGAACCGGGGCCGGTCGGCGACCGGCACACCCAACACGTCGCAGACCACGAAGACCGGCAGGGGGGCCACCAGCGCGGCGACCAGGTCGGCGGGGCGGGGTCCGGCCAGCAGGTCGTCGATCAGCCCGTCGACGAGTCGCTGCACCCGGGGGCGGAAGGTGTCGATGCGGCGGGCGGTGAACGCCCGGCTGGCGACCCGGCGGACGACCGCGTGCGCCGGACCGTCCATGTTCAGCTCACGGGGACCGACGCCGTCCGGGGTCGCCGTCGCCCCCAGGGGAAGCCGGGAGAACCGGGGATCGGCCAGGACCGTGCAGCAGTCCTGGTAGCCGAGCACCAGCCAGGCCGGCCGCCCGTCGGGCAGCCGCACCCGGCTGACCGGGTCGGACACCACCATGTCGAGCAGCTCGGCCGGCAGGTCACCGGTGAACGGTTCGAACGGATACTCCCGCAGCTCGGAGGCGACGGTCATGGCGAGCTACCACCTGCCGGTCGGCGGTCCACATCGGGCACCGGGTAAGACTCGGGCATGGGTGCGGCCGCAGTCAATATCCATTGGAGCGACCGACGACCTTCCGGGCACGACACCCATCGCCTAGCATCTGTGGGCCAGGACTGCCCGGGTGGTGCGCGCGGATGGGTCGGACTTGACTGCGCCTTTGCGGATTCTGTTGTCGACGTGGGGCTGGCGGTCGCATTTCTACGGCCTCGTCCCGCTCGCCTGGGCCCTCCAGGCGGCCGGCCACGAGGTACGGGTGGCCAGCCATCCCTCGCTGGTGCCGGCGATCAGCTCGGCCGGGCTCGCGGCGGTGCCGCTGGGCGTGGATCTCGACTTCGCCGAGGCGTTCGCGGGCCGGATCGGGGCGGTGGGTGCCCTGGACCGGGCCGCACCCACCGACCGGGCCGCACCCACCGATCAGGCCGCGCCTGCCGACCGGGCCGAACACGCCGACCCGGAGCCGGACGACGCGGTCGAACCGGCGATCACCCCCGACGGCGGCGTGGTCCGGTTCGCCGACGCCCTGCTCGACGACCTGGTCGGCTTCGGCCGGTCCTGGCGACCGGACCTGATGGTCTGGGAGCCGTTCAACCTCGCCGCCCCGGTGGCCGCCGCCGCGCTGGACGTGCCCGGCGTGCTGCACCTGTGGGGGCCGGACTCCTCGGTCACCCTCCGGCTCGACCCGGATTCGGTGCTCGGGCCACTCGCCGACCGGTTCGGGCTCACCGCCTCGGACGTCGACCTCGCCGGCGTCATGACGCTCGACCCGGTGCCGCCGCCGATGCAGGTGCCGACGGCCCGCCCCGGCCGGCCGATCCGGTTCGTGCCGTACAACGGCCCGGCCGTGCTGCCGTCCTGGCTGCACCACCCGGCGGGTCGGCCCCGGGTCTGCGTCACGGCGGGCACCATGATGGCCGGCGTCGGGCTCAGCGACCGGCTGGGCCTCCCCCGGGTCATCCGGGCGGTCGCCGGGTTGGACGTGGAGGTCGTCGTGCTGGTCGAGCGGGCCCAGCAGACCGGGCTGGGCCCGCTGCCGGGCAACGTCCGGCTGGTCGACGCGCCGCTGGCCCTGCGGCTGGTGCTGCCGACCTGCGCCGCGCTGGTGCAGCAGGGCGGTGCCGGCACCACGATGACAGCGCTGAGCCTCGGGGTGCCACAGCTGATCCTGCCGCAGGTCAGCGACCAGCACTTCAACGGCGAACGGCTGGCGGCCACCGGTGCCGGGACCTGGTTGACCCCGGAGCGGGCCGGCGACGACGCCCTCCGCGAGCTGGTCGGTGAGCTGATCGGCGACGGCCACTGGCGGGAGTCCGCGGCGCTGATGCGGGACCGGGTCCGCGCGATGCCCGCCCCCGCCGAGGTGGTGCCGACGCTGGTGGCCCTCGCCGAGCGCACCCGGATCTGATCCACCGGCCTGTCGGACCACCCTAGGAGTCGCAGATGACGCAACAGCCTTCGCCCATCCCGTACCCGCTCGCTCCGGCTCCCACGATCTACCACCCTTCGCCGGACTACACCCGGCTGCGGGAGACCTGCCCGGTGGCGCACATCGCGCTGCCCGACGGGGCGTCGGCCTATCTCGCCACCCGGCACGCCGACGTCCGCCGGGTCTTCACCGACCACCGGTTCAGCCGGGCCGCCGCGGCCGGTCCCGACCGCCCGACCCGGGAGCTGGGTTCGCTCGCCGAGGACTCGCTGATCGGGATGGACCCGCCCCGGCACACGACGATGCGCCGGGCGGTCTCGCACGCGTTCACCGTGCGCCGGGTGGAGGCGCTCCGCCCGACGGTGGCGGCCCTCGTCGACCGGATGATCGACGAGATGGTGGCGGCGGGGCCTCCGGCGGACCTGATCCCCCACCTGTCCGCGCCGCTGCCGATCTACGTGATCAGCAAGCTGTTCGGCATCCCGGACCAGGACCAGGAACGGGTACGGCAGTGGTCCGACGCGCTCGTGGGTGACTGGGACGCCGATCCGGCGGCCCCGCAGGCCGCCCTCGACGCCTTCGGCGAGATGATCGTGGAGCGCCGCCGCAATCCCGGCGACGACCTGATGAGCGCGCTCATCAACGCCTGGGACACCCACGACGATCTCACCGAACGGGAACTCGTCTCGGTCACCGCCGGCATCTTCGTCGGCGGGCACGAGACCACCACCAACCAGCTCAACCTGTTCCTGCTCGTGCTGGCCCGGCACCCCGAGCAGCTGGCCGGGTTGCGGGGTGACGACCCGGTCGCGGTGGCCCGCGCGGTCGAGGAGCTGTCCCGCTTCATCCAGCTCGGCGACAACGGCGTACTGCTGCCCCGGGTGACCACCGAGGAGGTGGAGCTGGGCGGGGTACGCCTGCCTCCGGGCACCCCGGTGCTCCCGGCGATCGCCTCGGCCAACCGGGACGCGTCGGTGTTCGCCGGGGCGGACACCCTCGACCTGGCCCGGGTCGACAACCCGCACCTGGCGTTCGGCGCCGGCCCGCACCACTGCCTCGGCGCGGCCCTGGCCCGGATGGAGTTGCAGGAGGCGCTGGGCGCGCTGCTGCGCCGGCTGCCCGGCCTGCGCCTCGCCGTCGACGAAGCGGAGCTGCGGTGGCGGCCGGGCCTGGTGGTACGCAGCCTGGAGGCGCTGCCGGTGACCTGGGACCGGGTCGACCGGTGACCACCTGCCGGCACACCGCCGGGTGGTGACCCGGGTCCGGCACGACGTGGCGGTGCCCGGCCGGGTCGCTCGCCGCCCCGGCCGGTGCCGCCCGGCGGTCAGCCGGTGGTCGGGCCGGGTGTGATCCGGGTCGGTGCCGTCGGGTCGAAGGCCGCCTCGACGGCCACCTCCTCCACCCCGCGCAGCAGGGCCTCGGCCTGTGCCTCGGTGAAACAGCCCAGGTCGAAGATCACCTGGAGGAAGACGGTGTCCGGGTGGTCCTCGACGGTGATGAACGCCTGCTCGGGTAGGTGGTCGAGGGTGCCGTCCCAGACCAGGAACGTCTCGGCCGCCTTCCGCCGGATCTGCTCCGGGGTCACCTCCTCGGCGCGGGCGCCGTCCTCCGCCGCCTGCCGGGTCACCACCCGCCGGTCGTTGATCCGCAGGGTGACCCGGGCCGGATAGCCGCGTTCGTCGTCCAGCCGCGCGCCGGCCTCGGCGAGCTGGACCGGGTCGTAGTAGGCGTACATCCCGGCGGCGACCGAGGCCCGGCGGGCCCGGGTCACCACCTCGTCCACAGTGGTGTCGGTGGCGTCGACGGTGAGCACGCCGTTCTGGCTCAGCGGGGCGATGGCCTCGGCGAAACCCGGCCGGAACCGGTTGCCCACGATGAGCTTGGCCGTCAGCGGGCTGACCCCGGTGGCCCGGCCGACCGCCACGGCGATGACCGCGAGCAGCACCCGTGAGGTGTCCGTCCTGGTCCGTCGGGCGATGGCCCGCACCGCCAGGTAGGCCGCGGGTGAGCTGAACCGGCCGTGCCAGAACCGCCGGCCGTGTCGCCCGGCCGGATTGGTCACCTCGCCGAAGGTCGACGGCGGGATGGCTCGCAGGTGCGACTCCCAGTGGCGTACCGCCCGGTCGCTGACCCGGCGCAGCGGCGGGGTCCGCTCCCGCCGGCCGAGGTCGAGCAGTTGCACGGTACGCGGGTCGTGGGCCCGACGCGCCGCCAGGTCGACCAGCCCGAGGTCGGCCATCAGCAGCGCCGTCGCGGTGCCGTCGACCACCAGGTGGTCGAGGGTCAGCACCCGGTGCACCAGCGCGCCCCGGTGCCGGATCACCGCCATCCGCACCGACCAGTCCCGGTACAGGTCGTAGTGGGTCAGTAGGCGGGCGTGACCCAACTCGTAGGCGAACTTCGCCACGTCGGCCGGGTCGGCGTCGTCGGGCACGTCCAGCACGTCGAGGGCGATCTCCCCGGCGGCGGACACCACCTGGCAGGGTTCACCCCGCTCGTCGGTGCCCAGTCGCATCCGCAACGCCGGATACCGGCCCATCAGGTCGGCGAGCTGCGCCGCCACCTGCTCCACCGTGACCCCCGCCGGCACCGGGTGCGCGCCGCTGACGTTGTGCGTCCACCCGGTCTCCCGCATGTCCTGCATGATCGCCTGTTGACCCCAGGTCAACGGCGCGGTCCCGGCCCCCGGGCCGGCGAACGGGACGAGCACCTGCGCCTCGGCGGTCTGCGGGAACATCGGTCCATCAGAGCAACGGGGATCGGCACGTGTCAACGCCACAAAACGCCGCGCCCACCGGGCCGCCGACAGAGCCGGGGCGACGACGACGTCACGGTGACGACGACGTTAGGGTACGGCCCATGCGGGACGCCGTCCGGATCTGGATCGTGTCGGCCAGGGTGGCCCCGGACGAGTTGGCCGGGTACCGCGCGCTGCTCGACGCCGACGAGCGGGCCCGGGCGGCGGCACTCACCCAGACCGCCACCCGGGACCGGTTCACGGTGGCGCACGGCGCGCTGCGCGTCCTGGTGGGCCGGACCCTGGACGCGCCGCCCGAGCGGCTCGCCTGGAGTCGGGGCCGGTACGGCAAGCCGACCTTGACCGGCCCCTGGGCCGGTCCGCAGACGAGCCTGTCGTACTCCGGGGACCTGGTCGCGGTGGCCGTCGGCGGTGCCCGCCCGGTCGGTGTCGACATCCAGCATCCGACGCCGGGGCTGGACCCGACGGCCATGGCCACCCGGTTCTTCGCCCCCGAGGAGGCCCGGCACGTCGCCGCAGGACCCGACGCCGCGACGCGGGCCGACCGGTTCGCCCGGTTGTGGGCGCGCAAGGAGGCGGTGGTCAAGGCCGCCGGTGGCCGACTCTGGCCGCACCTGGCGATGCCGGTGCACCGCGGCGACGTGGTGGAGTGCGTCGACCCGGTGGCCGTGCACCGGGTCAGCGACGACACGACGCCGGGCGTGTACCGGCTCAGCGACGTGGCGACACCGGCCGCGTACCGGGTCGCGGTGGCCCTGGCCGGCGACGCGCCGTACGCCGTCGAGTCGTGCCACCGCCTCGCCGCCGACTCCGACCGGCGATCCGGATCGGCATCCGGTCGTCCCGGATGAAGATCGGCGCAATCGTTGACACTCGCCGATCGCGTTTGCTCTGATGACTCCATGTTGGAGCGTAGGGCCCACCGGTGACAGAACCCGACACGGCCACCCCGCCGCAGCTGCGCGCGCAGGTCGTCGACAGCATGACCACACTGCTGACCCGGATGCTCAGACCCGAGGCACCGGTCACCGTGCGGACCCAGCTGATGGACGAGCTCGGCCTCAGCTCGTCCCTCGCGCTGGAGCTGCTGCTCGAGCTGGAGGACGAGCTGGAGATCCAGATCGACGTGGAGGATCTGGACGAGGACCTGATGACCACGGTCGGCGACCTGGCCGACTACATCACGCACCACTGCACCCCCCGCTGACAGCCCTCCCGGAGGCGACGCCGGGCCCGGACGGCGTTCCCGAAGGAGTCGCATGCCGACCATGGACCAGCCCCGCCTGAGCGTGGTGATCCCCGCCCACAACAACGCCGCCGCGCTGGACACGACGTTGGCGTCGCTGACCCGGCAGAGCCTTCCGCCGGAGGACTTCGAGGTCATCGTCGGCGACGACGGCTCCGCCGTCCCGCTGGCCCCGGTCACCGAGCGCTACGCCGACCGGCTGCGCATCAGCTGCGTACGCAGCGAAGCCAACCGGGGCCGCAGCGCCAACCGCAACGCGGCGGCGGCGCGCGCCCACGCCGACACCCTGCTGTTCCTGGACGCCGACACGGTGGCGCATCCCACGCTGCTGGCGCGGCACCGGGCCTACCACGCCGAGCGCGACGGCCGGCCCGGGGTCCTGCTGGGTCAGCGGTACGACCTCGACTGGGCCGGTGCGGACGCGCTGCGCCGGGGCGAACCGATCGTCGCGGAGATGCTGGACGCGGAGCGCGGCGACCCGCGCCTGGAGGACATCTCCCACCCGCAGCGGATCCGGGACTTCCCCAGCGCGCCCTGGGTGCTCGGCCTGACCCACAACGCCTCGGTGGACCGCGGGTCGTTCCTGCGGGTGGACGGCTTCGACGAGGCGATGGTCAAGTGGGGGTTCGAGGACCTCGACTTCTTCTACCGGGTCTTCCACCTGCACGGGGCCCGGCCCGACCTGTTCCGGCTGGACGTCGAGGCGCTGTCGTACCACCTGCCGCACTTCCGCAAGACGTCCAACGGGATCGCCTCGATGGACAACATGAAGCACATGCTGCGCAAGCACATGCGCTACGACGTCGAGGTGCTGTACGCGATCAACACGTTCGGGCGGCACCTGGGCCGGATCAGGCTCTACGGCGAGGCCATCGACGCGTACCGGCGGCAGGGGTTGGGGCGGCCGACCGCGCTGCCCGCCCCGGTCCGCGCGGAGCTGGCCACCAGCACGGCGCTGGTCGTCGGCAACGGGGTGTCCGCCCTGGAGCTGGGCCCCGGCTCGCAGACCTTCGACCACGACGCGCCGCCCGGCCCGACCAACTCGCATCTGCTCGGCACCGTGCTCCAGCAGTTCAAGACCGGCGCGTTGGACCTGATCGTCAACATCGACCTGTGGCGGTGCTTCCTCCCCGACGACCTGCCGGCCTTCCTGACCAGGGGTCTGCTCAAGGCCGACCGGATCGAGCTGGTCGCCACCCACGGCCCGCTCGACCAGCAGGCGATGCTGCCGGTGCCCCTCGTGGCGGACCTCGACTACCTGACCGACATGCTGCAGCACCACTTCGACGTCACGGTCGACGTGCACGACACCGCGACCCTGCTCACGATCCGCTGAGGCAGCCGGCGGGAGGGTCGCCTACGCCCCCGGGTGGCCGAGTACCAGGCTGACGTTGTGACCGCCGAAGCCGAACGAGTTGGACATCACGGTGGCCACCGGGCCGGTCCGCGCCTGCTTGCGGATGTGGTCGACCTCGTCGGCCGGGTCCGGGTCGTCGAGGTTGTAGGTCGGTGGCAGCACGCCGCGCCGCAGCGCCTCGACGCCGATGGCCGCCTCGACCACGCCGGAGACGCCGAGCAGGTGCCCGGTGACCCCCTTGGTGGAACTCACCGGCGGCGAGGCCGCACCGTAGACGTCCCGCATGGCGGCCACCTCGGCCGCGTCACCGGCCCTGGTGCTGGTGCCGTGGGCGTTGAGGTAGCCGATGTCGTCGGTGTGCAGCCCCGCGTCACGCAGCGCCGCCCGCATGCAGTGCGCGGCCCCGGACCCGTCGGGGCGCGGGGTGGTGGGATGGTAGGCGTCGTTGTTCGCGCCCCACCCGAGCAGGTCGGCGTGCCGTCGCGCCCCGCGCGCCACGGCGTGCGCGGTGCGCTCCAGGACGAACACCCCGGCGCCCTCGCCGAGGACGAGACCGTTACGCCGACGGTCGAACGGGCGGCTCGCCACCGTCGGATCGGGCCAGCCGTGGGCGAGCGCGCGGGCGTTGCCGAACGCGTCGGCGAAGGCCGGGAAGAGCGGCGCCTCGCTGCACCCGCAGAGCACCATGTCGGCCTCGTCGGCACGCAGGATTCGCAGCGCCTCGCCGAGCGACTGGGCTCCGGCCGCGCACGCCGTGCCGATCGACGAGGTGTAACCCCGGATGCCGAACCTGATGGCGATCCGCGCGGCGCCCATGTTCGGCAGCGTCCCGGGCAGCAGGTACGGGCTGACCCCGAACCGGCCCCGCTCGGCCCGTTGGAGCACCTGGGTCGCCAGCGTCGACAGGCCGCCGACGCCGGAGACGATGACGGCGATGCGGTACGGGTCGACGTCCCGGCCCACCTCGACGCCGGCGTCGGCGAGCGCGTCCTCGGCCGCCCGTAGTGCCATCACGATCGAGCGGTCCACCACCCGGGACTCTGGGCCGGGCAGCACGCTGGCCGGGTCGATGGCCGGGCTGATCGCCGCGACGTCGACGACGCCGTGGACCGGGTGCCCCTCGGGTGGGCGGGTCAGGCCGGACCGGCCGTCACAGACCGCGTCGAACACCTCGGCGGAGGAGGTGCCGACCGGGCTCACCAGCCCCATGCCGGTCACCGTCACGCCGGCGCGCACGGTCAGTGTGCCGAGGCGGGCTGGATGCGCAGCGACACCGCGCGGCAGAACTCACCGACGGTCATCATCGCGAGCGCCTCGGCCTCGTCGTCGTCGAACGCCACCCCGAACCGGTCCTCCACCCGCACCGCCAACTCGGCGAGGCCGAGCGAGTCCACGTCGAGACCGGCCGGTCCGAACACGGTGTCGTCGTCGGCGTCCTCGATGTCGTACTTCATCTCGGTCAGCGCGGCGAACAGGAACGCGCGGATCTCATCGGTCATGGCCGTTGTTTCCTTTCCGGAGGTCGACAGCGGGGGCCAGGCGGGCGGCGGGAGGGCGGGCGGAGTGGCAGGCGGCCGGGGACGCAGCCGGCCCGGTGGCACGGGTGCCGCACGACCGTGCGCAACGGTACGGGCGGGGGCCTTCGACCATCCGACCTCGCCCTTCCGTCACGCGGTCCTGGCGACGCGCTCGACCTGCCACCCGGAGAACCGGTGAGTCTGGTGGGGTTACTTCTCGGGAGCTGGCGGCTGCGACGGGGAGCCAGCTGCGACGCCCGTGCGACCGCGCGGCCGTCGCCGATCTGGCTACGCGGAGCACCCGCTCCGCCTGGATCGACCTTACTCAATCAAGCCGGTTTCGCAAGGTCCACCCGGACCGTGCCGGCCGACCGATCGGCCTCCGGATCGACGAGGCGTACCGGGAGCCGGTCGTAGCCCCGCAGCATGAGTTGACGCCGCTCGCCGGGTTCCGCCGCCAGCGCCAGCGCCGGGAACCGCTCCAGCAGGCGGGGCAGGACGAGTC
The DNA here is from genome assembly GCF_044548625.1 of Micromonospora sp. NPDC051925. Classification (NCBI taxonomy): domain Bacteria; kingdom Bacillati; phylum Actinomycetota; class Actinomycetes; order Micromonosporales; family Micromonosporaceae; genus Micromonospora; species Micromonospora sp. NPDC051925. The sequence continues at coordinate 93,117 of NZ_JBIUCH010000019.1, read as the reverse complement.
GACCCTCCGCCCGGCCGAGAGCCGCGCCGAGGCAGTAGTGCGGCCCGGCGCTGAACGCCAGGTGCCGGTTGTCCGGGCGGGACGCATCGAAGGTGTCCGGATCGGCGAACCGACGCGGATCCCGGTTGGCCGCACCGGTCAGCACCAGCACCGATCGTCCCCGGGCGACGGTCAGCCCGGCGACCTCGGTGTCCTCGGCGGCGACCCGCACCGCGAAGTGCACCGGCGGCTCGTACCGCAGGATCTCGTCGACGTACGCCGGGGCGAGGGACGGGTCGGCGCGCAGCGCGGCCAGGGCCTCGGGACGCGCGAGGAGCAGGGGCAGCCCGTTGCCGAACAGGTTCGCGGTGGTGCGGAACCCCGCGTTGTACATGATGATCAGGTTGGCCAGCAGCTCGGCTTCCGTCAGCTGGTCGGGGCGCTCGTCCCGGAGGCGAGCCAGGGCCGAGACGAGGTCGTCGCGGGGTTCCGCCCGGCGCGCGGCCAGCAGTGCGGTGAAGTAGCCGGTCAGCTCCTCGGCGGCGGCGTTGGCGGCCCGGATCTCCCGGAACGAGCGCGGCCCGATCTCCAGCACCGCGTCGAACGCCCGCACCCGGGACGGGAACCACGCCCGATCCCGCTCCGGCACCCCCAGCAGCTCGCCGACGACGTCACTGGGCAGCGGCAGCGCGAACGCGGCCATGAAGTCCACCGGCCGGCCGTCCGCGCCCGCCTCGGCGAGCCCGTCGAGCAGCCCGTCGGCGATGCGCAGGATCGCCGGCTCCAGCGCGGTGACCCGGCGGGCGGTCAGCGCCTGGCCGAACAGTTGCCGTACCCGGGCGTGATCGTCCGGCTGGGCGTTGAACATGCTGGCCTGGAGGGTCCGGATCACCGCGTGGTCGCGCCACCGGATGCCGGCCCGGTCCAGGTGGTCCGCGTCGAGCACCCGGAAGACCGGATCGCGCAGGACCCGGTGGGCCGCGTCGTACCCGTGGACCACGAGGGCGTGCGGCGCCGTCGGCGCGAGCGCGACCGCCTCCCCCAGCTCGTGCAGCCGGGCGTAGTACGGGTACGGATCGCGCCGTACCTCGTCGCCGAGCAGGTCGTCGAGTGAGACTGAGAAACCCATGGCGCTCCTCGTACGGGGTGCACGGGCGGAAGATCCCGTGACCATAGACGCATCGGCCGCGACGTGTCCACGGCCGGCCCGGTCGACGGCCCCGGTCACCGTCGGACCGGTCGCGCCGCCGAACTGATCGACTGCCCGAGGCCCCGGCGCTGACAGGTCCGGGTCGAATCAGGTGTGACAGTGTCGGCGCAGCCGGACAGGTAGGGGGTGTGACGGCGATCGAGAGGCAACCATGAGCAGTATCGAAGACGGTGACCGGGAGCGGCGCTTCCGCTCCGTACACGCCGCGACGTACGCGGACCTGCTGCGGTTCGTGCAGCGGCGGATCCCGCCCAGCGATGCCGAGGACGTCGTGTCGACGGTCTTCCTCACCGCCTGGCGTCGGTTCGACGACCTGCCCGAGGACGCCCGGCCGTGGCTGTTCGCGGTGGCCCGCCGGACGATGGCGAACCAGACGCGGGGCTGGCTGCGTCGGCAGGCCCTGGACGTACGGCTGGTGACGCCGGACGAGCCGGCGTACGGGGACGACACGGTCGCCGCGGCCGCCCGGATCGACCTCGACCGGGCCTGGCGGGGGCTGCGGCCCGGCGACCGGGAGGTGCTGGCGCTGGTGGCGTTCGACGGGCTGACCGCCGAACAGGCGGCCACCGTGCTGGGCTGCCGCCGCTCGACGTTCGCCATGCGGCTGGGTCGGGCCCGGGAACGCCTACGAGCCGCGCTGGAGCCCGCCGCAGCCGTCCGCCCGCAGCCCCTCACTGTCCTCAAGGAGCAGCAGTCATGAAGGATCTCGAACAGCTCAGCGTGCTGGACCCGGCGCGTGGCCGTGAGCCGACCGCAGCCGAGTGGGCCCGGTCGAACGCCCTCGTCGATCGGATCGTCGACGGCCGGGCGGTGCACACCGCGTCGGTACGCCGACCGGCCCGCCGTCGGTGGGCGATCGGTCTGGTCGCCGCGGGGGCGGCTGCGGTGGTCGGCGCGGTCACCGTGCCGTCGCTGCTGCCGGGGTCCCTGGACCGGGCCTTCGCCTCCTGGACCCCGGTACCCGGCTCGCTCACCGGCGAGCAGGTCATGCCGCAGGCACGTCGGTGTGCCGAGAGCGGGGTGGGTGACGGCGGTTCGGGGCCGGTCAGCCCGTCCGACGTGATCCTGGCCGAGCAGCGCGGCGTGGCCACCCTGCTGATCCTGAGGCGCGGCGCGGGCACGATCGAGTGCATGAGCCTGGACGGCGGTCGGCCCGCCGCGATGACGTTGACGGACGGTCCCCTGCCGGTCCCCGCCAACGGCACCGTCAAGGTCGAGACGTACAGCTCCGTCGGCTCCGACGACGAGCAGTACTCCAGCGTCGTCGGCCTGGCCGGCCCGTCGGTGACCGGTGTCGACCTGGTCTTCGCCGACGGCAGGACCATCCAGACCAGCACCAGGGGCGGTTGGTGGGCCGCGTGGTGGCCGGGCCCGGAGGGCGGGGAGGTCGGCAGCATCACGGTGGTCGTGCACAGCACCACCGGCACCGCCACCCACCCGATCGAGGACCTGTAGCCGGCGGTGCGGATCAGGCGACGCGGCGCGGTGGGAGCTGCCGGCTCGTTCGATCAGGAATCGAGAAGCCGTCGGCCGTCCCCGGGTCATAGCCTTTTCCCAGGTGGCCGGCAGGATGCCGAGCCTCGACCAGCAAGAGGGGGAGCCCGCGTGTCCACGAAGAGTTCGACCGCCGCGTCCGACGGCGACGCCGCCGAGAAGTCGGCCGGGGTCGGCGCCGAGAAGCCCACCGGGTCCACCGGCTTCAGTGCCGAGGAGCGCGCCGCGATGCAGGAGCGCGCCGCCGAGTTGCGCGCCGAGGGGAAGAAGGGCGCCAAGAAGGCCGACGGGATCCAGGCGGTCCTCGACCGGATCGCGCAGATGGCGCCGGAGGACCGGGCGCTCGCCGAGCGGGTGCACCTGGCGGTCACCGCGGCGGCCCCGGAGCTGTCGCCGAAGACCTGGTACGGGATGCCCGCCTACGCGAACGCGGACGGCAAGGTCGTCGTCTTCTTCCAGGACGCGGGCAAGTTCAACTACCGGTACTCGACCCTGGGCTTCCAGGAGGCGGCCCACCTCGACGACGGTGACCTCTGGCCGGTGTCGTACGCGCTACGGACGTGGAGTCCCGCGGTGGAGAAGCGGGTCCGCGAGCTGGTGCGGGCGGCGGTCTCCTGACCGACGGTGGGCGGTGACACCCGGCCGGGCCTCCCCTGGCCGGGTGTCACCGCCGCGCAGGCGGGTACCCGGCGACGATGATGCCGACCAGCAGAGCCCTGATCGCCGGCGCGGCCGGCGCGTCCGCCCTGAACGCCGTCACCTACCTCGACATGGCGGTCCGGGCCAGGCCGGCCAGCAGCGCCGCCGAGGACAGCGTCGGCCGGTTGGCCGACCTGGCCCGGGTCGACCTCGGTGACCAGCGGACCGGCGAGAACCGGCGGTCCGGGCTCGGGCCGCTGCTCGGCTACGCCACCTCGGTGGCCGCCGCCGCGGTCTTCGCCGCGGCGGGCGGTCGCCGGCTGCCCGTCGTCGGGGCCGCCCTGGCGCTGACCGGCCTGGCGATGATCGGCTCCAACGGCCCGTTGACCGTCCTGAAGGTGACCGATCCGCGCTCGTGGTCGACCACCGACTGGCTCACCGACCTCATCCCGCACCTGGCCTACGGCGCGGTCACCGCCGTCACCCTCCAGGCGCTGCGCTGACCGTCCCGGCCGAGGGGTGGGGCAGCCGGCAGAGGGCTATACGTTTTGCGGCGGGATGCCCGGGTAGGGGATGAGTAGACCCATAGCTCCCAGCCCCACGAAGAGGTGCCGCTCGATGGATTCCCGCAAGCCTGCCCAGGTGGTCAAGGACGTGGTGGACACCGCAGCCGAGAAGGTGGCCGACCTGATCACCCCCGACGTGCCCGGTGCGCCGGGTAGCGTTCCGCCCACCGTCGACGAGCCCACCACCCCGCACGGTCCGCTGCCGCCGAAGAAGGAGCAGGGCGCGCCGGAGACGCGTACCCCGACCGGCACCGCCACCGGTGCGCCCACCGTCGCCAACGGCCAGCAGGGCGAGTTCCTCACCACCTCGCAGGGCGCCCGGCTGCGGGACACCGACCACTCCCTGAAGGCCGGGCCGCGCGGCCCGACGCTGCTCCAGGACCACCACCTCCGCGAAAAGATCACCCACTTCGACCACGAACGCATCCCCGAGCGGGTGGTGCACGCCCGGGGCGCGGGCGCACACGGCGTCTTCACCGGGTACGGCGCCGAGGAGGTCACCCGGGCCGGCTTCCTCCGCAAGGGGAAGGAGACCCCGGTCTTCGTCCGGTTCTCCACCGTCCTGGGTTCCCGCGGCTCGGCCGACACGGTCCGGGACACCCGCGGCTTCGCCACGAAGTTCTACACCGACGAGGGCACCTTCGACCTGGTCGGCAACAACATGCCGGTGTTCTTCATCCAGGACGCGATCAAGTTTCCCGACATCATCCATGCCGGGAAGCCGCACCCGGACCGGGAGATCCCGCAGGCGCAGAGCGCGCACGACACCTTCTGGGACTTCGTCTCCCTGCACACCGAGGCGCAGCACCACACCATGTGGAACATGTCCGACCGGGGCATCCCGCGCTCGTTCCGGACGATGGAGGGTTTCGGGGTGCATACCTTCCGGCTGGTCAACGCGGCCGGGGCGACGGTGCTGGCGAAGTTCCACTGGAAGCCGAAGCTGGGCGTGCACTCCCTGGACTGGGAGGAGGCGCAGCTACTCAGCGGCCTCGACCCCGACTTCCACCGCCGTGACCTCTACGACGCCATCGAGGCCGGCGCGTACCCGGAGTGGGAACTCGGCCTCCAGGTCTTCCCGGACATCCCGGAGGAGACCTTCGCCGGCATCGACCTGCTCGACCCGACCAAGATCGTCCCGGAGGAGCTGGCCCCGGTGCAGCCGGTCGGAAGACTCGTCCTCGACCGGACGCCGACGAACTTCTTCGCCGAGACCGAGCAGGTCGCCTTCCACCTCGGCCACCTGGTCCCGGGCATCGACGTCACCAACGACCCGCTGTTGCAGGGGCGGCTCTTCTCGTACGTCGACACGCAGCTCACCCGGCTGGGCGGGCCGAACTTCTCGCAGATCCCGATCAACCGGCCGCACGCCCCGGTCAACGACATGCTCCGCGACGGGTTCCACCAGGACGCCGTCCACGCGGGCGTCGCACCGTACCGGCCGAACTCGCTCGACGGCGGCAACCCCTTCCCCGCCGGGGACGCCGAGAACGCGTTCGTCGACGTGCCGGTCACCGTGGCCGAGGCCCCGAAGGCACGCGCCAACCCGGCGTCCTTCGACGACCACTTCAGCCAGGCCCGCCTGTTCTGGCTGAGCATGTCGCCGGTGGAGCGGCAGCACATCGTCCGCGCCTACACCTTCGAGCTGGGCAAGTGCTACCACCAGGCGATCCGGGAGCGGCAGTTGCAGTGCCTGGCCAACATCGACCCGGTGCTCTGCACGGAGGTGGCCGCCGGCCTGGGCCTGCCGGCCCCGGAGCCGACCGTGCCGCTCGCCGACGTCGCGCCCAGCCCCGCCCTGTCCCAGCTCGGCCGCAGCTGGCCGGCCGACGGCCGGACGGTCGGCATCGTGGTCGACGCCGACACCCACACCGAGCAGGTCGAGCAGGTACGCCGTGACGTGTTCGCCGCCGGCATGGTGCCGCTGGTGATCGCCGCGCACGGCGGCACGGTGGGCGGCCTGACGGTGCAGCGGACCTTCGCCACCGGCCGCTCGGTCGAGCTGGACGCGCTGCTGCTGGCCGGGGCGCCCGCGCCGGCGCCGGATGCGCTGCCCGCCCGGGACGCCAAGGCGGGGGCGGCGGACGCCACGGTCGTGGACCCCCGCGTGTTGCTGCTGGTGCAGGAGTGCTGGCGGCACGCCAAGGTGATCGGCGGCTGGGGCGCGGGCGCACGGGTGCTGGAGGTGGCCGGGGTTGCCGGCGGTGAGGGTGTGGTGACCGGTGACTCGGCCGCCGACGTCCTTGCCGACGTGCAGCGCCTGCTGGCCGCGCACCGGGTCTGGGAACGGTTCCCCGCCCCGGTCTCCTGACCGCAGGGCTGACGACGGGGGTGTCCGTTCCGATTGGGAGTGGAAACCCCCGTCGCGGGTCTGTTGCCGGGGGAACATACCGTCGGTGCGGTGGCCACCGAGGCGGACATCTCCACCCGCGGTTTCCTGATCCTGATCTTCGGCGTCGCCGCGCTGCTCTGCTGCGGCGTGCCGGCCGGTGCCGTCTACCTCTACCGCACAGACGCCAGGGACGAGCCCGCCATGCGCGCGGTCGGCGACGCGTACCTGTCCGCCGTGGTCCGGCGTGACTTCGGCACCGCGTACGACCTGTTGTGTGCGGCGGACCGACGCCGGCAGTCGCGGGCGGCATGGGTGGACCACGCTCCCCACAGGTCCGGTCCGACCGGGTTCCGGATCACCGATGTGACCATCGAGCGGCCGAGCGAGACACCGACCCTGCGTACGGTGATCGCCGAGGTCGACTACCCCGACCAGGCGTCCCGGACGGTGCACCTGTCCGTCGAGCGGCAGGACGGCTCCTGGAAGGTGTGCAGCCCAGAGGTGCCGTGACACCCACTTTCCGCGCCGGGCCGTGCCCCACGTCCCGGCTCACCGGCCCGGCCGCGCGGACCAGCCGGGTCGGCCGTCGTGTTGACGTCACATGTCAGACGAATTACGTTGGCAACCGTCGATGTATTCGGGCCTTTGGCCTGCACCCCGACGAGGAGCTGCACATGTTCAGACGAAGAGTCGCCCTGCTGTTCCCCGTGCTGCTCGCCGCGACCCTCGGCACGGCGGTGGTCACCGGCGCGGTGGTGCTCACCACCGCCCCGCCCGCCCAGGCATTGGAGAACGGCCTGGCACGGACCCCGCAGATGGGCTGGAACGACTGGAACTCGTTCGGGTGCAACGTCAACGAGACGCTCATCCGGCAGACCGCCGACGTGCTGGTCTCCAGCGGCATGGCCGCGGCCGGATACCAGTACGTCAACATCGACGACTGCTGGTCCACCCGGCAGCGCAACGCCAGCGGCGACCTGGTCGCCGACCCGGCGAAGTTCCCCAGCGGCATGAAGGCGCTCGCCGACTACGTCCACGGCAAGGGCCTCAAGCTGGGCATCTACTCCTCGGCCGGGACCACCACCTGCGCCGGCTACCCGGCCAGCATCAACTACGAGCAGCGGGACGCCAACCTCTGGGCATCCTGGGGCATCGACTACCTCAAGTACGACAACTGCGGCGACCACCTCGGTCGCAGCGCACAGCAGCGCTACACCGCGATGCGGGACGCGCTGGCCGCCACCGGACGGCAGATCCTCTACAGCCTGTGCAGTTGGGGACAGGACAGTGTCTGGACCTGGGGCACGGACGTCGGCAACTCCTGGCGCACCACCGGAGACATCGGCGGCAACTGGAACTCCATCATGGGCATTCTCGACCAGCAGGTCGGCAAGGAGTCGTACGCCCGGCCCGGCGCGTGGAACGACCCGGACATGCTGGAGGTCGGCAACGGCCCCACCGAGACCGAGTCGCGGGCCCACTTCAGCCTGTGGGCGCTGCTGAACGCCCCACTGCTGGCCGGCAACGACCTCCGCACGATGTCGGCGGCCACCCGCACGATCCTGACCAACACCGAGGTCATCGCGGTCAACCAGGACTGGGGCGGACGGCAGGGCTACAAGATCAGCGACACCGGTGACCTGGAGGTCTGGCGCAAGCCGATGTCCACCGGAGGGGTGGCCACGGTGCTGCTCAACCGCAGCGGCGGCACCGCCAACGTCTCCACCACGGCCAGCGCGCTCGGGCTCGGCAGCGCGGGCTTGTACGCGGTGCGTGACCTGTGGTCCCACACCAGTTCGACGTCGACCGGCACGATCAGCGCGTCGGTACCGGCGCACGGCGCGGCCATGTTCCTGGTGACCGGCGGTGGCACTCCCCCGCCGACCACTCCCCCGCCGACCACGCCCCCACCGACCACGTCGGCCCTGCGCAACGTCTCCGCCGGCCGGTGCCTGGACGTCAACGGCGCGACGCAGACCAACGGCACCGCGACCATCGTCTGGGACTGCCACGGTCAGACCAACCAGTCCTGGACCTCGACCAGCAGCCAGGAGCTGCGGGTCTACGGCAACAAGTGCCTCGACGTCTACAACGCCGGCACCGCCAACGGCACCTCGGTGATCATCTGGGACTGCAACGGCCAGACCAACCAACAGTGGCGGCTCAACGCCGACGGCACGATCACGGCGATCGGCTCGGGTCGGTGCCTGGACCTGGTGGGCGGCGGCACGGCGAACGGCACCCGCACCCAGATCTGGGACTGCAACGGAGCCGCCAGCCAACGGTGGAGTCGCTGAGCCATCGGCCCCGGTAGCCGGGGCGCGACCAGTCCGGCCACGCGCCGCTGCGGGCACCGACCCCCGCGCGGCGCGTGGCCGGCACGGCGTTCGGCCCGCTGGTCGCTGGAGCCGTCTCTGAGGTAGCCGAGTGCCACCCGGCCGCTGTGCCGGCGACCCTGGTCGTCCACGCCGTCGAACACCGTCACGCCGAAGACCGTCCACCGGCTGTTGCCGGCGCTCGCGGCGGTCTGCGGTTGGTGGACGCTGCGGCTAGGTGACCGATGCGGTGGCCGCGAAGGTCTCGCGGAGCGCCGGGTCCAGCGACCGGCCGGTGGTCGGCTCGATGAACAGCTCGGCGAGCAGGAGGTCGGCGAAGTGGGTGGGGTTGATGCCCGCCTCCTTGCCGGCGAGGCCGTGCAGCAGGCCACCGCAGCGCAGCGAGGCCCGTACGGCTGCGGCGGGCAGGCGACCGACCCGACGCCGGTTGCCGACCGCCTCGGCGATGCGGGTGATCATGTCCGCCCAGCTCAGGTTCTCGTCGGCGACGGGGATGTCCGTACCGCGCGCCTGCTCCAACGCATCGACCGCGACCTCGGCCACGGTTCGCGCCGAGGCGGTGGCCGTCCCCCCGCCGGGTGCCAGCAGGGGCGTCCGGGACCTCGCCCAACGGTCCAGCGGACCGGCCCAGTTGGGTAGCCGGTCGCCGACCCGGCCGAAGACGAACGGCAACTCCAACACGGCGACCGGCAACTCCGGACCAGCGGCCGTCCGTCCCTCCCGTGCCTGTGCCAGGCGACACCGGATGTACGGGTGACGGGCCGCGAGTTGCCACTGTGGATGCAGCCGGTCGAAATAGGTGTAGTACGAGCCCATGACGACCCCACGGGTGAGACCTTCGTGGCGGGCGGCAGTGAACAGTCGCGCCACCGGCTCGACGATGTTCCGGTGGAGGACCGGCTGGACCGGTCTTGGCAGCACCCGCTGTTCGTCCGCACGGGTGGCGAAGACGACACCGTCGTGGCCGGTCAGCAGCGGTCGGAGGTCCTCGATCGAGGCGGACTCGAGGTCGAGCAGATGGTCGACGCCCGGCCGGGCGGTACGCGCCACCGTGGTCACCGGGTGGCCCCGCTCGCGCAGCACGGTGACGACATGGGCGCCGATCAGGCCACTTCCCCCCACCACAAGAATTCTCACGTCCCATCGTCCGCTCCGGACCCGGCCGCTTGTCAAGCCATCCACCGGGGTCGCCATCGGAGAGGCAGCCCTCGCCGGTGGGAGGAGCCGACATCGCGGTCAGGCGGAGGCCGACAGGCGAATCACCTCGACCTCGCCGGTGAGCAGGACCGGGCCGGCGGCGTACGGCACCAGCAGCGTGTCCCCCCGCCGCAGCGACAGGTCGTCCTGCGCGCCGACCGACCGGCCCGCTCCGGCCACCACGACCAGCACGCTACAGCCGCGTTCCAGCCGGTCACCGCCGTGCAGGCGTTCGGCGGCGAAGAACTCGTCCGCCGCCCCGGGCAGCAGTCGGGCCACAGTGCCACGGAGGTCGGCGAGCCGGGTGGGCGGCCAGGCCCGCCGGTCGACGCACTGCAGCGCCAGGTCGTAGCCGAGGCCCAGGTGGCCGTCGGCGAGGCCGAATTCCTCGTACTCGAGCAGCCGGCTCAGTCGGTCGCCGAGATCGTCGGTGAGCAGCATGGCGCTGTTGGCCGGATCGTTGACGTAGATCAGGCGGTTCGGGAACGGCGCGACGACGTCGAGGTCGTTGGCCCGGACCCGCAGGCCCTGGTCGTACTGGACGATCAGGTGCGGATAGCAGGTGTCGCCGACGCCGCTGGTGAGGTACTCGCGGCTCCGGACGCGACCGTTCCGAGGTGAGTCGATGTCACGCCCGAGAGGATAGGTCGGCCCAGTGGACAACTAGTGGATTTAGTGGATTCTGGGCGGGATGCCGTACCGCTGGATCACCTGCTCCGCTCGGCTCTGCGCGACCGGTCGGCGGCCGGGGATGATGACCCACACCGATCCCGGGATCTCGGTCCGACGCGACCACCACGGGTGGGACATCGGCCCTCTGCCTCGGTCGCCCTGGGCCGATACGGCATCCGTCTCGCCACCCTGGCGCTGCGGCGGAACGCTCCCGACCTGCTACACCGTTCGCTGCTCGCCACCGGACTCGCCGAATGCATGGAACCGACGATCCCGGGGACCTCATGGTGGACCTGGCACTGCCGTGGATCGTGGCACAGCAGCTCGGCGCGTCCCCGGTCACGGTGTTCGCCACCGCCGCCGCCGGTCTTCCGGATGGCTCGGTCGCCACGCTGTTCAGAACCTTCGGTGCCCGGACAGACATCACCTCGGCGGCATTCGGCTGGGAAATGGTCACCACCGCGGACGGCCCGGACTTCCGCCCGACGTACTGACCACAGTGAGCACCCCGTCGTCAACGCGGTGACCACTCGCGCACGAAGATCGTCCATTTGGCCGACCGCCGGTATATCGGAGCCGCACGACGGGCCCGATGACGGAGGGTCATCGGGCGGGAACTCCCTTCACGACGGCTCCCGCCGGAACGTCCCGCACGACGCACGCCCCGGCACCGACGATCGCGTTCGCCCCCATGCGGCAACCCGGTAGAACCACGGCCGTCGTGCCGATCAGCACGCCCGTCTCCGCATGACAATCACCGGAGACAGCGGCAAGCGGGTTGACCGACACGAAGTCCTCCAGCGTGCAGTCGTGACCGACGGTCGCGTTCTGATTGAGGTGCACGTGCCAGCACGACGTTGGTTGTCACCCGGGCCCCGGCGAAGACGAGCAGACCTTCGCCCGCCACCAGATCAGGCCCCACAGTGGCGGCCGGGTGCACGAGGCTTGCCGCCGCCAGCCCGTATTCGGCGACCCGGTCGGCCAGCGAACGCCGCGTCCGCGGGTTGCCGACTCCGAGAACCACCCGCGTCGTCGGCGGCAGCGACCCCAGCCACTCCAGCGGTCCGAGCAGCGAAACGACGAGCCGGCTCACCCGCTCACGGCTCACCGCGCTCGGCTTGTCGTCGACAAAACCCAGTACCCGCCAGGTCGGGGACACCGCATTGACGGCACGAACTATGCCGAGCATCTCTCGCCCGTGGCTCCACAGCCCACGATCACCAGATCCTCGACCATGCGACGACCCAACAAACTCCGGCGCTGTCGCGCTGCCCGACGCGGAAATGCCATGCCGCCGTGCGATGAACCCCACGGTGGCGAGCAGAATCTTGACGTCCAGGCGCAGACAACGCCCATCCACGTACGCCACGCCGTAGGCGAACTTCTCCTCCCAGGTGAGCGCATTGCGCCCGCGCACCTGGGCCAGCCCGGTCACCCCGGGCCGCACCTCATGCCGGCGGGCCTGCTCCGGGGTGTAGCGATCCAGGTACTGCACCAGCAGCGGGCGAGGGCCGACCAGGCTCATGTCGCCTCGCAGGACGTTCCAGAGGTTCGGCAGGTCGTCAAGACTCATTGCCCGCAGCCCGCGCCCCAACGGTGTCAGCCGCTCCGCGTCGTGGGCCGGGATGCACGGCCCCTCGCGCATCGTACGGAACTTGAGGAGTTCGAAAGGGACACCATGACGGCCTGGACGCATCTGGCGGAACAGGACCGGGCCACCTAGACGCCACCGCACCGCGGCCGCCACGACAACCAGCACCGGCGCGAGCAGGACCAGTGCGGTCGAGGCGACGACCAGGTCGATCGCTCGCTTGGTCCGATCGTATCCCCGCGGGCCCGCAGTCATGACCGCCACCCCACCCCAGCGCCCACTGCCGCCAGCTTCGACTGTGCGACCCGGCGGAGGCCGACATCGAGCACCGACAGGGGTCGGTGCGACGGCACCGTCCCGGACGCATACTGTCGGAGCCCTTCAGGCGTCTTCACTGCGGCCTCCTGCAATCCCGCGTCAGCGCCGCGACGACCCCGAGCGCCAAGCCAAGCGACGAGAGCAGCGTGTGGGCGCGGAGGGCACCCTGCGAGATCAGCACCCGCCACCCTCGGCGTCAAGGCCATCTCGACCTTCACCGCCGACCTACCCGGGCGGACGGAGTCTCGAGTCTCTCGGCCGAGGAGACGCATCTTCAACAACCCGCTGGTAGCGAGGACCAGCCTGCTATGGGTCCGGCCGCGCGCAGAACGCCGTTCAGCCCCACGGCCCGCCTCCAATCGCCATAGAAACCTCAGAAATCGATTTGCAGCCTATGCTCCATATACGCTCGACTATCGGGCTTATCATAAAAATCACGGAAAGTTCCAGGGTCGACCGAGTCTGCTGGCCCGAACGCGACTCGGATTTCGGTTCACCGTGGTCGAGCGCGCCCGACCAGCGGACGAACGCGGTGGTGGGTCTGGTGAGGCAGGGCCAGGGTTGCTCGGATATGTAGCCGACGACCGCGTTGGCCGTGGGTCGATCGGGCGATGGTTGCAGCACTCGGATGAGCAGATGCCGCCGATATGCGGCGGGCAGCCGCGCGATCGCGCCGGCAAGCACGTCGAGGTGATCGGTGGCGGTGTGCACGCCCGCGTTGCCCGGCAGCAACGCGATGCCGAGCAGAGGTCTCAAGAGCCGCGCTATCCCGCTACCAGCGGCAATGGTGCTCGCCGCCTGTTCACAGGGCGTCTGAGTCTGCCGCTGTTGATCGCTGGTCGACGACTCTTCACACTGTCCCGGGCCCCATCTGCGCCCCGCCGTCACCGGGCAGTTCCGCCCCTGTCCCCTCATCGGATGGGCGAGGAAGCCTTGCCAAGGTGGCAGCGAGATAGGCGTTGCGGCGTGCAACGAGGCGTTGCAGGTACGGCCGCAGGATGAGGCTGGTCATGAGGCGACCAAGGGGCCCCATCGGTGCGGTGAAGTCGATGACATCGCGCATGACGGTTGCCGAGGAGTCAGCCGGGTTCCTGGTGAAGGTGTGCGCGTGGTGCCATCGACCAAACGGGCCGCTGATCTGCTCGTCCGTGAAGCCGTACGGCCGCCGGTAGTCAGAGATCCGAACGGTCATCCGCCAGGGGAGGCCGAAGTGCCTGGCTTCCCACGTGACGGCATCTCCGGCCTTCAACCGGCCGGTCGTTACGCCGTCGACCGCCCGTTCGGCGCTAGTTTCCATGGACTGGGTGTGCATATCAACGTCAAGACAGGCGTCGAAGACGGCTTCCGGGACTGCCTGAACATCCGTGGTCAGCTCGATGCGCGGCACCCAGCCAAAGTAGGCCCCGGGCCGCGACCACGAGGCCGCGGGAGGACCACTTGACCCCAGCCAGGATCAGGGTGGGTCGACCTGCGACTCATGATCTCTCGACGAGCAACGACAAGGCCGGTTGGAATGCTCTCCAACCGGCCTCTGAACTGCGGAACTGAGAGTGGGCGATGCTGGTATCGAACCAGCGACCTCTTCGGTGTGAACGAAGCGCTCTCCCACTGAGCTAATCGCCCTCAGCACCGTTGACTTTACCCGATCGTGCGACGGACCCAAAAACCCGGGGGGGCCGGTCAGTTCGTGGCGAGGTAGTGCAGCAGCCTGGCGACCAGGTCGATGCCGAGGCTGTACTTGAGCGAGAGCCAGAGCACCACGGCGACGAAGACCAGGCCGGCAGAGCCGAGCAGGAACCGCACCGCCAGCGAGCGGGTGGCGGCCCAGCGGGTCCAGGCGTGTACGTGTCGGCGGGTGAAGCCGAGCAGTTGGCGGGCCCAGTGGAACTCGACGGCCCAGATGGCGAGGCCGCCGATGACGATCAGCCAGCCGGGGCCGGGCAGCGGGATGAGGGCGATGCCGATGGTCACCACGAGCGCCCCGGCGACGGCGACGAAGATCTTGAGGGCGACCCGGCCGGTGGGGTTGGCGCGGATCAGGTCGAGGGTGGTGCGTAGCCGCCATCGCCAGCCGGCAGGGCGGCCGGCGAGGACGGTGCGGCCGGGCCGGGTGCCACCGTCTCGGACGCGCCCGTTGGTGGCCGGGCGGGGCCGGCCCCGCCCGGTTGAGGAGGAGCCTCCGGCACGACCGGCGTCGGACGTCGTCCGTTCGTCCCGGTCCGATGGCTTCATCGGCACCCTGTCACCCCGCCTTTTGGCTGCTCGGGCCCCTACTTTCGGTGAATCGGCCGCCCTCGACGCATCCACTGAGGAACGCTTCGTGGCCATTTCGCCCCCCAGTGTCGCCCCGGCCCGTCACTTGCGCAGACCACCGGACGTTACCGGAGTAAGTCGACGACTGAACCACCCGACCTCGGACGGGCTCCCGCACTGGGCAGAACCGGAAATCCTACAAGAATTTTCACATTCTCACGGCGATTCGGACCCCCTTCCCACCACTGGGTGAAGTCAGCGTATGGCGGAGCGTAGCCAGCAGTAGCACCTGAGTATGGGAAAAGCGGGACACGCGCGTTCCGCAGCGGTGCCGGGGGGAGAACGTCCATGAGTGTCATCCGACCGACGACCGTAGAGGTCGAGACGTCGCTAAGGCTCGTCGCGCCTGACGCCACCGCCTTGCCGGTGCGTGCCAGCCTGCGTTACGACCCTGCTGACCCGTATGCGGTCCATGTCCTGTTCCACGCCGAGTCGGCCGGTGGCGAGGCGGTGAGCTGGTCCTTCGCCCGCGAACTGCTGGTCACCGGCCTCGACGAACCGGCCGGCATCGGCGACGTGCGGGTCTGGCCCTGGGCCACCCCGCGCGGCGACTTCGTCGCGCTGGCGCTGTCGTCGCCCGACGGCAACGCCCTGTTCGAGGTCCCGCGCAGCGTGCTGGTGCGCTTCCTGCGCCGAACCTACGTCGTCGTTCCGCGCGGCCGGGAGGCCGAGCACCTGGACGTCGACACGGCGGTGAACCGGCTGCTCGCCGGTCGCTGACCAACGTCACCGGAGCCGCGCGGATCTGCCGAGTCCGCGCGGCTCCGGCCCACCCGGGCCTGCCGAGTCCGGGGCCACGGGCGACCCGGGCCGCGCGGATCTGCCGAGTCCGCACCACCGACCTGCCCGCTGATCCTGGTACGCCCTTCCGCGTGTGGATCGCCCGCCCCACCACGGTGGGCCGGTCGTACGCCCAGCTCGGCCCGTACGGGCCGGCGCGCGAACGGGCGACCCAGCCGGTCAGCCGTGCGTCGTGATGCCGCCGTCCACCGGGATCACCGCGCCAGTCAGGTACGCCCCGGCCCGCGACGACAGGTAGATCGCGGTGCCGGCCATGTCCTCGGGGCGGCCGATCCGGCCGAGCGGCACCTGCTGCGCGATCGCCGCCCGGGACGCCGGGTCGTCCAGGGCGAAGGCCATCATCCTGCTCTCGAACGGGCCGGGGGCGATCGCGTTGACCGTGATCCGCTCGGCGGCGAGCTGGTGGGCGAGGCTGCGGGTGAGCATGTGCACGGCCGCCTTGGTGGCGGAGTACGCGTACACCTCCATCATCGGCACCCGGAGCCCGTCGATCGAGCCAATGTTGATCACCCGGGCCGGGTCGTCGTCGGTGGCCGCCGCCCGCAGCGCCGGCAGCAACGCGGTGGTGAGCCGGAACACCGCCTTGACGTTGACCGCCCAGAGCTTGTCGAACGCACCGGCCGGGTACGACTCCAACGGCGCTCCCCAGGTCGCGCCCGCGTTGTTGACCAGCACGTCGAGCCGGTCGTACCGCTCGCGGACGGCGGCGGCGAGCGCCTCGGCGCCCGCGTCGTCACCCAGGTCGGCGGGGATCGCCTCGCAGCGCCCTTCGACGGACAGCTCCTTGGCCACCGCGGCGCACACGTCCGCCTTGCGGGACGAGATGATCACGGTGGCGCCGGCCCGGACGAAGCCTCGGGCGATCATCAACCCGATGCCCCGGGAACCACCGGTGACCAGCACCGTCTTGCCGTCGACCGAGAACAGGTCCGTCATGAGCATCCCATCACGCGTGCGCACTTACCGACCGGTAACGTAGCCCGGCCCCGGCAGTCGGACAAGCCCACCGACCGACAGCGCACCACGGACGCCGACCGACAACCGCCACGAACGCGACAGAGTCCCATCGCCGGGATGCGGCCGGAGCCGTCCCCGGTTACGGTCGAAGACGATGGTCCCTTCCGGTCACCTCTCCCCGGCAACCCGTCCCGACCTGCCCCGCCCCGAGATCGACATCCTGGAGCTGGCCGACCTCACCCCCGAGGCCGACCCGCACCGGCCGGTGTTGCTCGACCGCGACCTGCTCGTGCTGGTCACCGGTGGGCACGGCATCGCCGAGCTGGACTTCAACGCGCTGCCCTGCCGGCCCGGCACCCTGCTCCGGGCCGGCCCCGGCCAGGTGCTGCGCTGCCCCGCGCGGCTCGACGCGATCGTGCTCCGTTGGCATGCCGGCGTGTTGCGCGGGCTGGACGTCGACCCGGACGCCGTGCCCCACCACCACCAACTGGTCGGCGAGGACGAGGACGCGGTCATCAACGAGGTCTCCCAGCTGGTGGTGGACCACCGCCGGCACCGGGACGACCCGGCCGCGCACGCCCTGCTCCGGCACCAGCTCGCGGTGCTGCTCATCCGGCTCGCCCTGCTGCGCGGTGCCCCGGACGCCGGGCGGACGCCCGACGAGACCGGCCCGCACCGCACCGAGGTGGTCACCTTCCACCGGTTCTGCCGGGAGGTCGAGGCGAGCTACCCGCACACCCGCCGGGTCGAGGACTATGCAGCCCGGCTGGGCTGCTCGGTGCGTACCCTGACCCGGGCCTGTCTGGCGGTGACCGGGCACAGCGCCAAGCAGGTGGTGGACGAGCGGGTCGCGCTCCAGGCCCGCCGGCTGCTCGCTGCCACCGACGAGCCGGTGGCCCGGATCGGTCGTCAGCTCGGCTTCCCCGAGCCCACCAACTTCGGCCGGTTCTTCACCCGGGAGGTCGGGGTCAGCCCGGGTGCGTTTCGGGCCGCCCGGGACCGGCCACCGGCACGGATTGCCCGGCCGCGTCGACCCGCCGACCCCGCCACCCTCAACGGGCAGGCATGATGGCAGGGTGCAGATCTCCGCGCGCGGCGACTATGCGGTCCGAGCGGCCCTGAGCCTGGCCACCGCCTACCCCTCCCTGCTCTCCACCCAGGCGATCGCCAGCGAGCAGGACATGCCGCGCAAGTTCCTCGAAGCCGTCCTGGCCGACCTGCGCCGGGCCGGCGTGGTCCGCGCGCAGCGCGGCGCCGAGGGCGGCTACACCCTGGCCCGGCCGCCGCGCGAGGTCACCGTCGGGGTGATCCTGCGCGCCGTGGAGGGTCCACTGGCCGGGGTACGCGGGCTGCGCCCCGAGGAGACCCGGTACGAGGGTTCGGCGGAGAACCTCCCCCGGCTCTGGGTGGCCGTCCGTGCCGCCGTCCGGCAGGTGCTGGACGAGGTGACCCTCGCCGAGGTGGTCAGCGGTCGACTCCCGACGCACGTCCGGAAGCTGACCACCCTGCCGGACGCCTGGGAGCCGCGCTGAGCCACCGGTAGGTCGACGACCTTCCCTGAGACCCCGTTGCCCTCCTTTCTCTCCCGCCCTCGTCGATCCGACACCACCTATCTCCCGGGTAGAGCTGGCGGCGACCGTCCAGCTCGGACCGGAGCAGGTTTCGGATTTCGTGGATGCGGGCATGTTCCGGGCCGAGACAGCAGGAACGACGCCGAGCCGGCTGGAACGACAGGGAACGCGAAAGGAGCGCCACGATGGGTCTGATGTTCCGTAAGCGCAAGAAGTACGGGCCGATCATCCTCAACTTCACCGAGAACGGCTTCTCCTCGTGGAGCATCAAGATCGGTCGCTGGTCCTGGAACTCCCGGGCCAAGGCGCACCGCGTCGACCTGCCGGGGCCGCTGTCCTGGAAGCAGGACAAGTCCCGGGCATGACGCCCTTCGTCGAGCGGGGCGCCGGTGGTCCACCGGCGCCCCGCTCGACGTCTGCGGGCCCGCCGCTGCCGGGCCCGGCCGACGGCCCCTCCCGCCCGACCAGCCGCCCCGGCCGCACCGGCCCACCGCTCGGGTTCGGCACTTCACCGGATCGGGGCCGTGAGGACGGCGCAGAATCGCCGCATGGCAAGCGACGACGGGGGCTACGCACGGGCCCGACGACACACCCTGGCGGCCTGCGCTCTCCTGCTGACCAGCTACTTCCTGGTGCCGTTGGAGCCCGATCCGAACGGCCTGCGGCTGGCCCTGCGCGCGGCGGGCACCCTGCTGCTGATCAGCGTGGTCACCTTCCTGGTCACCCGTCAGGTGAGCCGGCAGCTCGGCACCGGCGCACCCGTCGGCGAGGCCGAGGTCCGGTCGTTGAGCCGGCTGGTGGTGGCGCTGGTCGCCGGGCTGCTCGCCTTCGCGCTGGCCGACTACGTGGTGGCCGGCAGCGGACCGGGCCAGTTCGTCGGGCTGCGCACCCGGCTGGACGCGCTCTACTTCGCCCTGGCCACCCTCACCACGATCGGCTACGGCGACGTGCACGCCCAGGGACAGCTCGCCAAGGTGATCGTCTGCGTGCAGATGCTGTTCAGCATCGGGGTGATCGCCACCGGGGCGTCCATCGTGGTCAGGCAGTTGACCGGGCGTCCGGGGCGGGGCCGGCGCTGATCAGCACGTCCCCGCCGAGCCGCCCGTGCTCCGGGTTCCGGGTGACCGCGCCGGTGTCCAGCAGATCGGTGAGCACCCGACCGGCGTCCACGGCCCGGTACGCCGTCGCGGTCAACGCGTGCCGACGCAGCTCGGTCACCGTACGCGGGCCGTGGCGGGTCAGCTCGGCCAGCAGTTCGCCGCGCAGCGGGCCGGCCGCCGGGTGCCCGGCGACGTCGAGCAGCCCACCGGCCGGGTCGCGGTAGCGGATCGCGGCGGACCCGTCGGCGGCCCAGAGCGCGTCCTTGAACGCCTCCAGGCTCTTGTCCAGCCCGGTGCCGAAGGCCACCAGTCGCGCCGGTGACCCGTCGGCGGGGACCAGCTCGACCTCGGCGACCAGGGGGAACCCGGCGGCCGTCAGGGCCGGACGCAGGGCGGTGGCCGCGGCGGCGGTGAGCAGCACCTCGGCCGGTCGGCCGGTCGCCGTGGCGGCCAGCAGCGCCGGGTCCGGCACCGCACCGTCGACCAGGGTGAGCAGCGGTGCGCCGGCCGCGCCGGCCGCCTTGAGCACCACCGGCAGCCGGGCCGGGTCGCCGGGCACCACGTGCACGGCCACGTCGGCCGGGAGGGTGGCCTCGACGGTGCCGAGCCGGGCGGGTAGTTCGGGGCCGCCACCGGCGAGCACCAGGACGGTGAGCCGGCGGCCCCGGAGCCGGTCGGCGAAGCCGGCCACCACCCGCAGGGCAGCCTCGGCGGTGCCGGGGTCACCGGCGTACGACAACGCGAGGGTGGCCCGCCGGGAGCGGTGCAGCGCCCCCGGCAGCCAGTGGTCGAGCTGGCGGACGAGCAGCTCACGCAGGACGGCGTCGATCGACATCCTGTCGTTCTACCGTACGGCGATTCAGACCGGGACGGAGATCCCCACCCCGCCCCGGGTCTGGCCGCCGTAGCGGGCCCGCTCGAGGTCGAGGTCGAGCCGGCCGATCCGCTTGCGGGCCGCGAGGGCGCCCTCGTCGAGCCGGTCCGCCGGGACGATCCAGACGATCTCGAACTCCAGCCCGTCCGGGTCGCGGCCGTAGAGGCTCTTGGTGGTGCCGTGGTCGGAGGTGCCGACCAGGGCGTCGGCGGCGGCCAGCCGCTCGGCGGTGACGGCCAGCTCGTCGAGGGTGTCCAGCTCCCAGGCCAGGTGGTAGAGGCCGACGGTGGCCCGGCCGGCCTGCGAGCGGCCCGCCGTCGCGCCGATCTCGAACAGGCCGAGGTCGTGGTCGTTCGTCGAGTCGGGAGCCTGGAGGAAGGCCGCGCCACGGAACCCGTCCGGGGTCATCGGCACCGGGCGGAAGCCCAGCACGTCGCGGTAGAAGTCGACGCTGCGTCGCAGGTCGGAGACGTAGAGCACGGCGTGGTTGAGGCGGTGGATTCCCATGCCACCCACACTAGCGGGAAGTGGTTGAGCACTCAACCATTTTGGCTATGATACGGGTCATGACCCGCTGGCTGGACCCCGACGAGCAGCAGACCTGGCGTGCCTTCCTGGCCGCCTCCCGGGCGCTGATGGAGAACCTCGACCGCGAGCTGCAACGCGACGCCGGGATGCCGCACGCCTACTACGAGATCCTGGTCCGGCTCTCCGAGGTCCCCGACCGACGGCTGCGGATGAGCGAGCTGGCCGACCTCACCGGCTCGTCACGCAGCCGGCTCTCGCACGCCGCGGCCCGGCTGGAGACCGCCGGCTGGATTCGCCGCCAGGAGTGCCCCACCGACCGGCGCGGCCAGGTCGCCGTCCTCACCGAAGCCGGCTTCGCGGCCCTCGCCGCCGCCGCGCCCGGCCACGTCGAGGGGGTACGCCGACACCTGTTCGACGCGCTCAGCCCGGCCCAGGTCGACCAGCTGCGCCGGATCAGCGAGGCGCTGGTCGTCCACTTGACCGGTTCTTGACCAAGTTGCCGGCCGACAAGGGTTGTACTAACCGTTGCCGGCCAAGCACGATGGGGCGTGTCTTCCGGCTTTGGTGAACTGACCCTCCAGGCGCAGCACCTGGTGTCCGCCGGCGACCTGGCCGGTGCCCAGCGACTGCTCGCCGACGCGCTGACCGACGCGGACCCCCGACCCGATCACGCCTCCCCCGAGCTGGCCGAGGCCGCCGGGCTCCAGGCCCGATTGCTGGTCACCCTCGGCGAACCGCACTCGGCACGCGGCTGGGCCGCCTTCGCGTACGCGGCGTCGAGCCGGTTGCACGGCATTTCCGACCAGCGGACCATCTCGACGGCGGCCACCCTCGCGGCGGTGCTGCACCGGGTCGGCAGCGACGCCCGCGCCGCCCGGCTCTACTCCGAGGTCATCCTGGAGCTGACCGCCCACGACGGCCCCGAGTCGCTGCGGGTGCTCGCCGCACACGCCGATCTGGCCACCGTGGAGTACGCGCGCGGCCAGTGCGCCCAGGCCCGCGAACGGCTCCAGGACGCCTGGGAACTGCACCGCGAGGTGTACGGCGACGGCCACGCCAGCGGGATCAAGATGCTGGCCCGGCTCGGCGCGATGCAACGCGACTGCGGCCGGTTCGACGAGGCGCACGACAACCTCGCCCTCGCCCGCGAGCTGGCCCGTCAGCACCTGGCCGCCGACGACCCGCTGGCCCGCCAGGTGGCCGCGCTGGCGCGGGCCGCCGCCGACCCGGACCACGTCTGCGACGACGAGCCCACGCCGGAGCGCGGCGCACCGGTGGTGCCGGCCGCCCGCACCCCACCGCCCGCCGAGGGGCCACCGGACCTGCCGGCCTGGTCGGTCGGGGTGGTGCCGCCCGACGAGACGCACTCTCCGACGGTGCCCGGCCAACGGCTCCCCGCCGAGGACACCGGCTACCCGCAGGACGGGCGTCCAGGCCCCTTCGACCACCCGGACAGCGTCGGCACCGCCGGCCGCCCGGCCGGTACCGGCTATCCCGCCGACGGCGGCTACCCCACGGAGGGCGGCTACTCCACCGACCGGGGTCACCCCGCCGAGGGCAGCTATCCCACAGCCGCCGGTCACCTCGGCGGCACCGACTATCCGATGGGGTCGGGCCAGGTCGGGAACGACGGGCGCTGGCCACCCGAACCGGCCGCCGCCGGTACGGCCGGGCTCGGGGTGACCGGCGGCCGGCGGGAACACCCGTACGCTCCGCCGCCGTCGGTCGGCCACCACGACGAGGAGGCCGCCGGGGTACGCCGGGTCACGCCGCCGGCCCCGCCGGTGGACCCGTCCCGGCTGCTGCCCGTGCTGGTGCCCCGCCGGCACGCCCCGCCCCCTCGCCGCCCGGGTGCCGTACCGCTGGTGGCAGCGGGGGTCGCGGTGGTGCTGCTCGGCGCCGTCGCGGTGATCGCCGGGGTGTCCCAGGTAAGCAGCCCCGGCGACCCGCCCGCCGCGCCGGCCAGCCCCGGGGTCGCCCCTACCGCCGCCGGTACGCCGAACGCCGCACCACCCGCCTCACCGGGCACCCCACCCGGGCGGGTGACGCTGCGCGACCGATCCGACGGCATCGCCCTGACCTGGACGTACCCGGCCGGTGGCGAGGGTCCGGTGATCCTCTCCGCCGGCCGGACCGGGCAGGACCCGCGCCCGTTCGAGACCCTGCCACCCGGCACCGACAGCTTCGTCGTCCACGGCCTGGACCGCACCACCAACTACTGCTTCACCGTCGCCGTGGTCTGGTCCACCGACGTGGTGGCCCGGGCGAAACGGGTCTGCACCGCCCGCCGCTGAGCCCGCTGCGCCGACCGGTCACCCACCGCGACGATCCGGGTGGGGCAGGACCCGAGCCGGATCGTGCGGTGCCCGGGTCCGGCGGCAGGTGCGCCGAGCGGGCCGGGTCCGGTCCCCGCCGGACACTCGCGACGGGGCACGTCGAGCGGTCCTCAGTCGGGGTCCGGCAGGACCGGCAGGCGCAGCCGGACCACCAGGCCGGGCCCCGCGTCGGCGAGGCCGATCGTGCCGCCGCCGCGACGGACCAGTTCCCGGACGATGGCCAGGCCGAGCCCGGCACCGCCCGCGTCCCGGGCCCGCCCCTCGTCCAACCGGGCGAACCGGCGGAACACCCGCTCCCGGTCCGCGACCGGGATGCCCGGCCCGTCGTCGGTCACCGTCACCAGGTGGTACGGCCCGTCCGTCGCCGGCTCGACCGCCAGCACGACCCGGGTACGGGTGTGTCGTACGGCGTTGTCGACCAGATTCCCCAGCACCCGCCGCAACTCGTCGGGAACACCGACCGTCCACGCCGGCCCCGACGCCGCGGTGACGATGACCGGCGGCCCCGACACCGGGGCGGCGGCGACCGGCAGCCCCGACACCGCAGTGACAGGGGCTGCCGGCCCCAACGTGGCAGGGGCTGCCGGCCCCGATGCCGGATCGGCGGCGACCGGCGGGCCCGGCCAGCGGGAGGCCACCTCGGCGAGCAGCCCGCCCAGCTCCACCGGCCCGGCCTCACGCGGGTGGCCGGCCGGCTGCGGCGGCTGCTCGTCGAGCCGGGCCAGCAGCAGCAGATCGTCGACGAGCCGACCCAGCCGTTCGGTGTCGGCGAGCAGGTCGGCGGCGACCGCCGGCCAGTCGGAACGGTCGCCGAGGCGCTGGGCCACCTCCAGCTCGGTACGCATGTTCGTCAACGGGCTGCGCAGCTCGTGCGCCGCGTCGGCGAGGAACGACCGTTGCCGGGCGCGGGCCGCCTCCAACCGGTCCAGCATGTCGTTCAGGGTGACCGCCAGCCGGTGGATCTCGTCCTGGGAGGCGGGCACCGGCAGCCGGTCGGCCGCGTCCCGACCGGTGATCTCGGCGGCCCCGCTGCGCAGCGCCTCGACCGGGCGCAGGGTCGCGCCGACCACCCGCCAGGCGACCACCGCGAGCAGCCCCACCAGCAGCGGGAAGGCGACCAGCAACACCGTCCGGGCGGCCTGGGTGGCATGCCGGACATCCATGGTGGAGCGGCCCACCAGAACGGTCAACGGCTCCCCCGCCGACTGGGCCGGCACCGCCACCACCCGCACCGGCCCCTCCCAGCCGAGCCGCTGGCCGGGCACCACCGTCCGCCGCCGACCGTCCCCGGCGAGCTGGTCGGGACGGACCATCGGCACCAGCCGGTCGGCGTCGATGGAGGCGGCCCGGATTCGTCCGGCGGAGTCGACCACCTGCACCCGCAGCTGCCCACCGGCCACCGGCAGCGGATCGGGCAGGGCGTCCTCGCCGGCCAGCCGGGCGACCGCGTCGGCCGTCCGGAACGCCTCCTCGTCGACGGTGCGTTGCAGCGACCAGCCCAACGCCACCAGCAGCACCACCCCGCCCAGCGCCAGCCCCACCGAGAGCCCCGCCACGCCGAGCACCATCAGCCGGGCGCGCAGGCCGAGCGCCGGCCAGCGGGGGCGTCTCACGGGATCAGCCGGTAGCCGGCGCCCCGGACGGTCTCCAACCGATCCCGGCCGATCTTGCGGCGCAGGTAGCCGACGTACACCTCGACCGCGTTCGGGGCGGTCCGCAGGCTGGCGTCCCAGACGTGGTCCAGCAGCTCGGTCTTGGAGATCACCTCGCCCGGCCGGCGGATCAGGTACTCCAGCAGCGCGAACTCCCGGGCGGTGAGCACCACCTCGGCATCGGCCCGGGTGACCCGCCGCCGGGCCGGATCCAGCCGCAGATCGCCGACGGCGAGCACGGTCGGCCGCTCCGGGGCACCCCGACGCAGCAGCGCCCGCAGCCGGGCCAGCAGCACCACGTACGAGAAGGGCTTAGTCAGGTAGTCGTCCGCTCCGCAGTCCAGCCCGTCGGCCTGGTCGTACTCGCCGTCCTTGGCGGAGAGCATCAGCACGGGCAACCAGTGCTCGTCGGCGCGCAGCCGCCGGACCACCTCGTACCCGGACAGGCCGGGGAGCATCACGTCGAGGATCATCGCGTCGTAACCGCCGTGCCGGGCGGCGTCCAACCCGGCCGGCCCGGTGCCCGCCGTGTCCACCACGAACCCCTCGGCCGTCAGGCCACGCTGCAACGCCGCCGACAGCCGAGCCTCGTCCTCCACCACCAGCACCCGCATAATCCCAGCGTGCCACCCCGACGCGACCGACCGCGACGCGGTCCTCAGCCAGTTCACAGCACCGAACCGGCAGGATGGCCCCAGGAGGTGCCGTCATGTCCGTACTGAAGAACCGTTCCACCCTGCGGTGGCTGGTGCCGCTGGCCGCCGCGGTCACCGTCGTCGGCGGGGGTGCCGCGATCGGCACGTTCGCGGCGAACGCCGAGCCCGCCCTGCCCCCGCGCAGCGCCGCCCAGCTTCTCGTCGACCTACAGACCGCCCGGTTGGACGGGCTCTCCGGCACGGTGGTGCAGCGCGCCGACCTCGGGCTACCGTCGCTGGTCGGCCTGGCCGGTGGGGACGCCGCGCTGCTCACCGGCACGCACACCCTGCGGGTCTGGTACTCGGGGCTGGACCGGCAGCGGGTCGCGCTGCTCGACACCCTCGGCGAGCGCGACGTCATCCGCTCCGGCCGGGACGTGTGGACCTGGGACAGCAAGGCCAACACGGCGACGCACCGCACCCTGCCGGAGTCGACCGACCGGGCGGCGGAGAGCACGCTGCCGGTCACCCCGCAGGAGGCCGCCGAGCGGGCGCTGGCCGCTGTCGACCCGAGCACGTTGGTCACCACCGGCCGGTCGGCCACCGTCGCCGGTCGGGACGCGTACGAACTGGTACTCACCCCGCGTGACGAGGCGTCCCTGGTGCACCAGGTGCGGATCGCCATCGACGCGACCGAGCACGTGCCGCTGCGGTTCGAGGTGCTCGCCGACGGCGCTGACCAACCGGCGTTCGAGGTGGCCTTCACCCAGGTCGACTACCGCCGGCCGGATGCCGACCAGTTCACCTTCAACCCGCCGCCCGGAGTGAAGGTGACCGAGGCGACCGGTGACCTCCCCGCCTCGAAGGCGGGAGCGGACCCGAAGTCGGGCACCGGGTCGAAGGCCGGAGCGGCGCAGCGGCCCGACGCGGGCGACGACGCCGGTCTGCGTACCGTCGGCACCGGCTGGACCACGGTGCTGGTGGCACGTACGGACGCGGCGCGGACGCCGGCCGGCGGCACGGCGAAGCCCGGATCGGACGACGCCGCCGACGCGGCACAGGCTCTCGAGCTGTTGAACGGGTTGCCGAAGGTCAGCGGGGACTGGGGCAGCGGCCGGCTGTTCACCGGGAAGCTGTTCAGCGTGCTGATCACCGACGACGGGCGGGTGCTCGCCGGGGCGGTGACACCGGAGCGGCTGTACCAGGCCGCACGGGGCTGATCCCTCGGAACGACCCTCGGGGGTCCGGGCCGGCGCAAGCCGGTGCGGGCCCCCGTCTGCCTGTCCGGCCCCCACCCGGGAGGCGGTGGCGACAGAAGAGAGCGGGCCGGGCGCGGCACGGGCTGGTGACGGTGACGGCGGGCGAGCCAGCCGGCGCTGGTTGGTGCAGGCACAGGCCAGCGCGGCGCGGGAGTATGACGCGGGTCGGGAACAGGCGGAAGGCTTGGTGCGGGCCGCCGCAGGCGGTATCTTGAACAGTTCCCGAAATGCAAAAGGGAATGGCTGCATAGCCATTCCAACAGCTATTCTAATCAACGAGGAGACGGCTTGTCAACGCACCCGGACGAGCTGCGGCAACACGACGACGAGATCGGCCGCGAGCAGAAGTACGTCTCGATGCTCTACGGCCGGCTGGACGGCATGCGCGAGCAGGCCGCCCGGCGGCTCACCGACGAACTACGCGCCGGCGGTGGCGGCACGTTGCAGGACCGCTCCCAACGGGACAGCGCCGTTCGGATGTACGCCGACCAGGTCGAGCAGTTCTCGGCGGTCGAGCAGGGGCTGACCTTCGGCCGGCTCGACGGCGCCGACGGCAGCCGGCACTACGTCGGCCGGATCGGCATCTTCGACACCGACGGCGACTACGACCCACTGCTGATGGACTGGCGCGCGCCGGCCGCCCGGCCGTTCTACCTCGCCACCGCCGCCAACCCGCAGGGCATCCGACTGCGGCGGCACCTGCGCACCCGGGAACGCAAGGTCACCGGCCTCAACGACGAGGTGCTGGACATCGAGGCGGCCTCCCCCACCGGCCACGAGGAGCTGACCGGTGAGGCGTCCCTGCTCGCCGCGCTCAGCGCCGGGCGCACCGGCCGGATGCGGGACATCGTCGAGACCATCCAGGCCGAGCAGGACCGGATCATCCGGGCCGACCTGCCGGGGGTGCTGGTCGTGCAGGGCGGGCCCGGCACCGGCAAGACGGCGGTCGCGCTGCACCGCGCCGCGTACCTGCTCTACACCCACCGGCAGCAGCTCTCCACCCGGGGCGTGCTGCTGGTCGGGCCGAACGCCACCTTCCTGCGGTACATCTCGCAGGTGCTGCCGGCGCTGGCCGAGACGGGCGTGCTGCTCAGCACCCCCGGCGATCTCTTCCCCGGGGTCAACGCCCGCCGCGCCGAGCCGCCCCGGACCGCCGCGCTCAAGGGGCGGGCGGTGCTGGCCGAGGTGCTCGCCGCCGCCGTACGGGACCGGCAGTGGGTGCCCGACGAGCCGCTGGAGATCGAACTGCCCCAGCGGGAACTGCTGCAACTGGACCCGGCGACGGTACGCCGGGCCCGGGACCGGGTCCGGTCCACCGACCGCCCGCACAACCTGGCCCGCGCCCTGTTCGACATCGAGGTCGTGCACGCCCTCGCCGACCAGGTCGCCGAGCGGATCGGCGCCGACCCGCTCGGCGGGGAGAACCTGCTGGAGGAGGCGGACCGCGCCGAGATCCGTCGGGAACTGCGCGAGGAACCGGAGATCACCGCCGCGCTGGACCGGCTCTGGCCGGTGCTCACCCCGCAGCGGCTGCTCGCCGACCTGTACGCCTCGCCGGAGCGGATCGCCGCCGCCGCCCCGATGCTCACCGAGGACGAGCGGGCCCTGCTGCACCGCCTGCCCGGTGGCGGCTGGACGCCGGCCGACGTGCCGCTGCTGGACGAGGCCGCCGAGTTGCTCGGCGAGGACGAGCGGGCCGCCGCCGCCCGCCGGGATCGCATCCGTTCCTTCCAGCGCGAGTACGCCGAGGGCGTGCTGGACATCGCCCGGGGCTCCCGCTCGATCGACGTGGAGGACGACGCCGACGGCGGTGAGATCCTCGGTGTCACCGACCTGATCGACGCCGACCGGTTGCTGGAACGGCAGGAGGAGACCGACCGGCTGACCACCGCGCAGCGGGCCGCTGCCGACCGGAGCTGGGCCTTCGGCCACGTCATCGTCGACGAGGCGCAGGAGCTGACCCCGATGGCCTGGCGGCTGCTGATGCGCCGCTGCCCGAGCCGGTCGATGACCATCGTCGGGGACGTGGCACAGACCGGTGCGCTGGCCGGCACCCCGTCCTGGGCCGAGGCGCTGGAGCCGTACGTGGCGCAGCGGTGGCGGCTGGAGGAACTGACCGTCAGCTACCGCACCCCGGCCGAGATCATGGCGGTCGCCGCCGAGGTGCTCGCCGAGATCGACCCGGCGCTGCGCCCACCCCGCTCGGTACGCCACGGCGGGGTGCCGCCGTGGGACCGGACGGTCGAGGCGGATCAGCTCGCCACCGAGTTGACCGAGGCGGCCACCCGGGAGGCCGCCGGGCTGGACGAGGGGCGGCTCGGGGTGATCGTGCCGGCCAGCCGGGCCGACGAACTGGCGCGCGTCGTGCTGACCGCGCTGCCCGACTCGGCGGTCGGCGAGCAGCCCGAGTTGGAGAGCCGGGTGGTGCTGCTCACCGTCGGCCAGGCCAAGGGCCTGGAGTTCGACTCGGTGCTGGTGGTCGACCCGGACCGGATCGTCGCCGAGTCCCCGCGCGGTCGCAGCGACCTCTACGTCGCGCTGACCCGCGCCACCCAGCGCCTGGGCGTGCTGCGCCCCGCCACCTGACCCCTGCGGCGCGCTGACCACTCCCGGTGCACCGTGCTGCCCGCACCCTGACCCACCGCCATCACCGCGCCCCACCACCACACCGCACCCGTGCGGCCGACGTGAGACCGGCCACACGGGTGCGGTCCCGCACCGGGCACCCCGTCAGTCGTCGGAGAAGTCGCCGATCTCGACGGCGCTGGCGGACTGATCGCTGGTGGCGCCACCGGTCGGGGTGCTCAGGCCGCCGGTGGTGGCGTCGCCGGTGGTGGTCGGGGCCACCGTGCCCGGGTGTCGTTCGGGTTGCCGGGCCACCCGGCGCACGCTGGCCGGGCCGGCGGTCCCGCCGGTCGTGGTCACCGCGCCCTGGCCCCGGGTCGGGCCACCGTCACGCAGCACCTCCGGGTCGATCGGCACGTCGGCCACGTCATCCGGATCGTCCTCCTGGATCGCCCGGGTCACGTCGACAGAGGGCACGGTCACCTCGTCGAGCGCCCCGGGACCGTACACGCCGGAGGTGAGCCGCTCCTCGGCCTTACGGGTGGAGTCCCGCATCGCATCGTCGTCACGCACGTTCATCACCTCGCAGAGTCTCGACTGAACCCGCTGCGTGCCCGGGGTCCGGACGGCCAAACGCCGCCCCCGTACACGCGTCGCCCCGGCGGAGACGTCGCCGCGTACCCCGGGTGGGACACCTGGCTCGAGCGGACCCGGCGGGGTCGGACAGTGGCCGGGGCGTACCACGGCCGGGGCACCTCGGGTGGGGCCGGCGGGCGACGGAATCCGGCCCGGGGGCCGGTGTTACCTGCTCAGGGTCGGGGGGTAGACCCAGGGTGCCCCCGCCACAGCAGGTGAACCGTGCCGTGGCCGACCGCGGTAGCGGGGCGAGGGAGTGCAGGTACTCATCAAATCCTGAGGAGGACCAGATGAGCACGCAGGCTGCATCCACCAGGCCCATGAACCGGCCGATGCAGGACACCGCCCAGCGCAACGCCATGATGAACGAGCAGACCCGGCAGATGCCGGCGATGCAGGACGGGCACCGGGAACCGATGCCGTCTCCGGGTACGGAGACCAAGCAGTCGTTCCTGACCACCGAGTTCTGGGTCTACGCCGCCGCAGTCGCGGTAGTGGTGATCTCCGCCTTCTGGCGTGGTACCACGGCGAACGGGCTGAACATCAACAACCCGACGCAGGCGTGGTGGTTCCTGACCGTCCTGACCGGCGCCTATCTGGTGAGCCGGGGCCTGGCGAAGGCTGGTTCGGCGCGGCGTTCCGGCGCGGAGCGCAAGGGTCGTCGCTGACCGTAGCTGACCCGAGCAGCGCAAGCTGCTGAGAACGGTGGCCCCCGGGATTCCTCCCGGGGGCCACCGCTGGTCTCCACTGGTCACCCGAAGCCGACCGCGCAGAAGCGGTCACGCAGAAGCGGTCACTCGAAGTCGCCGCCGTCGTCGTCGCCCTCGAAAGCGTCCTCGATGAGTTCACCGGCGATCAGGCCGCCGGCGACGCCGAGCGCCGCGCCGGCCACCACGCCACCCATCCCCGGGCCCCGGCCGTGGTGGCCGTGGCCGTGGCCGTGCATCGGGTAGCCGTGGGTGGGGGCGCCGAACCCGGAGGAGGCGCGCAGGTTGCCGTACGTCGAGGTGGTCTCGCGCAGCCATCCGTCGACGACCTGGGTCCAGTCGACCCGGTCGACGTCGGCGTGCGAGACGGTGTAGCGGCCGAACACGTCGTGCCCGGAGCTGAGGAAGCCGCCCCGCTTGTCGCACTCCAGCACCACCTCGACCCCGTGCGGGCTGGTGACGAAGGTCAGCTCGACCTCGCTGATGGCCTGCGCGTACTGCGGGCCGGCGAAGAACTCGATCTCCTGGTAGAACGGCAGCGTCTGCTGGGAGCCCCGGATGTGGCCCCGCTCCAGGTCGGCGTGCTTGAACCGGAAGCCGAGCCGCTGGAACGCCTCCAGAATGTGCTCGTGCACCGGCAGCGGGTGCACGTTGACCTGGTCGAGGTCGCTCTTGTCGACCGCGCGCGCGATCGCCAGCTCGGTACGCAGACCCATCGTCATGCCGTGCAGGCGCTGGCCGTAGACGTCGGTGATCGGGGTCTCCCACGGCACCGGCAACTGGAACGGGATGGCGAGCTGCTGCTTCGGCGCGAGCTGGAAGGGACCGCTGACCACCATCCGCTGGAACTCCATGACACCGGCGTACTCGCTGTCGCCGCCCTCGATCTCGACCCGGGTGACCAGGCCGATGGCGATCTGCTCGATGTTGGCCGGGGCGTCCCCGCCGACCAGGTTCACGTTGCCGTCGAGGGTCAGGCCGGGCCTCGTGTTCGGGTTGGCCAGAACGGTGTCGACGCTGGGCCCACCCACACCGAACGCGCTCAGCATCTTCTTGAAGACCATCGGAACTCCCGCTTCACGGTCGGCGCACTCCACCGTGGAGCACGCACGGTTACCCAGGGCACCCTAATCGGTAGGACTGTGAAGTGGCTGAGAGGCCACGCCGGGCCGCGCCAGCAGGATCAGCACCCCGGACGCCGCCACGAAGAAGACCGCCATGGCCCCCACCATGGGTAGCAGGCTGGCGTACCCGAGAACACCGGTGAGCGGCGTGACCACCGCGCCGGCGAGGAAGCCCAGGCCACCCTGGAGCGCGGCGGCCGTGCCGGCGGAACGCCGGCCGGCCTCCTGCGCCAGCGCGGTGGTCGCCGGCAGGGTCAGGCCCATCCCGGCCACCACCACCGCGAGCAGCGCCCACGGTACGGCCAGCGGCAGCTCGCCCGACCGGTCGGCCAGGGCGGCGACCAGCAGGGCGAGGGTGGCCACCGTGGACGCGGCCACCCCGGCGGCCCGCAGCCGGCCGGCACCGACCCGCGCCACCAGCACCCGGAACAGCAGCCCGGCGCCGGCCATGCCGGCGGCGTTGGTGGCGAAGATGAGCGTGTAGCGGGACTCGTCCATCCGGTAGGCCGTCTGGAAGACGAACGACGACCCGCCGATGTAGGTGAAGAAGCCGGCGATGGCCAGGCACAACACGGCGAGGTGGGTGCGGAACGCCCGGTCGCGCAGCAGTTCGGCCATCCGCGCCACGGCGTCGCGCGGGCCACCCGCATGCCGGCGGTGCGCGGGCAGCGTCTCCGGCAGCCCGACCAGCGCGGCCACCGCCATCGCCGCCCCCAGCCCGGCGAGCGCGACGAACACGGTGCGCCAGGTGCCGTGATCGAGGATCACCCCACCGACGGCGGGTGCCAGCACCGGCCCGAGGAAGGTCACCGAGGCGATGCTGCCGAACCGGGCGGCGGCCTGCGTGCCCTGCCAGGCGTCGGTCACCATCGCCCGGCCGAGCGCCACTCCGGTGCCGGCGGCGATGCCCTGACCGAGTCGGGCCAGCACCAGGATCCCGCCGGTCGGGGCGACCGCGCAGAGCAGCGACAGCAGCGCGAAGCTCAGCGTGCTCACCAGCACGATGCCCCGCCGACCCCGGACGTCACTGACCGGGCCGAGCAGGAGCTGACCGGCGGCCATCCCGACGATGAACGCGGTCAGGGTCAGCTGCGCCACGGTGGCGCTGGTGTCCAGGGAACGCCGCAGCTCCGGCAGGGCGGCGATGTACGCGTCGGTGGCGAACGGTCCCACCCCGGTCAGCAGCACCAACGCCACCATGGACGGCGTACCCGCCGGGCGGTGTTGCCGGTGCGCCCTGGACGGCGTCTTGACCTGTGGCTGCGTCACCCACGGACCGTAGACGAGCTGACCCACGGAATGCACCTGGCTTCCGAATCGGCCGAGGCCACCCGTCCGACCTCGCGAAAGCCCTTGCTGCCGGCCTCACCCGGCCTCGTCGGCCAACAGTCCGCGCAGCACGCTGCGTACCGTCGCGTCGAAGAGGTCGCGGGGCGCGGACCGTGACGGCGGGGCGGTGAGGGCGGCCGTGAGGTTCGGGAACGCCGCCACGTCGATCCCGGCGAAGCCGACCGGCGGCCCGGCGGACTCCCGGCGGGCGAACAGCGACGTCACCCCGGTCATCATGGCGATCGCCTCGAACTTGGTGGCGGTCGCCGCCGGCACCGGGCGCAGGATCGCCAGGCAGTGGTCGAACCAGGCCAGGCTCTGCGGGCCGGGGGCGGTCGGCCGGGGCAGGATCTCCACCAGCCACGGGTGCCGGCGGAAGAGCGCCAACTGCCGGTGGGCGAGGCGCAGCATCGCGTCGAGCCAGTCGCCGCTGCTGTCCGGGTACGGGCGCAACTCCCCCGCCGCCCGGTCGACCATCAGGTCGAGCAGGTCGTCCCGGGAGGACAGGTAGCGGTAGAGCGAGGCGGCTCCGGTGTGCAGCGTGGCGGCGAGCGCCCGCATGGAGACCGCGCCGAGGCCGTCGGCGTCCGCCATCGCGATCGCGGCGACCACGATCTCGTACCGGGAGTGCGTCGGGGCGGGACCGCGCAGCCCTCTCGCCGGCCGGGACCAGACCGTCAATCGCTCTGGCTCGATGGGTGACGACACGGTTACACTTTAACTGCTAACGCCGTTCGCGGTTCCAATGGGGAGGACGACATGGAACAGAACTGGTCCGTCCAGCGGGTGCCGACGGCCGACGGTGCCGAGATCGTGCTCCACTCCGTCGGCAGCGGGCCGGGAATCGTCGTCGTACACGGGGGCGGCGTCACCATCGAGATCTACCGTCGGCTGGCCCTGCGGCTGGCCGACCGGTTCACCGTG
Organism: Micromonospora sp. NPDC051925; assembly: GCF_044548625.1. Taxonomy (NCBI): domain Bacteria; kingdom Bacillati; phylum Actinomycetota; class Actinomycetes; order Micromonosporales; family Micromonosporaceae; genus Micromonospora; species Micromonospora sp. NPDC051925. Next base: position 59,472 of record NZ_JBIUCH010000019.1, on the reverse strand, counting down.
CACCTCTACAACCGTCGCGGACGGGCCGACGCGGCTGCCCGCGCCGAGCCCTACGACGGCGAGCAGGACGTCGACGACCTCGGCGGCGTGCTGGCCACCCTCGGGGTCCGCAACGTGATCGGCCACAGCGGCGGCGGCTTCGTGGCGCTGCGTGCCGCCGCCCGCGGCCTGCCGATCGACCGGCTCGCCCTCTACGACGCGGCAATCCAGGTCAACGGCCTGTTCCCGCTCGGGTGGGTGCCCGCCGCCCGGAAGGCGGCGCAGTCGGGCGACATCGCCCGCGCCCTGGCGATCACCGGCGGCGGCCTCAACACCCACTCGCCCGCGTCGCGTCTGCCGCTTGTCGTCCGGGCCACCCTCTGCCGGCTGTTCCTCCGTACGCCGGTCGGGCGCACCATGGGCGAGTTGCTGCCGACCACCCTCGACGAGAGCACGCTAATCCAGCGGCACGACGGCCCGCCGGAGCAGTGGGCCGGCGTCAAGGCCGAGGTGCTGCTGGCCAGCGGCGGCGCCGGGCCGTCCTACTACCGGCCGATCAACGAGGCGCTGGCCGGGGTCATGCCGCATGCCCGCACGCTGGTGGTGCCGGGCGCGAGTCACGACGCGCTCAACCGGGCCCCGCAGCCCCTCGTCGACGCGCTCGCCGAGTTCTTCACCGCCCCGGCCGCCTAGCCACCGACCGGCCCGTGAGGGGCCGATCACGCCGACATCGTCGTGCACAACGACGAGCCCCAACAGCCGGCCTGGGCGACCCGAACCCGCTGACCGCCCTCAATTCGGCACCAGCACACCCGCAGGACGTCTGCGCGTGCCTCCAGCGAGAGAGAGATTGTCCCATCCCTGTGCTCGAATCCCGTCATGCACATCGTCGTCTGCGGCGCACTCGTGGAGAACGGCGCGGTGCTGCTGGTGCACCGCAGTCCGGCCCGCCGGGCATACCCGGATCTCTGGGATCTGCCCGGCGGGCACGTCGAAGCGGGTGAGTCGGAACTACAGGCCCTCGCTCGTGAGATGCGCGAGGAAGTCGGTGTTCAGATTGTGGCCGAGTCCTCTTCACGGTTGGGCGACCTGCGGGCCGGCAGTGGCGAGGACGCTGTGCACGTGGGCGTCTGGCACATCGGAGACTGGGTTGGCTCGCCGACCAACCGTGCGCCTGACGAGCATGATGACATCGCCTGGGTCAGGGTCAGCGAGCTGGGCGGCCTTCCCCTCGTGAACAGCGCCCTACCCGCACTGCTTCCTTCCCTCCCTGCACCTGACCGGCCGCCTGGTCGCGCGGACGTCGGGACAACCGCTTCACGCCTGGCTGAGGAGGTGGTGTGACGGGCTGTAGTCGATCTTCGTGTCGGCGTAGACGCCGAGAGTGCCATCCCTGAGACACCTCAGGCCGACGCTGATCCAGCGCACCTCTCCGTCGTCGAAGAGCGCATAGCCGACCGCGGCGGCGAACTCCTCACCTCCGCAGGGGCAGGAACAGGACTCATGACCGGTCCCGGCCCAGTGTTCGGCGCTGTCGCCGAAGAAGGCGACCGCGCCGCAGGCGAGGCAGGTCCGCTGGGTCGCTTCCTCCTCGTCGATCCGGACGCGGAAGGTACGGCCGTCGCACTCGCCGCATCGGGACTCCACCACCGTGGCTACCGGGTAGCCTCCCGCCTCGAAGTAGCGGATGTACTCGGCGAGGTCGTCGAAGTTCTCCCCGCGCCACAGCTTCCCGGACTTGTCGAGTGCCACTCCGGCATTCTGCCTGGTGCCGGCCGTTCGCCGGGCACGCGGTGCGCCCGTGAACGGACGACCCCCGCCCGGCTCAGACCCAGATGGTGGCCAGCCAGGCGGTGACGGCGGCGGCCACCAGCAGGACGATGTTGAGCCCGATCTGGCGGGTCTCACCACGGGACAGGTGCACCGCAATGCCACCGACCTGGATCAGGACGAGCCCGACGGCCGCCGCGACCGCGAGCCAGGGCGCGATCCCGGTCAGCGGTGGCAGGACCAGGCCGGCCGCGCCGAGAATCTCCAGCACCCCGATGGTCCGGACCAACGGCATGGGTACGCGATCGACCCAGCCCATCATCGGCTGGAGCTGCTCCCGGCTCTGCGTCGCCTTCTTGCCCCCGGCGTACAGGTAGAACACGGCCAGCAGGGCGGCGAAGATCCAGTAGGCGAGTGTCATGGCGAGCTCCTTCGGCGATGAGCACGATGGTTACGAGAAGGAAGTAGCCACATCATGTGTCAAAATCGGGGGCCTTACAAAAGGCACACGGGTGTGCCTGAGGCACAGGGGATGACATGTCGCAGTACGAACAAACCTGCATGATCCGTGGCGACGGCGGCCGGACGATCCGGGCGATCCTGGATCGGATCTGCAACAAGTGGACACTGCTGATCGTGGCGACCCTCGACCGGGGCGCACTGCGCTTCACCGAACTGCACCAGCAGATACCCGGCATCTCCCAACGCATGCTGACGCTGACCCTACGCAACCTGGAACGCGACGGCCTGGTGGCCCGGACGGCGTACGCGGAGGTCCCGCCCCGCGTGGAGTACGCGCTGACCCCCACCGGCAAGAGCCTCATCCCACCCGCGCTGGCCCTCGCCGGCTGGGCCATCGAGCACGTCCCCCACATCGAAGCGAGCCGGGCGCTCCACCAGACCCGGCCCGGATGACATCGAACTGTCTTCCCGCGCTACGCCAGCCGGGTGCCCCGGATGGCCGAACAGAGCGGCACCAGCTTCGGCCCGCACCCCGTCTGCCTGATTGCCGTGACCCCGGCCGGGGTCACGGACAACCTGCGGTTGAAGGGCCGCGTACAGGGGATGCTCGGCGGCGTGATGGGCCTGAGCTATGTGGCCGGTCCGCTGGTCGGCGGGTTCCTGACCGATCACGCCGGGTGGCGGTGGATCTTCCTCGTCAACCTGCCGATCGGGGTCGTCGTGGTCCTGCTGATCGTCACCCGGCTGCCGTGGCGGCGCGGGGCGGGTACGGCGGCGTCCCCGGACTATGCCGGGGTCGCGGTGTTCACCGGGGCCGTCGCGACCCTGCTGGTCGGTCTGCACGAACGGGCTCCCTGGATGCTCGCGGTGGCCCTGCTGCTCGCCGTGGTGTTCGTACTGGTGGAGAGACACGTCGCGGAGCCGCTCATGCCGCTACGGCTCTTCCGGGTCAGGGCGTACGCGCTGGCCTGCGCCGCGGCGTTCGGCGGCGCGTTCGCGTTGTACGTGTCGCTGGTCTTCCTGCCCCGCCTTCTCCAAGGGGTGTGGAATGTCAGCGCCACCTCGTCCGGGGTACGGATGTATCCGCTGATGCTCGGGATGGTGGCCGGTAGTGGCATCACCGGAGCGCTGATCACGTGGGTCCGGCCGTGTCTCTTCGTCGGCGCGGCCCTGATCGGCATCGGCGCGGTGGTGCTGGGCGGGATCGGCGCAGACAGCTCCGCAGTGCTGCTGGCGACCGGAATGGGACTGGTCGGGCTGGGGCTCGGGCCGACCATGTCCGGGCTGACCGTGGTGATCCAGACCGCGGTGCCTGCGGAGTACCTGGGCACGGCGACCAGCAACCTGGGCTTCTTCCGGCAGGTCGGCGGATCGGTGGTGCTGGCCGTGGCCGACACGGTCTACCGGTCGTCGGCCGGCTCGACGCCCACCTCGACGGCGCACGCCATCACGACGGTCACCGGGATCCTGGCCTTCGTCGGGGCGGTGCTCCTGCTGCTGGCCACTGCGGGCCTGCCGCGCTCGCCACGCACCACGGCCGTGCTCGTACCGCAGAATCGGTGAGGACCAGACGGCCGGGCTCAGCGCCATCCGGGAACTCCGTCGCCAAGTCACGCCGGCTCCGGTGACAATGCTCGCGCCTGAAGGCGGACCGAGAGGATGCGGTGGAGTGGTTCAACGGTTGGGCGGGCGTAAGTGGCCGGTGGTGATCAGCTGGGTGCAGCTCGGATGCCACCGGTACCGGGTGGTGCGGCCGGCGAAGGCACCGAGGTTCGCCGGTCTCTACGAGGGGCGTCTCGGAGCCCAGTTCTGCCTCGACAAGAAGACCGCGCTGATGTTCGCCCAGGCGTGGGGCCTGGCTGCCCGGTCACCACACACGATCGTCTACCTCCCACTACGCCACGCGGAGATGCCCACCGACCATGTCTGGGGACGTCCGCTCGACATGGTGCTGCTGCACCACCGTCTCGCGTTCCCGCCGTCACGGTGGAAGCAGGTCCGCTCCCGGCTCGGGGCCGGCAGGCCGCACACCGTCGAGTTACCTGGTCGAGCATGGCCGTCGCGGTCGATCGCCGACCACCGAAAGACCTGGCACCACGAGTTTCGTGATCATCTTCGGTGGGACATCGCTGCCGACACGTTGGTGCTCACCGGCAGCCGCGAGGCATTCGAACTGCAAGCCGACCAGGTCCGCGCCCTGGCCGAGGAGTGCCCGGCCCATCGTGCCGACAATCCGGCGACGCACTGCTGCGCCGAGATCGGCATGGGCAGAAGCCGGCACCATCCCGACCAACGCCGGCCCTACGCCGAACTGCACGCCGAGTACTCACAGTAAAGCCAAAGCCACGAAGGCGGCAGCGACGGCGAGCACTCCGCGACAGAGGCGGGCGGCCCGAGGCGTCACCGTTTGCCTACCGGCGGAGGATGTGGTGATGAAGCCGAACCTCCCGTCCCGAGCGGCGCTGTAAGCGGCCCGGATGACATCGGACGGCCGGGTGGAGGGGCCTCGATCAATGCGTCCAGAAGCTGGCCGGGAGGGCCTCGACGTCGATCGCAGACCGGTCGAGAAGCTCCGCGATGGGCAGCAGGGCGGTCGCCGGGGCGTCCCCGGCGCGGGCCAGGTGGCGGATCACCTCGGCCTGCCGCCGGGCCCGCTGCGGCACCGCAGCGGCGACATCACCCCGGTTGCCCTCGTAGCCGTACGCGTCGAGCAGAAGATGCAATCGGCGGGCCCGCTCGCGCAGGTCGTCGCCGCGCAACAATGAACCGTCGCGCGGCGACGCGAGCGGCACCCAGGTCAGCGCGGAGAACGCCAGATCCCACTCCCGGGACGACGGACCGGCGGTGTCCCAGTCGCAGAACCCGACCAACCGGTCACCGTCCACCACCGCGTTCAACGGAGAAGCATCCTGGTGCCCGACGACCAACCCGGGCCCCATCGGACGGCCGGCGAACCAGCACTCGCCCTGCGGCGGCGGGAAGCCGGCGGTCAGGTCATGGACCCGTCGCAGCCACCGGCCGACCTGGACCAGCATCGAGTCGGCCGACACCCAACCGGGCCAGGGCTCCCGGCCGCCGATCGTCTCCCCCGGCAGATAGGTGAGTATCTCGCGTCCCTGCTCGTCGAAGCCGAGCGCACGGGGAGCGGCATCGAACCCGGCATCCTCAAGATGGCGCAGCACCGCATGCACCGTCGCGGTCCACGGCGAGGCCCGCTTGTGTACGAGACCATCGATCAACACGGCGCCGGTGGTGTTACCCCCGGGCAGCACTTCTTCGCGCATCCGCCAGGTACACCGGGCTCCGCGACGACAGCGACACCGAGTTTCGCAAGCTATCGGCTGTCGACCGGGCCCCACCGCCGATTGACGTCCCACACTGGTCGAACATCCGACACCGCACGCCCTGTCACATCGAGTCGCGAGCGACTCGCGGCATGTGCGGAAGCGGCGATGGACGTCGCGGACACGGTCACCAGGTTGACCGGTTCGGCCGTCGGCCGGCTCAACATGACCGCGATGCAACCGGTCGCGGTCGCATGCTGATGCGCGGCGGCAGCAGGTCGCGCTGGACGTGGCGGGTTGTGCTGCTCGTGCTCGGCATTACCCCGCGCACCCGTCGACAGCGACCTCATCGAAGCCACAATGGGCTTGCACGGTTCTGGACGTCGACGTCGAGGCTCTGCGCCAGGACGTGGCCGTCTCTCACGACTGGAAGCACGGCTACGGCGGGCAGTTACGGCGGCCGGGCTTGGCACTCCCGCCCGGGGCGTCCCAAAAGCGAGAATTCCGGTATAAAGAGCATGCTGTTCCACTGACCGGCATCGTCCCCTCGGAGTGCCCATGACAACGCAGTTACGTGACCGTCTCGACGGGATACTCCAAGCTGGCCCGGCCGACGGTCTGCATGCTGTCGCGGCGGTTCGCCGTGGTCACACCGTGCTGGAGTGCTACAGGACCGGCGAGGACTTCACCTGGAATGACTCGCTGGGTGTCGTCGAGTTCGGGCCCGAGACGCTGCACGACATCCGGTCGGTCACCAAGAGCGTAACCGGGCTCTTGTACGGCATCGCGCTCGGCGAAGGGCTTGTCCCACCGCCGACGGAGCCGCTCCTGCGGCGGTTCCCGCAGTACCCCGACCTGGCGGTCGACCCCCAGCGTGCCCGGCTCACCGTTGAGCACGCGCTGACGATGTCGTTGGGGGTGGAATGGTGCGAGAATCTTCCGTACAACAGCCCGGCCAACGCCGAGATCGCGATGGAGCTGGCGCCGGACCGGTACCGGTACATCCTGGAGCGGCCGATCCTCGAGCCGCCCGGTACCCGATGGACGTACTGCGGCGGTGCCACGGCGCTGCTCGGCCGACTGATCGCCGACGGCACCGGGCGGTCCCTGCCGGAGTACGGGCAGGCCATGCTGTTCGCGCCGCTGGGCATCGGGAACTTCGAGTGGATGACCGGTGCGGACGGGGTGGCCTCCGCCGCGTCCGGGCTGCGACTCGCGCCCCGAGACCTGGCCAGGCTCGGCGAGCTGGTGCTGGCCGAGGGAACCTGGGACGGTCAGCGGATCATCCCCGCCGACTGGATCCGTACGATGCTCCGGCCACGGCTGCAGACCAGCTGGGGTGCGCAGTACGGCTACCAGTGGTACATCGAATCCATCGGGGGCCGTCGGGTGGTGACCGGCGCGGGCAACGGCGGCCAGCGCCTGTTCGTCCTGCCCGACCTGGAACTCACCGTGGCCGTCACCGCCGGCAACTATGACGACCCCGACCAGTGGCGGACCCCGATCATGGTGCTGGAACGGGTCATCCTTCCCGCAATGGCTTGACGGCTCCCGATCACCTGGCGCACCCCGGCGAGGAGGGTTGGCGCCAGGCGTTCACCAAGCTGGACGCCACGCTGATGAATGTCCAGGCTGTCGCGGCTGATCATCGAGAGGTAGAGGCATGGCAAAGCTGATCTACGTGACGAACATGTCGCTTGACGGCTACATCGAGGACGAACGCGGCGCGTTCGACTGGTTCCCACCCGACGACGAGGTATTCGCGTTCACCACCGACCTCCTGCGGTCGGTGGGCACGTTTCTCTACGGGCGGCGCCTGTACGAGGCAATGGCCGTCTGGGAGACCGACGCCGCTCTGGCCGCGCAGTCCGACCTCATGGCCGACTTCGCGAGCACCTGGCAGAAGGCGAGCAAAGTCGTGTACTCCACGACCCTCACTGCCGTGTCGACTGCCGACACCCGACTCGAACGCCGTTTCGACCCCGCCGCAGTGAACGAACTGAAGGCCACGGCCAGCAGCGATCTCACCGTAGGAGGTGCCGACCTCGCGACGCAGGCTTTCAAGGCCGGGCTGGTCGACGAGTGCCAGCTGTTCATCCTGCCCATCGTCGTCGGCGGGGGTAAGCCAGGATTGCCGACCGGCCTGCGCGCCAATCTTGAGCTTCTCGATGAGCGTCGATTCCGAAACGGCGTCGTACACCTGCGCTACCGCCCTCTCGGGCAGCGCCTGCTCCACTCGACCTGCTGAACGCAACCGCAGACACACGCTCGCCGCCGCAGACGAGGGTGCTCCTGGATGCGGCTGTCTCGGCACCGCACTTCCCTGGCGTCTACCTTGCTCGGCAGGGAGCGGACGGTGATCTCGTGTACGTAGGCATGGCCGGCGAGCGCCGCGGCCAGGGACTTCGAGGACGGCTGACGGTGTACCGCCGCGGGAAGGCTGCGGTCAGTGGACTGGGAGAAGCTGTACTGGATCGAGCACTCGCCGATCCAGCTTTTGTGCGAATGCGCCTCAAGGAACTCCTCGCCGGTCAGCCCAAGCGCGCCGCCGTCTGGGCCCAGGACGCCATGCGGTGGGCCGACCTGCACCTCCGGTGGACCACCACTGCGGACAGGCCGGCCGCGGTGGCCCTTGAACGAACCGTTCTGGATGCGTTGGCCGCGACACCGCTCTGGAACCGCGCGCGCTCCCTGATCGCGGCTAGTGTTCCGTCTCAGTTTTGAGTAGCCGTTTGCTGGAGGGCGACTCGTCCACGTCGGACTTTGGCCAGGATCGATTCGGCGGTGGCGGTCCACACGAATGGTTTCGGGTCGTCGTTGTGCACGCGTAGGTACTCCTCGATCGCGGTGATGAGGTCGTCCACGCTGTGGAACACGCCGCGGCGGATCATCTTGTCGGTCAGTGCGGCGAACCAGCGCTCGACCATGTTCAGCCAGGATGAGCTGGTCGGGGTGAAGTGCAGGTGGAAGCGGGGATGCTTGGCCAGCCACGCCTTGACGTTGGGGTGGGTGTGGGTGCCGTAGTTGTCGACGATCATGTGGATCTGCAGGTTGCGGGGCACCGTGGTGTCGATCGTGCGCAGGAACCGCAGGAACTCGTCGTGCCGGTGCAGCGCGTTCCTCAGGCGGGCAGCGAGGATCGCTTCATGATCGGTTGCGTCATCCGCCGACTGCTTGAAGCCGTGGAACGGATCGCAGAACGTACGCCAGGCGACGTTCCACTCCCAGGGATCCCCGGTGAGTTCCCAGTGCCCCAGGGCCATGAACGCACTGTTCACGGCAACGAGATTCATCGCCGCGTCGGAGACGAACATCGGTGTGTCCGTGAACCGCTCCAGCAGCCGCATCGCCCCCGGGCCGACCTCGCTCGGCACCTGCCCGTCCGCAGCGGCGTACCCGGCCAGCGCGCAGAGCCGCTCGTACTCCGCCCGCTCGATCCGTAGCGCACGGGCGATGGCGTTCACCACCCCGGCGGACGGATGGCTGCGCCCCTGCTCCAACCGGCGTACGTAGTCCGCAGACATCCCCGCGAGTTCGCCGAGTTCCTCCCGCCGCAACCCTCGCACCCGCCGACGGCCGATCGGCAGCCCGACAGCCGCAGGTGCCGTGCTTTCCCGCAACTGGCGTACCGCAGCACCGAACTCGTGACGTTCCACGGCCCAATTGTGCCCGGACAGTCTGGAACGCTGCGGAAGGCTACCCCGCGTAGATCTTGACCTCGTCCAGCTGCGGCGGGAACACGAAGAACGGCGGCACTCGCTGGCCAAGAACCTCTGCCGTTCCCCGCAGACCGATTGGAACACAGTCCGCCAGGGTGCCCACCTGCTGCTCGGGGAGGTTCCCCCTGCGGACCGGACACCCTGACCCCAGACAGGAATCCGGTAACAGAGGGGCCCTTCCTTGCACCTGGGCGGGTCGTCAGGTCGCGATGAGCGCCCGGTGCAGGCGTCGCGCCTCGGTCACCAGGCGGGTCGCCCCGCCCCGGCCCGCGACGTCGGCGAGTCCCGGCACCTCGATCCGCACCCCGGTGCGGGTGGCCGTCTCCGTCGCCAGGGTCAGCAGGTCAGGCAGGCCACGAGGCGGCTTGTCGGCGGTGAGCAGGGTCGGCAGCGCCGCGGCCAGCAGCCGCCACACGGTCAGTGGGGCACCGGCCGTGGCGGTGTCCCGCAGCGGCTCGACGGCCCGGGACAGCTTCACCTGCCCGGTGGCGACCAGCCGACCGAGCTGCTCCCCCACCCCGGTGGCGTCGAGCCGACTGCCGGCGGCGAGCCCGAGCAGGGCATCCACCGTGGCGATCCGGTCGGCACCGTACCGGGCACCGAGGCCATAGGCCAGCGCCAGGTCGACGGCGACGCCACCGGACCCGGCGCAGTCGACGAGCAGGGGCAGCACCGCGGTGCCGTCGCGCAGATCCAGGTCGGCGGCGGCGGCCACCTCCGGCAGGGCGTACGCGGCGACCGCGCCCCGGTGACCGGGTAGGATCGACGGCCAGAGTCGCGGCCAGCCCCGGTACTCCAGATGGGTGAGCGGGGCCGGGTCGGCGGTCAGCAGGCCGTACCGGTCGTCGTACCCCTCCGGTGGCCGCAGCTCGACCAGCACACGCTGGAGCGGAAGGTGGTCGTACGCCCAGTCGTTCCTGCCCGTGCGCGGGCGGCGCTCCATGGTGACGACCCGCATGACCGGTTGCGGCAGCCCGCCGGTGCGCAACCAGGCGGCGAGCCGGTCACCGGCGGGCGTGCCGAGCGCCGCCGCTTTGCCGGCCACCGCCTCGTCGTCGGGGCCGGTGGGCAGCCGGAGCAGTGCCTGGGTGAGATCCCAGTGCCACGGTTCCCGGTCGCCGCATGCCGCCAGGCGCTCGAGCAGCACGAACGGGTCGAGCATGCCGTTGACCGAGGTGGGCGTGGCGAGCAGGCCGTGCTGACAGGCGTCGCCGAGCCGGTGACCGATCTCGGTGAGCCGGGCCTTCAGCAGGCGGTGCGGTGGGGGCACCCGGGGATCGGTGACGACCAGCTCCGGCCCCTTGGCCGAGCGGTCCGGGCGGTGCAGGGCGGCGAACAGCCGACCCCAGCGGGTCTTCGCCGCGACCGGCCGGTCGGCTCCACCGGCGCTGCGGAACATGTCGACGACCAGCTCCTGGAGGCCGAACGGATCCCGGTCGTACCGGTTGCCCCAGCTCCAGTGCCGGCGGTCGACGACCGGGTCGAGCGCGGCGCGTACCCGTGGACCGTCGGTGGCGGTGAGCCGGACCAGACCGTCGACGATCCGGTCCAGCGGCCCGTCGTGGCGGCCGGTGCCGAGCAGCGCGGCGACCTCCTCGGCCAGCTCGTCGACGTCGGTGATCGGTGCCGGGGCGGCGGCCGGTGGTGTGGGAACGGGCAGGTCGTCGCCGCGTGGCGTGGCGACCGCGCCACCGGTGACGACGGCCGGGGTAGCGCCGTGCCGGGTGGCCAGGGTGGTCGCCCGGTCACGGATCTCGACCGCGTCGTGCTCGACGGCGACGGCGATGACCTCGGCGATCGTGGCGGCCCGGTCGCCGTGCTGCCGGGCCAGCCGGTCGAGCCAGGCGAGCTGGGCCCGCACCAGGACCTTGTCGGGTCGCAGCAGCACCTCATGGGAGGTGTCGAGCAGCACGTCGAGGGGCGGATCGGGGAGTTCGCGCAGGGCCTTCTGCGCCATGGTAGCGACCGGGGCCGGCGCGTCGGCGAGCAGCCGGAGGTAGTCGGTGCGCCGCTCGGCGACCTCGGTCGGGGTCGGCTGGAGCTGGTCGAGCAGGGTGGTGAAGGCGCGCAGCGCGGCCGGTCGGTCGCCGCGCAGCAGCCGGCCGATCGAGCCGTCGATCAGCACCGCGCGGTCGACGACCCCCTCCTCGGCCAGCTGTGCCAGGGCGGTCGGCAACGGGTGTCGGCGCCGGTCCTCCCAGGTGGTGAGGACCTCGTCGTACATCATCGTCGTACCGAGGCCGTCGACCTCGAAGAGCCGGGGCAGCAACGCCGGCAGGAACGGATCGGTTCGCAGCCGATCGAGGACCAGCTGGCGCGGCCCGGAACGCCGGTGATCATCGGCCGGGAGCGACAGCACCCAGAGCTCCACGAACCGGTCGCCGGCCGGGGGCGGCAGGCCCTCGGCACGCAGCAGCGTGGCGATCATCCGCCAGTGTTCGACTTCGACCCAACTGCGCTGGGAAAGCTTGCCGGCCATCCGGTAGGCGAGGTCGCCGAGCCAACCGATCCCCCGATCGGCGGCGACCTGGCGTACCAGCCGGGCGGCCCGCGCGCCGTCGAGGGCGACCGACCGGCGGTTGACGACCGGCGCCGCCTGCGCCGCGCTGGGCAGGCAGCCGACCGCGGCGACCGTCAACGCCGTACCCGGGCCGACACTCCACCAGCCCACCTTCTCGGTCTTGACCCAGGCGACCAGCTCGCTGCCGATCTCGCGGCGACGACCCTCGGGCAGCCCGGCCAGGGCCTCGACGATCAGCTCGGCGGAACCTCCCTTGATCAGCTCGAACAGGTCGCTGGTGCCCTCGACCGCCAGCTCCCGCCGGCGCCGGACCATGCTCTTGGTCACCTCGTGCCGACGGCTCACCGCGACACCTCGGCCGCGTTGCCCGCCATCCGAACGGCGAGCGCGTGCTTGCACGGCCCGCGCTGGCCACGGTGCTTGGCCCACCACTGGCACGTGCAGGTAAACGTGTCGTCGGGCAGCCGGCGGACCCGGTACACCTCGCCGCCGCTGCGCACGGTGGCCGCCGCGCCGTCGGATTCGACGGCACCGCCCTCGAGCAGGGCCCGGGCACCGACCAGGCGGGGATTGTCCCGCTCGGCCCGCTCGGCGTCGTACGGCATCACCCGGTGGAAGTACGCCGCCTCGGAGACGTCGTAGCCGACCCGGCCGGCGGTGCCGAGCTGCGCCAGCGCGCCCCGGACCCGGTCCTGGTCTATCCCGGCCGAGGTGGCCAGCGCGTCCACGTCGATGGTCGGATCCCAGGAGAGCAGGGCCGAGATCAGGTCGGCGTCGTCGGCCACCTCGTCGCCGGCGAGCGCGGTGAGGGCCGCGCCCTCTCCGGAGAAGCCCCGGTAGGGCTCAGGTGAGAGGGTGAGCGAGAGCCGCAGGGCACCGGTGTCCAGCTCCCACGTGCTCGGCACCGGGGCCGAGCCGGCCGCCACGGTCGGACCGTAGACCTGCAGGCTCCGGGCGAAACGCAGCATCGGTCGCAGGGCGGTCAGCCGGGTCGCACCGGTCAGGCACACCGCGCCGGGAACGGGTCGGGAGGTCAGCCGCAGCGACCGGCCGGCTGGAACCGCCCAGAGCACCGAGCGGTCGCTCGACGTCGGCAGCCGCCGCAGGAACGCGGCCGCCTCGGTCGCCGGGATCTCGGCCCTCGGCTCGAACGCCGACGCCAGCACCTGCACCTCGGCGAAGCCACGCAGCCAGCGCACCGGCAGCGGCACCTTCTTCTCCACGACCGCGCCGCCGAGCGTGGTGACCGTCAGGTCGTCGGGCCCGACCGACAGCCGCAGCGGGTCACCGCCGCTGACCCGGGCGAGCGCCTCCCGCAGCGGATTGTTGACGTCGACGTTGGTGGTGCCGTGCTCGACGATGTCACCGTCGAGCCCAGCGGGCAGCGCGTCGAGGCGGGCGTAGACACCGCAGCAGCCGGAGAACGACTCGAACCGAAGCCGGTCGCGACTGCCGGTGACGACCGGGTCGAGGCTCGCCGGGCTGATCGGCCGGTGGTAACGGGTGCGGGCCACCTCGGCCACGGCGAGCAGCCCGACGGCGGCCGGCTGCGGCGTGGTGAGGAACCCGGTGAAGAACTGGGGGTTCGGTGCCGGCCCGCCGCTGGTCTGGAAGGCGAGACCATCCGGTCGCAGCACGGATGGGCCCAGGTATCGGTACGTCTGAACAGCGCTCACACCCTGGCAAGCTACGAGATCACTGCGACATTCTCGGCTGCGCCCCCAGGTGCAAGGAAGGGCCCCCACGTCCGGGGCGGTCGTCATGCCTGCACCAGGACGGGATGCCTGCGTTCCGCAGCTCAGCGTCGATATGGTCGGCGTCGCGGTGTGAAGGTGCAGGACTTCGCGGCGCGGCTCGGGCCCGACTACTACCGGCTGCTCGACCGACGCTCGGGCCCGATGCCGTCGCTGGGAGACCGACGGGTACGTCAGCCCTACCTCGACCGCACTGGCCGTGGTCGGCCCCGATGACACGGTGGTGGGCATCGCGAGCTGGGAGGCGCGCACCCGGGGCGGCCCCATCGGGGCGTGCTACGAGATCGGCCTCGCGCTGCTGCCGGAGCACCGGGGGCGCGGATTGGGCACCGCCGCCCAGGCCATGCTGGTGACCTACCTGTTCCGGTACACGATGGCCAACCGGCTCGAGGCGCAGACCGATGCGGAGAACCTCGCAGAGCAGACGGCACTGGAACGCATCGGGTTCCGCCGCGAGGGCGTCCTGCGCGGGGTACGGTTCCGGCACGGCGTCTGGCGCGACATGATGATCTACGGGCTGCTCCGTGACGAGACACCCCTACGCGACGGCCGGCACGACTCCGGCAGCCCTCATGACCACAGCTATCCGAGGGGCTGACCGCACCGGTTCGGCTGGCGCACCCCGACTGCCACGACATGACACGAGGGGTGGCACCCCGCAGGGCCGCCACCCCTCGTCCCGGCCAAAGGGGCGGTGAGTCACTCGCCGGTGAAGTCGAACTCGCCGTCCTTGACGCCACCGACGAAGGCCGCCCACTCGTCGGCCGTGTAGATGATCGTCGCCGCATCACGCGCCTTGCTGTGCCGGACAGCAACCCGCCCGGAGCCGTCGAGAAGCGGCCCCGCCTCAACGCAGCTTCCGCCGTTGTCGTTGCTCTTCGTGCTGATGTGCCAGGCCACCGCAGGTAGAACCTCGCTCATGACAACTCCTTCACGATGCTCGCGATCAACTGTGCCGACTCACTGGTGCTCAGCGCAGCATCCCTGAGCCGATCGTACGCGTGAACGAACTTCATTGATCTTGGCGCTTCCACGTAGAGTCGCCCGGCGAGATTCTCCAGATAGGCAACTGCCGGATACGGCTTCGGCAGCGTAAACAGCGTGAAGGCACCATCCATCCCCGCATGGAGGGCTTTCGCGGACGGTAGCACCCGGATCTCCACGTTCCGTCGGGCGGTCAGTTGCAGAAGATGTCGAAGCTGTTCGCACATCGTCTGTGGTCCACCGACCATCCGGCGCAAGACGCTCTCGTCAAGGACAGCGCCCACTTTGGTTCTGCCGTCGAGCACCTGCTGTCGCTCGATGCGCAACTCCACCCATCGGGACACTGTGGCAGCAGGCACGTCAGGCTCTTCCGCATTACGGATGACCGCTTTGGCGTACTCACGCGTCTGCATGAGACCAGGCAGCAGAATCGTGTTGTACGAACCGATGCGCTCGGCGCGGCCCTCCAGCCATGGGTACTCGATGAAGGACGAGTCGACGACGTCGCCGTAGTCCTCGTCCCAGCGGTCGGTGCGCCAGACCTCCTCGGCCAGCGCCAGCAGGCGAGCCCGTTCGGCGGCGTGATGAAAGCCGTACAGGTCGAGAAGCGCGATGACGTCGCCTTTGCGGATCGGCCAGTCCGCCCGTTCGTAGCGGCCGAGGGCCGACATGTCGCGTTGCAGATGCTCCGAAACGAGTTTCAAGGTCATCCCCCGCTCTTCCCGCAGGGCACGTAGTTGCTGCCCGAGCCACTGCGCGCGCAGGGTACGAATGAACGGCTTGTGCGGCATGATCCACCTCTCGAAAAAGTTGACGAGGCCCGCGAAGGAACCATTGCTCCAGTTCCAGCCCGCTGGAAATGTGGCCTTCGGGTGAGGGTGATCACCGGCCCCCGGGGACGCCCGGTGCAAGCGCAGTAACCGCGGCTGTGCCAACAGCCGAGAAGGTGACGAGAGACGGCCTCGCGGGTGGCAGCCGCATACCGGATCTCGTCGGGTCTCCACATGGAGCCGCGTCACTGACGCGTTCCGGCTCCGACCGACTTGCTGAATATCTATCACGGCAACCGGGGTCTTCGCGACCCCGACCCGCTCGACGTCGACACATCCACCGGCAGCCCGGTGTCCGTACCCGCCGAATGAGGCTGCGGTCACCGGGCGGGGCGGCCCTGCGCGGAACTCCCCCTCCGCCAGGGCCGCCCCATCCACCACACAGGAGGCGACCGATGACCCGAGGCACCGACTCTGACGGCACGTTGCCATCCCGGCTGCACCCGAGCCTGGTCCGCGACCACAAGTTTCCCAGCGCCCGGTTCGGTCGACGGGGTCTCGACCCTCAGGAGGTACGCCGCTTCCAGCACCGTGTCGCGTTGGAAATGGCCACCCTGCACCAGGAGGTGGCGCGGTTGACCGACGAGAACACCCGGGTCAAACGGGTGCTACGCGACTGGCGCAGCGGCCGGGCGAATCAGCGGCAGTCGTGAATCCGGAGGCAGCCTCCGGCCCGGACGCGGTCTTCGCGCCGCTGCCCCTGGCCGGTGACGCAGCAACGGGCGGGAAGAATGACGCACCCCGATACGTGGTGCACCTGCCCGTGACGGGCGCGGCGGATCAGGCCCAGGCGCTGCGCTTCGCGTACGCGCTGGCCCGTTCGCTGGCCCTGGTGCCGGGGATCGAGATCGCCGGCACCACCGTCTCCGCCGAGGACGCCCAGCACGTACGACAGTGGGTGTTCTGTGACCGGATCATGCCGGACCGGCGGCGTTGCCGGGGCCGGGCCGGGCACGGCGGGCCGTGCGATGCCGACGGCTGACCGGTGTCAGCCGGGCACCCGCCGGTTCACCCGACCTCGACGACGACCAACTCACCGACCTGCTCGCCGACCTGCTGCCGCCCGTCCGGCGACAGCCCGGCGTCGGTGACCAGCAGGTCGGCCTCGGCCAGCGGGGCGATGGTGGCGATGCCGATCGTCTCCCACTTGGTGTGGTCGGCCAGCACCACCAGTTGCCGGGCCGCGCCGATCAGTCGCCGGTTGACCGCCGCCTCCAACAGGTTGGGGGTGGTGAACCCGGTACGCGGGCTCATCCCGTGCACCCCGAGGAAGAGCAGATCCACGTTGAGGGTACGGATCGCCGCCTCGGCCACCGGCCCGGTGAGCGCGTCCGACGGGGTGCGGATGCCCCCGGTCAGCACCACCGTCTGGTCGACGCGCGGGTTCTGGTAGAGCGCGTCGGCGACCGGGATCGAGTTGGTCACCACGGTCAGCCCGGGTACATCGCCGAGCAGGGTGGCCAGCGCGGCGGTGGTGGTGCCGGCGGAGAGCGCGACGGCCATCCCCGGCTCCACCATCCGGGCGGCCCGCTCGGCGATGGCCCGCTTCTCGTCCTGTTGGCGCACCGACTTCGCGGCGAAGCCGGGCTCCTCGGCCGACCCCGGGCCGGCCAGGGTCGCCCCGCCGTGCACCTTGTCCACCAGCCCGCGCTCGGCCAGGACCTCCAGGTCCCGCCGGATGGTCATGTCGGAGACGCCGAACCGGCTCACCAGGTGGCTGACCCGCACCCCGCCGCGCTGCCGGATCAGCTCCAGGATGGCGTTCTGCCGTTGCTGGGCGAGCATCGAACCTCCCAACCGCGCGGACGAGGGAACGGTACGCAGGTCAGGCCGCCGCCGACGGGGATGGTTCAACCGCTGGGACCACTCCCGTCGCCGCCTGCTCCTCCCGGATCACGGCCACCTCCCCGGCGGGTACCCGCAGCGTCCCGCCGCAGGGCTGCCCGGTGAGCAGGTCGATGCCGGTCACGTCGAGCGTCGCCTCGGCGTCGGTGTGGTTGACCACGAACAGCCAGGACCGGTCGTCGGCGCGGCGGCGGACCACCTCGACGCCGCGCGGGGCGTCGACCGACGGCCGGACCCCGGACTCGGTGAGCAGCCGCGCCACCAGGGCGTCGGTGGCCGTCTCGTCGAGCCGGGTGGCCAGGTACCAGGCGGTGCCGTGGCCGACCCGGTGCCGGGTCAGCGCGGGTATGCCGGGCAGCGGCCCGTCCAGGTAGGACGCGACCACCTCGGCACCCGCCGGGTGCAGCCACTCGGTCCACACGTCGGCGGTGGAGCCGTCGTCGAGGGTGACCCGCTCGCCGTCGCGCAGCGGAAAGAACTCCTCGGTACGGATGCCGAGCAGTTCCCGGAACGCGCCCGGGTAGCCGCCGAGCCGGATGTGGTCGTGCTCGTCGACGATGCCGCTGAAGTACGTCACCAGCGCCGTCCCGCCGCCGGCGACGTAGCCGCGCAGCGCCTCGGCGTCGGCGTCACGGACCAGGTAGAGGGTGGGGACGAGGACCAGCCGGTAGCCGGAGAGGTCGGCCGACGGGTGCACCACGTCGGTGGTGATCCCGGCCCGCCAGAGGGCATCGTAGAGCGCCTTCATCCGGTCGGCGTAGGTGACGTCGGCACTGGGGCGGGAGTCCAGCTCGACCCCCCACCACGCCTCCCAGTCGAAGAGGATCGCCACCTCGGCCTCGACCCGGCTGCCGCGCACCTCGGCCAGGGCCTTGAGGTCGGCGCCGAGCCGGCAGACCTCGTCGAAGACCTTGGTGTCCGGGCCGGCGTGCGGGACCAGGGCGGAGTGGAACTTCTCCGCGCCGGCCCGGGAGGCCCGCCACTGGAAGAAGAGCACCCCGTCGGCGCCGCGCGCCACGTGGGTGAGGCTGTTGCGGCGCAGTTGGCCGGGGGTCTTGGCGACGTTGCGGGGTTGCCAGTTGACCGCGCTGGTGGAGTGCTCCATGAGCAGCCACGCCTCGCCTCCGGCGACGCCCCTGGTCTGGTCGGCGGCGAACGACAGGCCGAGGTGGGCGTTCGGGTCGGCGGCGTCCAGGTAGTGGTCGTTGGCGACCAGGTCCACGTCGGACGTCCAGGAGTGGTAGTCCATGTGCTTGGCCATGCCGACCATGAAGTTGGTGGTCACCGGTTGGCGGACCCGCCGGGCGAGCACCTCCCGCTCGGCGCGCAGCTGGGCGCGCTGCGCGTCGGAGGAGAAGCGCAGGAAGTCCAGTTGCTGGGTGGGGTTGGCGAAGGTGAGCGCGGCGCGCGGCGGGTTGATCTCGGCCCAGTCGTGGTAACGCTGGCTCCAGAAGGTGGTGCCCCAGGCGTCGTTGAGCCGGTCCAGGTCGGTGTAGCGCTCGCGCAGCCAGCCCCGGAACGCCTCGGCGCTGACGTCGCAGTAGCAGTGCACGTTGTGGCAGCCCAGCTCGTTGGAGACGTGCCACATGACCACGGCGGGGTGGTCGGCGTACCGGTCGGCGACCGTCTCGACCAGGGCCAGGGAGCGCTGGCGGAAGATCGGTGAGCTGGGGCAGTACGCCTGCCGCCCGCCGGGCCACAGCACGGTGCCGTCGGCGCTACGGGGCAGCGTCTCGGGGTGCCGGTGGGCCAGCCACGGGGGTGGGCTGGCGGTGGCGGTGGCCAGGTCGACGTGGATGCCGCCGTCGTGCAGGACGTCGAGGGCCCGGTCGAGCCAGCCGAACTCGTACCGGCCGGGGGACGGTTCGAGCAGAGCCCAGGAGAAGATCCCGACCGAGACCAGGTTGACCCCGGCCTGTCGCATGAGCGCGACGTCGTCGACCCAGACCTGCTCGGGCCACTGCTCGGGGTTGTAGTCGGCGCCGAAGTAGATCCCGTCGCCCTGCCAGGTGCCGTGCTGCCACATGAGAGCAGAGCGTGCCCTTCCCGACCGATCAAGTCAACACTTTCCAACATCGACAAGTTTTCCAACGTTTACCGCCGGGACTGGTTGCCAACGCTGCGATATCGAACCCGAGCTGCCCTCTTGACAGAGCCGTACGGACGGGTAGCTTCAACCGCCACCGGGAGTTCGTGTTTGCCAATGTTCGTTCTCGGTGGATCTATGTTGGCATTCCCCAACGGCCCCCACCACCACTGACGGCCCTCGGGCGCAGCACACCTCTTCATCCGCAGGAGGCACCATGTCCCGTCCCCGTACCGAAGCCGAGTACCTGGCTCGGCTCGTACCGTCCTCCGTCGCCGGCATCGGACGACGTTCCCTGCTCGCCGGGGTCGGCGCGGGCGCGCTGCTCGGCACCGGGCTGCTCGCCGGCTGCGGCTCCGACTCCGACTCGGGTGCCGACAGCAAGGAGGTGTCGGTCGGCTCGAACCAGTCCGACCCGAACCCGAAGGCGGTCATCGTCAAGGTCATGGACGGGTTCAAGACCGCGTCCGGGATCACCCCCGCGATCAACACGGTGGACCACAACACCTACCAGGAGAACATCAACAACTACCTCCAGGGCAAGCCGGACGACGTGTTCATGTGGTTCGCCGGCTACCGGATGCGGTTCTTCGCCGCCAAGGGTCTGGCCGGGGACCTCAGCGACGTGTGGGGCAAGCTCTCCGGCTACTCCGACGCGTTCAAGAAGGCGTCCACCGGCGACGACGGCAAGCAGTACCTCGTACCGTCGTCGTACTACCCGTGGGCGCTCTTCTACCGCAAGTCGGTCTGGAAGCAGTACGGCTACCAGGTGCCGACCACGCTCGACCAGCTCAACGCGCTGAGCGCGCAGATGAAGCGGGACGGCCTCACCCCGATCGCCTTCGCCGACAAGGACGGCTGGCCGGCGATGGGCACCTTCGACATCCTCAACCTGCGGATCAACGGCTACCAGTTCCACATCGACCTGATGGCCGGCAAGGAGGCGTGGACCTCCGACAAGGTCAAGAAGGTCTTCGACACCTGGAACGGGCTGCTCCCGCTGCACCAGCCGGACAGCCTGGGCCGCACCTGGCAGGAGGCCGCCCAGTCGCTGCAGCAGAAGAAGAGCGGCATGTACCTGCTCGGCCTCTTCGTGGCCCAGCAGTTCAGCAACGAGGAGCAGGACGACCTCGACTTCTTCACCTTCCCCGAGATCGACTCCGCCGTCGGGGCCAAGGCGCTGGACGCGCCCATCGACGGTTACATGCTGGCCCGCAAGCCGAAGTCCGAGGCCAACGCCAAGAAGCTGCTGGAGTACGTCGGCTCGAAGGAAGCCGCGGACATCACCGTGAAGAACGACCCCAGCACCCTGGTCGCCAACGGCGGCGCGGACACCGGCGGCTACACGGCCCTGCAGAAGAAGGCCGCCGAACTGGTCGGTTCGGCCACCGAGGTCGCCCAGTTCCTCGACCGGGACACCCGACCGGACTTCGCCTCCACCGTGATCATCCCGGCGCTCCAGCAGTTCATCAAGAACCCCAGGGACATCGACGGCCTGGTCAACAGCATCGAGAACCAGAAAAAGTCGATCTTCACCAGCTGACGGCGAGAGGGGGAGGACCGTCGTGTCCGACCTGCCCCTGATCCAAGCGGATCACGCCGTGCCGGCACCGGCCACGACCACCACCTCCCCGGGTGGTCGTGGCCGGCGGCTACGGCTCCTGTCCCGCACCGACCGCATGGTGATCACGCTGATGGTGCTCGTACCGCTGCTGCTGGTGGTCGGTCTGATCTGGCTGCCCGCACTGGCCACCGTGGCGCTCTCCGGCACCGACTGGGACGGCATCGGCCCGCTCAGCGAGATCGACTGGGTCGGCGGCCGGAACTACTCCGACGTGGTCAACATCTACCCGCCGTTCGTGCCGGCGATGCAGAACAACCTGCTGTGGCTGGCCGCGCTCTTCGTGGTCGCCACCCCGTTCGGGATGCTCCTGGCCGTGCTGCTCGACAAGGAAATGCGCGGCAGCCGGTTCTACCAGACCGCGCTCTACCTGCCGGTGGTGCTGTCGCTGGCGCTCATCGGTTTCGTCTGGCAGCTCATCTACTCCCGCGACCAGGGGCTGCTCAACGCCGTCCTGGGCAGCCAGACCGACTGGTACGGCGACCCGAACGTCAACATCTGGGCCGTGCTGGTCGCCGCCGGGTGGCGGCACGTCGGCTACATCATGCTGCTCTACCTGGCCGGGCTGAAGGGGGTCGACCCGTCGCTGCGGGAGGCCGCCTCGGTCGACGGGGCCTCGGAGACCAGCACCTTCTTCCGGGTGATCTTCCCGGTGCTGCGGCCCATCAACATCATCGTGCTGGTGGTGACCGTGATCGAGTCGCTGCGCGCGTTCGACCTGGTCTGGGTGATCAACAAGGGCCGCAACGGTCTGGAGCTGATCTCCGCCCTGGTCACCCAGAACGTGGTCGGCGAGGCGAGCCGGATCGGCTTCGGCTCCGCCCTGGCGACGATCATGCTGGCCGTCTCGCTGGTCTTCATCACCATCTACCTGGCCGTCGTGATGAGGGAGAACCGGCGATGACGCGCACCCTGACCCGTGAGCCGGGGTCCGCACCGACGTCGAAGTCTGCCCCGCGCCGCCCACCGCTGCGTCCCGCCCGGGTGGTGCTGCACCTGTTCCTCGGCGCGGTCGCGGTCGGCTGGCTCTTCCCGATCCTCTGGGCGGTGCTGACCTCGCTGCGGTCGTACGCCTACACCGCCGCCCACGGGTACGTCTCGCTCGGCGGGTGGACGTTCGACAACTACGTCACCGCCTGGCAGACCGCCGAGTTCGGCAAGCACTTCCTCAACTCGGTCTACATCACCGTCCCGGCGGTGCTGCTGACCCTCTTCCTAGCCTCGTGCGTGGCGTTCGTGATCGCCCGGTTCAGCTGGAAGCTCAACATCGTCCTGCTCGGTCTCTTCACCGCCGCCAACCTGCTGCCCCAGCAGGCGCTGCTGATCCCGCTGTTCCGGATCTTCACGCAGGTGCCGCTGCCGGAGTTCATGAGCGACTCCGAGCTGCTCTATGACAGCTACTGGGGGCTGATCCTGGTCAACGTCGCCTTCCAGTGCGGCTTCTGCGTCTTCGTGCTGAGCAACTACATGAAGGCGCTCCCCCGCGACCTGTACGAGGCGGCCATGGTGGACGGGGCGGGCATCTGGCGGCAGTACTGGCAGGTGACCATGCCGCTGTGCCGGCCGGCGCTGGCGGCCCTGGCCACCCTGGAGGTGACCTGGATCTACAACGAGTTCTTCTGGGCCACCGTGCTGATGCGCACCGGCGACAAGTTCCCGGTGACCAGCTCGCTGAACAACCTGCGCGGCGAGTTCTTCACCGACAACAACCTGGTGTCGGCCGGCTCGGTGCTGGTCGCCGTCCCCACCCTGGTGATCTTCTTCCTGTTGCAGAAGCAGTTCGTCAAGGGCCTGACCCTGGGAGCGTCCAAGGGATGAGCATCGTCCACCTGCGCCGCGCGCGGACCAGTCTGGTGCTCGACGCGCGCGGCCCGGGGCTGCCCCGGATCGCGCACTGGGGCGTCGGCCTCGGCCCGGTGCCCGCCGACGACCTGCCGGCCCTGGTCGACGCCACCGTACCGCCGGTCGTGCCGAGCAGCTTCGACGCGCCGACCGTGCTGTCGCTGCTGCCCGAGGCGAGCGCCGGTTGGAGCGGCCGACCCGGCCTCGCCGGCCACCGCCACGGACAGGACTGGTCCACCACCTTCCACCTCGACGGAATCGACGTCGACGACCCGCAGGGCGGCGCGGCGAGGGTGACCGTCCGGGCGACGGACGCGGGGGTGGGGTTGGCCCTGACCGTCGAGATCACCCTCGACCCGGCCGGGCTGCTGACCGTGCGGCACCGGCTGCGCAACGACGGCGACCGACCCTACGAGGTGCGGGAGCTGACGCCGGTGCTGCCGGTGCCGGCGGTCGCCACCGAACTGCTCGACCTGACCGGGCGCTGGTGCCGCGAACGTGCGCCGCAGCGGCACCCGTGGCCGCTGGGGGCCTGGGTCCGCGAGGGTCGGCACGGCCGCACCGGACACGACGCCACGCTGCTGCTGGTCGCCGGCACCGCCGGTTTCGGCTTCGGCCACGGCGAGGTGTGGGCGGTGCACACCGCGTGGAGCGGCGACCACGTGACCGCCGCCGAGCGCCGCCCGACCGGGGAGTCCACCCTGAGCGGCGGGGAGTTGCTCGCCCCGGGCGAGGTCGTCCTCGGCCCCAGCGACGAGTACGCCACCCCGCTGCTCTACGCGGCGCACTCCTCGGCCGGGTTGGACGGGCTCAGCGACGTGCTGCACACCCACCTGCGGTCCCGCCCGGGTCACCCCCGCGCGCCACGCCCGGTGACCCTCAACGTCTGGGAGGCGGTCTACTTCGACCACGACCTGGACCGGCTGCGGGCGCTCGCCGACCGGGCCGCCGAGGTCGGCGTGGAGCGGTTCGTCCTCGACGACGGTTGGTTCCGGGGACGCCGGCACGACCGGGCGGGCCTGGGCGACTGGCACGTCGACGCCGACGTCTGGCCGGCCGGCCTGCACCCGCTCGTCGACCACGTGCGCGGGCTGGGCATGCAGTTCGGGCTCTGGGTCGAACCGGAGATGGTCAACCCCGACTCCGACCTGTTCCGCGCCCACCCCGACTGGGTGCTCGCCCCGCCCGGCCGGCTGCCCCTGCCGTGGCGGCACCAACAGGTCCTCGACCTGGCCCACCCGGACGCGTACGGGTACCTGCTCGGCCGGCTCGACGCGCTGCTGACCGAGCACGACGGCATCGCCTACCTCAAGTGGGACCACAACCGGGACCTCACCGAGGCCGGGCACGCCGGCCGGCCCGGGGTGCACGCGCAGACGGTGGCGGCCTACCGGCTGCTCGACGAGTTGCGCGCCCGGCATCCGCACCTGGAGATCGAGAGCTGCTCGTCCGGCGGTGCCCGCGTCGACCTGGAGATCCTGCGGCGCACCGACCGGGTCTGGGCCAGCGACTGCAACGACGCCCTGGAACGGCTGTCGATCCAACGCTGGACCGGGCTGCTGCTGCCGCCGGAGCTGATCGGCACGCACATCGGCCCGGAGCGCTCGCACACCACCGGGCGGGTGCACGACCTGGGCTTCCGGGCGGTCACCGCGCTCTTCGGCCACCACGGCATCGAGTGGGACATCGGCGCGATCAGCGACGACGAGCGGGCCGAGCTGGCCGCCTGGGTGGCCCTGCACAAACGGCTCCGGCCGCTGCTGCACACCGGCCGGGTGACCCGGATCGACCACCCGGACCCGGCCGTCCAGGCGCACGGCGTGGTCGCCCACGACCGCTCCCGCGCGGTGTACGCGGTGTCCCGGCTGGCCACCTCCGCCACGCAGGCCCCGGGCCCGCTCCGGCTGCCCGGCCTCGACCCGGCCCGGCGGTACGCCGTCCGCCCGGCCGCAGGGGTGCCGGAGCCGGCGATGTTGCAGATCACCGCACCCCGCTGGCTGCCCACCGTGACACTGAGCGGTGCGGTGCTGGGGTCGTTGGGCCTGCAACTGCCCGCCCTGCACCCGGAACAGGCCCTGCTCCTGGAGGTCGACGCAATCGACATCGCTTGATCTATACAGGGGAGACGATATTGCGGTATCCGCGACAGGTCGACACCGCAATATCGCCCCCACTGAGTCGATCACGAAACACGCGAGGCGAGGCGGAGCCGAGCGGGGGCGTACCGGAGAAGGCGGTGGCCGGGTCCGGGCGGACCCGGCCACCGATGGTCCGGAGGCGATCAGCTCGCGGTGCAGGTCACCGCAGGAACCGGGTTGGTGCCGGTCCAGCTGCCGATGAAGCCGAAGGCGGCGCTGGCCCCGGCCCCGAGCCGGCCGTTGTAGTCGACGTTGCGGGCGGTCACGGTGCTGCCGCTGGTGCTCACCGAGGCGTTCCACGACTGACTGACGGTCTGGCCGTTGGCGAAGGTCCACTTCGTCGTCCAGCCGCTGATGGCCGCGTTGCCGGCCGTCACCTTGACCTCACCCTGGAAGCCGCCCTGCCACGAACCGATGATCGTGTAGGTCGCCGTGCAGCCACCGGTCGCCGGCGGAGTCGTGGTGGGCGGAGTGGTCGGCGGCGTGGTCGGCGGAGTCGTGGGTGGAGTGGTCGGCGGGGTCGTCGGCGGCGTGGTGGGCGGGGTGGTCGGGGTGGTGCCGGAGTAGACCGACGCCTCCTTCGACGTCGCCTTGATGCCGTTGGCGCCGTTGAAGATCCGCTGGCCCCAGGTGGTCAGGGCGGCCGGGTTGAAGTTCGTGGTCATGTCGAGGTATTCCACGCCGCCGCCGTTGCCGCTCCACGACCAGCCCAGGTAACCGATCCCGTTGGCCTGGCTGTACGACAGGATGGTGTCCTCGTCGGGGTTGCCGTCGGAGTGGTCGAAGCCGAACTCGCCGACCACGATGGGCAGCTTGGCGCTACGGAACCGGCCCAGGTAGTCGCTGATCTCGGCGGCGGTGTCGAAGACGCCGTACATGTGGATCGAGAAGACGGTGTTCTTCTGCGGGTCGGCGGCGAACACGCCGGCCGCGTTGTCGCGCATGGTGAACGACCAGTCCTGACCCCAGTTCGGCGCGTCCACCATGATCGTGTGGGTGAGCCCGCCGGCCCGCAGCCGCTTGATCGCGTTGGCGCTGTCGGTGGCCCAGGTGGCATAGCCCTGGTTGCCGTACGGCTCGTTGCCGATGTTGACGATGACGTACCGCTCCTGGCCCTGCAGGGCGCTGGCGATGCTCAGCCAGTAGTCGACCGCCCGGTCCAGGGTGATCGCGCCGGCCTGCTCGCCGTAGCCGGTGGTGTCGTGCACCTCCAGCACGCAGATCAGCTTGTTGGCCTTGCAGAGCGAGATGACGTTGCTGACGTCGGCGGCGGTGTTCTTGGTCCAGCGGTCACCGCTGGCCAGCACCACCCGTACGGTGTTCGCGCCCAGCGCCTTGATGTTGGCGAAGGAACTGGTCTGCTGCGGGTACCAGGTGTGGGCGTGGTTGACGCCACGCATGATGAACTCGTTGCCGTTGGCGTCGTAGAGCTTGCCGCCGGAGACCGAGAAACCGGCCGCGGCCTGGGCCGGCTGGCCGAAGGCGAACACGGCGGCGAGAACGGTGAGCAGGGCGACGCCGGCGACGGAAAGTCGCTTCTTCATGGCTTTCCTCAGGAAGGTCGACCCCGTTGCCCTGGCGGGGTGGCGATGGTGGTGACGGTGGCGCTCGGCTGTAGCCCGACAGCCGCCGCCTGACTCCCAGGCCGCGTGCGGATCAGCGTAGGCCGATGACACAGGGAAGGCAACCGGTTAAGTTGCCCGGCTGTCCCCGCCAGGTCCTGTGGCGACCCACGCCGGCCGCGGGCCGCCACAGGGGGCAGTCATCCCCACCACAGGATGTGACGCCACCAGCCTGAACCGGTTAAGCCGGACCTTAGACGCCGCTCCCGTCACCGTCAAGAGGCACCGCGCCGGACGACGCGCCGGGACAGCCGAGGTTGACCGGCACCGACCAGGGGTAATCGGTGACGATCGTCGCCCGGAAGGAGCAACAGGATGGTCAGCGTCGGCTACACCCTGATGTGCGAACAGGCCGGCCCGAAGCAGTTGGTCGACCACGCGGTACGGGCGGAGGCGGCCGGCTTCGACCAGCTGGTCATGTCCGACCACTACTACCCGTGGCTCGACGCGCAGGGCCACTCCCCGTACGCCTGGTCGGTGCTGGGCGCGGTCGCCCACGCCACCGGCCGGGCCGCGCTGATGTCCTTCGTGACCTGCCCGATCCGCCGCTACCACCCGGCGGTGGTGGCGCAGAAGGCCAGCACCATCGGGGTCCTCTCCGACGGCCGGTTCACCCTCGGCCTCGGTGCCGGGGAGAACCTCAACGAGCACGTGGTCGGCGGCTGGCCGCACGTCGAGCAGCGACACGAGATGTTCTCCGAGGCGCTCCAGATCATCCGTCCGCTGCTCAACGGTGAGACGTTGACCTTCTCCGGCAACCACTTCGACGTCCCCGACGCCTACCTCTGGGACCGGCCGGAACGCCCCGTCCCGATGGCCGTGGCCGCGTCCGGGCCGTCGTCGGCAGCGCTCGCCGCCGAGTACGCCGACGGCATCGTCGCCACCGAACCCGACCCCCGGATCATCCAGCTGTACGACGACGCGGGCGGCGTCGGGCGGCCCCGCTACGGCCAGGTGGCGATCTGCTACGGCCCCGACGAGGCCGAGTGTCGCAAGATCGCGCACGACCAGTTCCGCTGGTTCGGCAACGGCTGGAAGGTCAACGCCGACCTGCCCGACCCGGACGCCCTCGCCGCCGCCACCCAGTTCGTCCGCGAGAGTGACGTCGCCGACGGCATCCCCTGCGGCCCCGACGTCGACCGGCACGTCGAGGCGTTCCGCGCCTTCGTCGACGCCGGCTTCACCCACGTGTCGATCGTGCAGGTCGGCGGGGACACCCAGCCGATGTTCCTGGACTGGGCGCAGGAGCAGCTCCTCCCCCGCCTCCGCGAACTCTGATCCACACCCCTCACCCGGCCGGCCCGGACACCTCCCCGGGACCGGCCGTCGACCCCGCCACTACAGGGGACGCCAGCCGGTCGGGTCGTCGCTACCGTCGACCAGCCTGATCGAGGCGGCCAGGTCGAGCCCCCCGTCGCGCCCACCCACCGCGGCGTGGCCCGCCTCGGACTCCGTGTCCACCTCGGCGACGCAACCCGCGCAGCCGGGCACCTGGGCCACCCGATAGGCACCGAACCCCTTCGGCCCGTCGTCCGCCGAGGCGACCCGCCCACGCACCATCAGCCGGGTACGACGGAAGTCCGACCCGTCTCCGGCGAACACCCCGTCGGAGACGCCGATGAGGATGTCGCGCCCGCCCGCCTCGCCCGCGCCCGCCTTCATCACGTAGTGCGCGGTCACGTCCAGCCACCTCCCCCGGTACGTTCGGATCTCCACACCCTTGAGCATGCTGCCGGGCGGATCGGCGACCGGCTCGAACGGGACGGTCACCCGCTGTTCCTCCCAGAGCAGGCCGGTGGCCACCTGACGTACGACCGCCTCCGGCTGGTCGAACCCGATGACCCCCACGGAGATCCACCCGTCCGGCGCGTACTGCCAGGACAGCACGGTGTCGCCGCCGCCGGCCCACAGGTGGGCGGGGTGCCCCCCCACCGGGGCGACCGGGGATCCGGGCAGGTCGACCGACGGGGCCGGCGACGGCATCCGCCGATCCGACTTCCGCCGGTACTGGCCGAAGACGTCCTGTCCACGCGCACCCACCCGGACGACCACCGACGCGCTGGAGGCCATCATGGGACCGGGTTCCACCGGACCGCCGGGGCTCAGCGCCTCCGGCACGTCTGCCCGCACCGAGATCACGTACAGATCCGACTGGTACGACTGATGGCCGGCTCCGGCCGGCAGGTTCCCCAGCCGGAGCAACCGGCGGGTCGGGTCGAACCTCTCCGGGGCCACTGCCGGCGGCCCGGTCCGGCTCACCGTCGGTGACGGAAGGTTGCCGTCGCCGGGGATCGTGCCCTGCCGTACGCCGACGACCGCGACGGCGACGCCGAACAGGGCGAACACGGTCACGATGGCCGCCGCTGCCGTCACCACCCGGCGGCGACGTCGCATCACCTGTTCCCCCGCCACCAGCAAGGTCTCCGGCCCCACCCCGCCGTCGGGCAGGTCGTCGGCGGCCCGCGCCAACAGCTGCCGGACCAGGGTCTCCTCGTCGTGGCTCATCGATTCACCTCCGTCGGGTCCGCCAGCGGCAGCTGTCGGCGCAGCGCGGCGAGCCCGCGCGCGGTCTGGCTCTTGACGTTGCCGGTCGAGCAGCCCAGCACCCTGGCGGTCTGCTCGACGCTCAGGTCGGCGTAGAAGCGCAGCACCAGCACCACCCGCTGACCGGGAGGCACCGTTGCCAGCGCGGCCCGCACCGCCACCGTGTCCACCACCGCATCCGTCGGCGGGACACCCCTCGGCTCCGGTTCCGGCGCGCGGTCGAACAGCTGCACCCCGAACCAACGGGAGCGCCGCTCCTGCCGGAACGCGTTGACCAGCATCCGGTGCACGTACGCCGCCACGTCGTCGGCGGCCCGCGCCCGGCCCCACTTCACGTACAACCGGGTCAGTGTCTGCTGCACGACATCGTCGGCGCGGTGGGCGTCACCTCCGGTCAGCAGGTACGCCGTCCGTCGCAGCTTCGGCGTCACCGCCGTCACGAACTCGACGTACTCCTGCCGTTGCGTCGCCTGCATCGACCACTCCCCGTCCCGGACGCTGGCACTGTCACCGTACGGATGGCCCCCGGACCGGAATCGGTTGCACGGGGGCGCACCTCAGAACGGGCACCACCCGGCTTCGTCGTCGGGGTCGGTGACCAGCCGGACACGGCCGGCGAGGGCCAGCGCGGCCCCGGGGCCGCCGAGCGCGGCCAGACCGTGGGGCGTCAGGGCGCCGACCTCGGCCGCCGAGGGCCGCGTCGCACCAGGGATCCGACCGACCCGGTACGTGCCGAGACCGCCGGTCGACCACGCCGGCCGGCCGTCGACCACGGCGCTCCCGTCGTCGCCCACCCGGTCCCGGGTCACGCCGACGGTCAGATCGCCGTACGGCGACGAGGAGCCGGGTGCGACGTAGCCGGTCCACGCCCGGTGCCACCGACCGTCCCGCCGCTCGACCACCACCCGTTCGAGTCGGCAGCCCGTCGGGGGTGGCAGCCGGACGAAGGGCACCATGAGCGGTCGGTCCTCGTCGACCAGCCCTTCGGCGATCCGCCGCAGGACGCCGGCCGCGCCGGGCAGGTTGGTGGCCAGCACGGCGGCCCACCCGTCAGCGGCGTACCGCCAGACCAGGGCGGCACGCGCACCGTCGGGGCTGACGTACCGGTACGCCGGCCGGTCCCGCACCGGCGCGACGGCGACCCCGATCGGGGCCATCGGTGGGGCCGACCCGGCCAGCTCCGGATCCCACTCGCGCAGCGGCCGGCACACGTCCACACCCCGGGCACCCACCGTCACGGTCACCACCCGCCCGGCTCGGGCCGGATCAGTCGCTGGGCCGGGAGCGCGGTGCGGGACGGGTCCGGGCAGCAGTGCGGTGACCGAGTGCTCCCGCCGCTGCCCGGCATACGTCCGGTGGGTCAACTCCCCGGGTAGCCAGGAGAGCCGGAAGACCTGCCGACCGGGATCGAACTCCGCCGTGGCGTACCCGGTGTTCTCCTGCTCCCGCATGGCACCCATCGGCCACTCCCCGTCCCGGACGTTGGCGCTGTCACCGTACGGATGGCGGCGGGGCCGGGGACGGTTGCACGGGCTCGGTCAGCAGAGCCAGGGCCTGCTGGCGGCGGCGCGGGCCCGAGGTCGGACACGCCGACCACGGCAGGCGTCGACAAGTCCGTCAGGCCGGATCGAGGTCCAGGTCGGCGACGACCGGGTAGTGGTCGGAGCCGTACTCGGTGTCACCGCCGCGGACCACCCGGAAGTCCCGCAGCCGGGCGGCGAGCGCCGGGGTGCCGAGCAGGTAGTCCAACCGCATGCCGGAGAACTCGACGCCCCCGCCGTGCCAGGTCGGCGCGGTCAGGCCCGCCTCGGGCGGCCCGCCGGTGTGGGCCCAGAGGTCGACCAGGCCGGCGGCGAGCAGCCGGGCCACCGCCCGGGTCTCCACCGTCCGCCCGTCGCGGCGCAGGTGCCGTCGCCGGTACGCCGCCGGCAGCCGGGCCACCCGTTCGGCGTGCCCGGTGACCGGGTCGAGGGTGTTCAGATCACCGGCGAGCAGGGCCAGCTCCCCCGGCGTACGGCGCAGCGCCCCGGCGAGCCAACCGGCCTCGATCCGCCGCCGCAGCCCGGTGTACGGGTCGAGATGCGCGCTGAGCACGGTGAGCGGGCCGGCGGTGGTGGCCAGCTCCACCCGCTGCGCCGCGTGGTGGAACGGCCGCCGGACCGGCCCGGCCGAACAGATCCGCCACCCGGGGCGGACCAGCACGGCCACCGGCTGACCGAAGCAGGCACGGGCCAGCCGCGGGCGCATCCCCACCCGGTCGGCGAACCCGGCCAGCACGCCCGGCCGGTCGAAGCCGCGCAGCTCCTGCAGGGCCAGCACGTCGGGGGCCTGCGCGGCGACGACCCGGGCCACCAGGTCCCGGCGGTCGGGTCCGGTCCGGTCCCGGCCGCCGGTCCTGATGTTCCAGGTCATCATCCGCAGCACGGTCGGTGGCTCACTCCGGGCGGCCGGCCTTGGCCAGCTCGTCGTCCAGCTCGTCGACCTGCTCCGACTCGATCGCGGGGCGGTTGCCCTGGTCGACGTCGGCGTTGGGCCGGATCACCCAGTAGAGCAGGCCGATCCAGAGGCCGCTGAGCAGGAGCGCGCCCATGAAGTCGGTCGGGTGGTGCATCCCCCGGTACATCCGGGAGACCGCCACCCCGGCCGGCATGATCGCGGCCAGCGCCACGAAGAGCCAGCGCCACCAGCGGTCGGTGCGGACGAACACGACGATCGCGATGACGAGCCAGAGGCAGGTGGTCGCCGCGATGTGCCCGGACGGGAAGGAGGAGGTGGGCATCGGCCCGTCCAGGTTCTCCACCGCCGGGCGGGGCCGCTGCACCAACCGGGCCGAGGCGAGGAAGAGACTCAGCTCGCCGAAGAGCGCCAGCACCACGAAGAGCACCGGCCGCCAGCGCTTCCAGACGGCCAGCACCAGCGGGCAGAAGACCAGCGAGACGAGCAGGATGGCGTGGGTGTCGCCGAACTTGCTCCACCACCAGCTCAGTTCGGTGAGGAGGTCGGTGTGCCGGGCGGCGAACCAGCGCGGCACGTCGGTGTCCAGGGTCTCGAAGACGGTGCCCTTGGCGTGGTAGCTGACGTACGTGCCGAAGGCGTACAGGGCACCGAAGACGATCACCCAGCCGACCAGCAGTTCGGCGACGGCCGACCGGGGGTGCTCCAGCACGTGTTCCTCGGCCGGGGCCGGGGTGATCTCGTCGCCGGCCTCCGGCTCCAGGCCCTCGGCCAGCGGCGGCACCGGCCGGCCGCGCTCCCGCCGCCACAACCGGAAGGCGTACGCGGTGACGCCGAGCCAGGCCGCGCCGAGCAGCCAGCCGCCGAGCACGTCGGAGACGAAGTGCACGCCGAGCGCGATCCGGGTCAACCCGATCAGCGCCACCAGCACGGCGGCGATGGCGATCGCCGGCTTGCGCCAGCGGGGCGCCATGGCCGGCAGGAAGACCAGCAGCAACGCCCCGTACGCGACGAACGAGCCGAGCGCGTGTCCGCTGGGGAAACTGTTGCCGGGGGCGCTGGCGACCGGCACGTCGACCACCGGGCGGAGCCGGCCGACCAGGGCCTTGAGCGACGGGTCGAGGATCAGCCCGCCCACCCCGGTCACGATCAGATAGACCGCCAGCCGGGACTGGTGGCGGATCAGCAGGCTGACCACCGCGATGGTGACCAGCCAGATCAGCACCGGTCGGCCGCCCAGGTCGGTGATCGCCTGGAGCACGGTGACCAGCGCGTGGTGCGGTGCGACGAGCCCGTTGAACCACTCGGCCGCCTCGTGGTCGGCGTGGTACATCGGGCTCCACCTGAACCGGACGAGCATCAGCAACAGCCCGAAGCCGACGCCCGCGCCGGCCACGGCCAACAGGCCGGCGACGCTCCGTTCGGCGAAATGGCCGAGCGGCCGTCGGGCCGTCGTCTCCCTGACCGCGGTCAACCCGCACCTCCCTGCGTCGACGTGGCGAGGCGCGCTGTACCCGATTCCGCCACCTCGTACACGCCCGTCGGGTGAGGCGGGGTCTACAGCGCGGTCATCTCACCGGTGTCGAGCATCTCCACCCGCTCGGCCTCGGGCTCCCACAGGTCCGGCTGGGCCGGCTCCGGCACCCCGATCCGCATCGCCTCCAGTTGGGCGGCGAAGGCCAGCCCGCCGAAGAGCGCCATGCCGGTGAGGTTGGCCCACAGCAGCAACGCCATCATCCCGGTCAGCGCCCCGTACGTCTGGCCGAAGCCGCCGGCGAACCTGACGTACCCGGCGAGCAGCAGGCTGGCCAGCCACCACAGGGCGGTGGCGATGCCGGCGCCGAAGAAGAGCCAGGACAGGCCGGGCTGCTTGCGCCGGGGCGCGTGCCGGAAGATCACCGCCACCGCGACCACGGTCAGCACGAGGCTCAGCGGCCAGCGCACCACCTCCCAGGCTCCGGCAGCGAGGTCACCCCACTCGTAGTGCCGCTGCACCGACTCGCCCATCGCCCCGCCGCCGACCAGGATCAGGAACCCGGCCAGCGCCGGCAGGCCGGCGACCACGGCGAGCACCGCCGCCCGCAGGTACTTCCAGAGCGCGGGGCGGTCCCGCTCCACACCGTAGATCCGGTTCGCGCCGCGCTCGATCTGGGCCATCGTGGTGGTCAGCGCCACCAGACCGGTGATCAGGCCGAGGGTCAGCGCCAACTCACCGGTGCTCTCGGTGCGGTCGCTGTCACCGAGCAGGTCCTGCACCACCTGCTCGCTCTGCCCGGGAGTCAGCGCCAGCACGGTGTCGGCGACCACCTGGCCGCCTTCCTCGACACCCAGGTCGCTGATCAGGCCGGTCAGCGCGATCAGGAACGGGACGACGGCGAGGCAGAGCTGCAGGGCGAAGGCCCGGGAGTGGCTGAACCCGTCGCCGTAGCGGAACCGGATGAACGCGTCCCGCAGCAGCCGCCAGCCACCGTGGCGGCGCAGCGTACGCCAGGCGTCGTCGGCGGAGAGTTCGTCCGACGACATCAACCGGGTCTCGGGGACGAGCCGGGTGCTACTCACGGCGGGCTTCCTCGACCAACTTCTCACCGCGCTTCGCTGCCGCGTCGGCGTCGTACGCCAGGTCCGGGTCACGCGCCGGGCGCGGCACGCAGAGCCAGAGCGACCCGGGCCTGACCTCGGCGGTCAGGACGCGGCCCGGCGCGATCAGGTCGCCGTCGAGCTGTCGGGGTTGGGCCCGGTTGCTGGTGATGACGACCTTGCGGGCCCGGTGGACCTCCAACTGCGGGACGCTGCCCTGCCGGCGGACCAGCGCCCAGCCCATGGTGAGCCAGTGGCGCAGGGTGCGCGGGGTGAGCACGGCCACGTCGAGCCAGCCGTCGTCGGGTTCGGCCTCGGTGAGCAGGCGGACCCCACCCTGGAGCCGCCCGACGTTGGCGACCAGCACGGAGCGGGCCCGGCGGCGCACCGGTGGCCGGTCGTCGATCCGGATGGTGACCCGCATCGGCCGGTCCCGCAGGTGCTTCGCGGCCCCCACCACGTACGCGGGCCAGCCGATCCGGGCCTTGGTGGTCTCGGAGGTGTCCGCCAGCATCTGGGCGTCGAAGCCCATCCCGGCCATCACCGCGAAGCACTGGTCGTCGACGACGCCGACGTCCAGCCGGCGTCGCCCGCGCTCGACGGCCACCTCCAGGCCGGCGGCCAGGTCGTTGGAGAGCCCCAGGTTGGCGGCGAGCAGGTTGCCGGTGCCCTGCGGCAGCACGGCGAGTTCGACGTCGGTGCCGGCCAGCGCGGTGACGCAGGCCATCACCGTGCCGTCGCCGCCGCAGGCGAAGACCAGTTCCGCGCCGGCGGCGACGGCCTGTTCGGTCTGTCCCCGGCCGGGGTCCTCGGCGGTGGTCTCGTACCAGCTCGGGGCGGGCCAGCCGGCGGTGGCGAGGGCCTCGTCCACGGTCCGCCGGAACTCGTCGAGATCGGTCACCTTGGTCGGGTTGACCACCACCGCCGAGCGCGGGGGGCGGTCGTCGCCGGTCACCGTGCGCTGCTGTTCTGCACCATCCACGGCGCAAGTGTGCAGCACCCCGGGCCGGTCAGCGACCGGACGGTGACCGACGTTGCATTGACCGCAAACAGGTTTGAGCCGGGCCGGGACCGGATGGGCCGGTCAGGCCGCCGTCCGGAGCGCGAGCTCGATCCGTCGGCGCAGGTCGTCGAGGTCGACGCCCGCCTCGATCAGCACCCGGGCGCCCAGGCCGCCACCCTCACGGAGCAGGCCGAGCAGGATGTGTTCGGTGCCGATGTGGCGGTGGTGCAGCCGGAGCGCCTCGCGCAGCGCCAGCTCCAGCACCTTGCGGGAGCGGGACGAGAACGGCCCGCCGACCGCCCGACGCAGCCGCCACCGGCGGCGTGGGGCCGGGACGGCCTCGCGCAGGGCGTCCGGGCCGAAGGAGTCCTCGATCCGGGCGACGATGGCCGCGAGGTCGATGCCGATCTCGCGCAGCGCGGCGGCGTCCGCCTCGCCGAGCCCGATCCCGCCGTCGCCGACGTGTCGCCGGATCCGCGCGCGCAGGTCGTCGGCGCGCACGCCGGCCCCGGTCAGCACCCGGCTGGCGAGCGCGTCGTCGTCGGCCAGGATGGCCAGCAGCAGGTGTTCGGTGCCGACGGGCCGCCGCCCGTCGCTGCGGGCCTGCTCGACCGCCCGTCGGACGACAGCGCGGGCCCGGTCGGTGAACCGCACGAACATCATTCCTCCCAGGTTCCTCGGACCGCCGGTCGCCCGGCGTGCTTCTTGTGGACCGCCTGCCGGCTGACCTCGAGCGCGTCGGCGATCTCCTGCCAGGACCAGCCCTGCCGTCGGGCGTTGTCCACCTGGACCACCTCCAGCCGTTCGAGGAGCCGGCGCAGGGCGAGCACCGCGCGCAGGCCGACCCTGGGGTCGGTGCTGCCGGCCGCCGCCGCGAGTTCCGTTGCCCGACTCATGGTGTCAACTTACGTTGACACTCCCTAACCAGGGCCCTACCAGTCACAAGCGATGTTCATCTTGCTGGCTGACGGCGCCGTCACGCTCTCCCGCCATGGGTGCGTGATTCCGTCCACCCAGGCGAGTTGGGCAAAGTTTGGAAACTCTTCGTATATCCACAGTCGTGGATGCAAATTTTGGGTTCCGTCTACCGGTTCCCCATTGGAAGCATCGGGCCGAACTGATGCCACGGTAAGGAGGCACACAAGTGCAGAGAGTGATCCGACGCGTTGGACGCCAGGGAAGCGCGATCTTACTTATCGTCGCCACCCTCCTGGCCGCCGCAGCCTCACCAGCCGCAGCTCGGCCCAGCGAAGTGTCGGCAGCTTCCTCGCTGTCGCCCGATCTCTTCCGGACGGACGAGCGCGGAGCCCTTGCGAGACTCGCCATGGCCAAGGCAAGCCAGCCACAGGCACTCGCCCCCATCGTCTACGCCGACATCGCCTGCCACATCCTTCCGACGAGGTACGTTCAGGACAAGGGGTGGGGCGTGGACGCCCAACCCAACAGGCAGTTGCACATCTACCGCGACCTGTTCATCAACGGCCAGTGGTGGAAGACCACCGAGAACTGGCCCTACGCGTCGTCGAGCGGATCATGGAGCACTCCGACCGGGGACCATGCAAGTCTGCTCAGCGGTACCTTCATGTTGTGGGTGACCGCCTACTACAACTCGGATGATGCCTACATCGGTCGCGCGACCGACATTTGTACCGCCTGAAGGCCGGCAGCGGCCACCGCCATGGAGGCATGGTCAGCCCTGGAGTGGTGATGATCGACGAGAACCCCGCCAACGACCCGACCCGTGAGTGGATCACGGGCGGGCCCGACGTCGCGTTCGACGCTCGCGCCTTGCTCCGCAAGATCGACAGCAACGGCCAGGGCCTCGTGCGCTATCTCGCCGAGCGGGCCGGCAGCCCGGTTGCCACCCAGACGATCGCCACTGATCTAGGCGTCTCGACGCAATCGATCGAGGATTGCGTCGCCTGGATCAACAAGCTCGCCGAAGCCTTGGGCTACGTACCGCTCGTAATCTGGTCGGGTGTCGGGCTACTCATCACCACTGACGCAGCTGTTGTCGCACGTCAGGGGCTGATCGACGCCCAGCGTTGACGGATCCAGGGGCGGTGGGCTCAGTCGAGTCCACCGCCTCCGGTCTGTCGGTTCCGCCTCGCGGTAAGCCTACGCCGGATCGCACCAAACGCCCATAACGCCGCCAGTAGCAGTGCAGCGGGTATCAACAGGCCAAAGGCGGATCTCAGCAGCGTGGGGAAGTCCATCGTCACCCCCGCTCTCGAAGCCCTCGTGGACGCTACGTTTCAGGCCACCCGTCGATGCGGTTATGGCGTCATACCTCGCAGCACTGGCAAGCGTTGCCGACCGCCTGTCCACCCACAGACCAACCGGCGGCCAGCAGAGAGATCAGTTTCGGTGAGAAGAAGACACCGTAGCGCTTCTCACCGGATCTGATCCGCTGCTGGTCAGCGCGCTGGCCCGGATCACCTTCGCCGAGAACCCACAGACGAATCGGCCTGCACCGACACGACGCCGGACGCCCCGGTCCCGGCCCGCAGCGGTGCTACCGTCCGCTGGTGTTCCGTCGCCGCACCGCCGACCAGCCCGTCGAGGCGGCCCGTCGGCTGCCCGTCGGCCGGGTCGAGTGGAAGGTCGCCGGCGGTTCCGTGGTCGGCCACCGCTACCCGGCCAACTTCGACGTCCTGCATGTCGACCCGGAACTGCCGTTCGTGGCGGTCGTCGACGGCATGGGCGAGGGCGAGGGCAGCCGGATCGCCGGCAGCACCACGCGGGACACCCTGCACGAACTGGTCCACGCCAGCTGGCCGACCGTCGGCCCCCGCGAGCTGCGCGCTGCGGTCACCGAGGCCCAGATCCGGGTACGCCGGGCCAGCGCCGCCCTGGACGAACTGGCCGGCTGCACCCTGACCGCCCTGGTCGCCGAGCCGGACGGCGAGCTGGCCTGGCTCGTCCAACTGGGCGACTGCCGGGCGTACCGACTGCGGGACGGGTTGCTGGAACTGGTGACCGTGGACCACACGATGGCCTGGCTGGGGGTGCTGCACGGCTGGTGGTCGGCGAACTCCCCGGAGGCGGCCCGAGCCCGCTACCAGCTCCTGCGCTATCTCGGCCACCCCGACCGGCCGGACCCGGACCTGCTCGGGGTGGCGCTGCGGCCGGACGACACCTGGCTGCTCTGCACCGACGGGGTGAGCGACCAGCTCGACTACCACCGGATCCGTGAGCTGCTCGGCGAGCCGGACCCGAGCCGCGCGGTACGCGCCCTGCTCGCCGAGTCACTGGCCGAGGGCGGCAGCGACAACGCCACCGCCGTCGTCCTGCGCCTCACCTCCGCGCACCATTCCGCACCCTCGCCTGCGCCGTCAACTGCTGACGCCGACCCCGACGCTCGAAGAGTCAGGAACTGACAGCTGGCCGTTGGTGGCCAGGTGGCGGTACCAGTGGGCGCTGTCCTTCCAGGTGCGCTCCTGGGTGTCGTAGTCGACGCGGATGATGCCGAAGCGACGGTCGTAGCCGTAGCCCCACTCGAAGTTGTCCAGCAGCGACCAGACGAAGTAGCCCCGGACGTCCGCGCCCTGCGCGCGGGCGTCGGCCATCGCGCCGATGTGCCGGCGCAGGTAGTCGATCCGCCGGTCGTCGTGGACCCGTCCGTCGGCCGAGACCACGTCGTCGAACGCCGCGCCGTTCTCGGTGATCATCAACGGCTGGCCCGGGTACTCGCGATGCAACCGCAGCAGCAACTCGGTCAGGGCCGGTGGGTCGATGTTCCACCCCATCGCCGTGTACGGGCCGGGCTGCGGCAGGAAGTCGACGTCGTCGGCGCCCACCCACGGCGAGTGGGCCGAGGCGCCGTGCCCGTCGGCGTCGGAACGGGCCGAGTGTCCGTCCCAGGTGCGGACCAGGGTGCTGGAGTAGTAGTTGACCCCGAGCACGTCCAGCGGCACCGCGATCAGCTTCTCGTCACCCTGGCGCACGAACGACCAGTCGGTGACGGCGGCGGTGTCGGCCAGCAGGTCGGCCGGGTACGCCCCGTCCAGCATCGGGCCGAGGAACGCCCGGTTCGCCAACGCGTCGATCCGCCGGACCGCGTCGGAGTCGGCGGTCGAGTCGGACGCGCCCCGGACGACGTGCAGGTTCAACGTCACCGACAGCTCGGCGTCCGGTGCCAACTCCCGGACCACCCGCCCGGCCAGGCCGTGCGCCAGGTTCAGGTGGTGCACCGCCGCCAGCGCGGCCGCCGGTTCGGTCCGACCGGGCGCGTGTACGCCGGAGCCGTAGCCCAGGTACGCCGAACACCACGGCTCGTTGAGCGTGGTCCAGGTGTGCACCCGGTCGCCGAGCGCCGCGACGATCCCCGACGCGTACTCCTCGAAGCGCAGCGCCGTCTCCCGCGCCGGCCACCCGCCGGCGTCCTCCAGTTCCTGCGGCAGGTCCCAGTGGTACATGGTCGCGACCGGTCGGACGCCGCGCTCCAGCAGGCCGTCGACCAGCCGTGCGTAGAAGTCCAGGCCGGCCTGGTGGAACCGCCCGGAACCGCCCGGCTGCACCCGGGGCCAGGAGATCGAGAAACGGTACGCGCCCAACCCCAGTTCGGCGATGTGGTCCAGGTCCTGCGACCACCTGTGGTAATGGTCGGCGGCCACGTCGCCGGTGTCACCGTTGCGGGTACGCCCGGGGGTGTGGCTGTAGGTGTCCCAGATGGACGGGCCGCGGCCGTCCTCGGTGGCCGCGCCCTCGATCTGGTACGCCGCCGTGGCTGAACCCCAGACGAAGTCCTCCGGGAAGTTCCGTGCCGTCATCGTCCCGACCTCTCCGTGCCGGCCACCACGCAGTGGTACGCCGACGACTCGCCCGCCACCAGCTCGGCGGTCGCCACCCCGCCGCGGAAGCTCACCTCGAACTGCGCGCCCGGCCCCTCGCCGGGCGCCGGGATCCGTACCCGTTGCCGTTGCCCCTCCGCTGGAGCGTAGAGCCGCAGTTCCACCCCGTCGGCCCAGTCGTAGTCGGGCCGGTCGGAGCGCGACCCGAACCCGATGACCGCGCCGGGCCGGGCGAGCACCGGCAGGCTGTCGTACTCGTGCTTCTCGGTGACCCAGGCCGGGCCGGTGAGCTGCGCGCCGGTGACCAGGTGGGTCCACGTGCCGGCGGGCACGTAGAAGGTGACCTGCCCGTCGGCGCTGAGCACCGGGGCGACCAGCACGTCCGGGCCGAGCATGTACTGCCGATCGAGGTGCGCCACGGCCGGATCGTCCGGGAACTCCACGATCATCGGACGCATCATCGGGATTCCGTCCCGGTGCGCCTCCTCGGCCGTCGCCGCCAGGTACGGCATGAGACTGAGCTTGAGCCGGGTGAAGTGGCGCAGCACGTCCACCGCCTCCGCGTCGTACGCCCACGGCACCCGGTACGAGCCGGAGCCGTGCAGCCGCGAGTGCGAGGAGAGCAGGCCGAACGCGATCCACCGCTTGAACACCGCCGGGTCGGGGGTGCCCTCGAAGCCGCCGATGTCGTGACTCCAGTAGCCGAAGCCGGACGACGCCAGGGACAGCCCACCGCGCAGCGACTCGGCCATCGCGACGAACGTCGACTCGCAGTCGCCGCCCCAGTGCACCGGGAACTGCTGGCCGCCGGCGGTGGCCGAGCGGGCGAACAGCACCGCCTCGCCCTCGCCACGCACGGTCCGCAGCAGCTCGAAGACCGCCTTGTTGTAGAGGTAGGAGTAGTAGTTGTGCATGCGCTGCGGGTCCGACCCGTCGTGCCACACCACGTCGGTCGGGATGCGCTCACCGAAGTCGGTCTTGAAGCAGTCGACGCCCATGTCCAGCAGCGCCCTGAGCTTGCCGGTGAACCAGGCCACCGCGTCCGGGTTGGTGAAGTCGACGAGCGCCATGCCGGCCTGCCACTTGTCCCACTGCCACACCGACCCGTCCGGGTTGCGCACCAGGTAGCCGGCCTGGCGGCCCTCCTCGAAGAGGTACGAGCGCTGCGCGATGTACGGGTTGATCCACACGCACACCTTCAGGCCGCGCTCGTGCAGTCGGCGCAGCATGCCCTCCGGGTCGGGGAAGGTCGCCGGATCCCAGACGAAGTCCACCCAGTGGAACTGGCGCATCCAGAAGCAGTCGAAGTGGAACACCGACAGCGGCAGGTCCCGCTCGGCCATCCCGTCGACGAACTCGGTCACCGTCTTCTCGTCGTACGACGTGGTGAACGACGTGGACAGCCACAGCCCGTACGACCAGGCGGGCACCCGGGCCGGTCGGCCGGTCAACGCCGTGTAGCGGCGCAGCACGTCCTTCGGGGTGGGCCCGTCGATGACGTGGTAGGTGAGCGACTGGCCCTCGACGCTGAACTGCGTCTGCGCCACGACCTCCGAGCCGACCTCGAACGACACGTGCTCCGGGTGGTCCACGAAAACCCCGTAGCCGGCGCTGCTGAGATAGAACGGCACGTTCTTGTACGCCTGCTCGCTGGCGGTGCCGCCGTCGGCGTTCCAGACGTCGACCGTCTGTCCGTTCTTCACGAACGGGCCGAACCGCTCGCCCAACCCGTACACCGTCTCGCCGACGCCGAGAGCGAGCCGCTCGTGCACGTACCGGCGGCCCTCGCCGTCGGCGACGATTCCGACGCTGCGACCGGTGGAGGCCGTGATCAGCCGGTCGCCGTGCCGGAACTCGACCCGCCAGCCGTCGACCAGCGCGACCCGGACGGTCAGCTCGCCGGTGGTCAGCGACGCGCTGATGCCGGTGATGTCGACGGTGACCGGGTGCGTGTCGTCGGTGTTCAACCCGAAGTGGGGTTCACGGGGCAGTCCGCCGTTGTGGTGGCCGATGGTGACTCCGACCACGCCGGGCGCGGGGGAGAAGAAACGGACGGTGACGACGGGCCGGTTGAGCGTGTCGCCCCGACCGTTGATGCGACCGGCCGGCGCGAAGACGGTGAAACCACGGTCGTCGGGCTCGACCGATTCCACCGTGCCGGGGCGCAGCACGCTGACCCCCGGGCGCAGTTGCCAGTACCCGTCGGTGAACTTCACTTCTCGGCTCCTGCCGTGATGCCACGCGCCAGAGTGCGCTGGAAGATGAGGAAGAAGAGGATGGCCGGCACCAGGCTGATCAACGCGCCGGCGTTGGTCGTCGGGGCGTCCATCAGGCGGTCACCCTGCAGCGACGCGAGCGCGACCGGGATGGTCTGTGTCTGGTTGTCGATCAGCATGACCAGCGGGATGAGGAACTCGTTCCAGGTCCAGATGAAGAAGAAGATGAGCAGGACGGCGAGGGTCGGCCGCAGGTTCGGAAAGATCACCCGCCACAGCACCGTCCACTTGCCGGCGCCATCGAGCGCCGCGGCCTCCAGCAGCGCGCGCGGGAACGTGCCCAGCACCGAGGCGAGCAGGTACGTGCCGAACGCGCTCTGGATGACGGTGAAGATGATGATCACCGACGGTCGGGTGTTGTAGAGGCCGATCTCCTTGGCGGCGTAGTACAGCGGGTAGATCAACGCCTCCTGCGGCAACATGTTGGCCAGCAGGAACAACCCGACGATCCACAACCGGCCGCGGACCCGGCCGATACCCAGGGCGTACGCGTTGAGCAGCGACACGAGGACGCCGAGCACCGCCACGGACCCGGCGATGAGCGCCGAGTTCCACAACTTGAGCGGAAAGTTCACCTCGGACCAGTACGTCCGCAGACCCCTGGTGTAGAACTCCGTCGGCCAGCTCAGGGGGCCGCCCGACGAGTAGTCACCGGGCGACTTGAACGCGTTGAGCAGCATGAACGCGAACGGCACCAGCATGACGAGCGCGCCCACGGTGACTCCGGCGAGCACCACCCAGCGGCTGACGCCACGGTGGTGCCGGTCGCGCACCGGCCGGCGGAGGGGGGCGTCGGTGATCGTGACGGCCATCTCAGAACCCCCGGTCCCGGCGCTCGCTGCGGGCCTGCACCCAGATGAAGACCACGGCCACCACGACGATGATCACGGTGAGCACGGTGGAGATCGCGGAGCCGTACCCGACCTGGAGCTTCTTGAAGAACGTGTAGTACGCGAAGTACGACGGCACGTTCGTGGAGTTCTCCGGGCCGCCCCGGGTCAGCGCGAAGATCGGCCCGAACACCTTCAACGCGGCGATGGTGCAGGTCAGGGCCACCACGAAGGTCTCCGGGCGGATCTGTGGAAGCGTGATCGCCCGGAACCGGCGCAACCAGTTCGCCCCGTCGACCTCGGCCGCCTCGTACAGCTCCGGGTCGACCCGCTGCAACGCCGCCATGAACACGACCACCGGGTAGCCGATCTGCACCCAGATCATCACCGCCATCACCGCCGGCAGCGCGGTGTCCGGGTCGCCCAACCAGTCGTGGCGCAGCGCCCCGAGACCGACCGCGTCGAGCAGACTGTTGAACGCGCCGTCGGGGCGCAGGATCCAGCCCCAGACGATGCCGGCCACCACCACGGGCAGCACCTGCGGCAGATAGAACGCGGCCCGCAACGCCGCCGCCGTACGCGGCTTGAACCGACGCCCGATGACGTCGAAGAGCACCGAGGCGAGCAGCAGCCCGAGCAGGGTCGGCACCACCACCATCGCGACGATCATCGCCACGGTGTTGCGGAACGACGCCCAGAACACCTCGTCGCGCAGCAACTGCTGGTAGTTGTCCCACCCGACGAAGGTGGGGTCACCGACGCCCGACCACCGGGTCAGCGACAGGTAGCCGGTGCCGACCAGCGGCACGCCGATGACCAGGATGAACAGCACCGCTCCGGGGAGCAGGTAGAGCCAGTACGCCGCGTCGCGGCCTCGTGGTCGACGCCGGGACGCAGGCGCGGGGGTGGGGGTCGCCGCCGACGGTGTGGCGGCGACGGTGTCGGAGACTGCCATGGAGGATCCTTCCCGGCGGGGCGGGCGGGCACGTCGGTCGTGCCGGTCGCGCCCGCCGCTCGCCGTGTCACTTGCCGGTGATCTCCTTGACGCCATCGGCGTACGGCTTGGCGATCGTGTCGAGCACCTGATCGGGGGACTTGGACCCGTTGATCAGGCTCTGGAAGCCGCCGACCAGCACGTCGTAGTAGCCGGGCACCGGCCAGTCCGGGTAGAAGGCCAGACCGTCCTGCTTGCTGACCGTGTTGAAGTCCCCGATCAGCTTGCGGTCCTTCGGGTCGCTGATCTTGGCGGGGTCGCCGGCCACCGGGATACCACCGTTGTTGCCGATCAGGTCCTGGATCTCCGGGCGCAGGGTGATGTCGATGAAGTCGTACGCCAGGCTCTTGGCCTTGCTGCTCGTCGGGACGACCCAGAGGTTGCCGGACGAGCCGGCGTTCAGGGTGTTGCCCGGGAACAGGAAGGTGTCCCAGTTGGCCTTCATCTCGGCCTTGAAGCGGCCGTACCACCAACTCCCCGAGACGATCATCGGCGTCTTGCCCGCGATGAACGCGGTGCCCATGTCCTCGGCCTTGAGACTCGCCGAGTCCTTGGCCACGTAGCCCTTCCGCACCCAGTCGGCGAAGGTTTCCGCACCGTACTTCAGCGGGTCGGCGTGGAAGTCGACCGGGTTCTTGTAGAGCTGGTAGTTGTCGACGAA
The DNA here is from genome assembly GCF_044548625.1 of Micromonospora sp. NPDC051925. Taxonomy (NCBI): domain Bacteria; kingdom Bacillati; phylum Actinomycetota; class Actinomycetes; order Micromonosporales; family Micromonosporaceae; genus Micromonospora; species Micromonospora sp. NPDC051925. Next base: position 14,883 of record NZ_JBIUCH010000019.1, on the reverse strand, counting down.
CTGCCGGTCGGCCTTCGACAGGGCCAGCTGGTAGAAGAGCTGCCCGGCCGGGTACTCGGCACCGGCCATGCCCAGTGGGGTGATGCCCTTGCCGACGAAGGTGTCCATCGCGCCGGTCAGCTCCGCCATGGTGGTGGGCACCTTGACGCCGTTGCGGTCGAACAGGTCCTTGTTGTAGTAGACCGTGACGTACTCGCCGTAGTTCGGCACGCCGAACCAGTTGCCCGACCCCATCACGCCCTTGTCGCTGTACCGGGCGGTGGTCTGGAGGCTGGGGCTGAGCTTGTCGGCCCAACCGCGCTTGTCCGCCTCGCCGCTGAGGTCGGTGAGCAGGCCCTGGGACGACAGCAGGCCGGCCGTCGCATTGCCCTTGTTGTACTCCATGATGTCCGGACCCTCGGACGAATTGATGATCATGCCGGCGTTCTGCTGGATCTGCTCGAACGCCTTGCGCTCGAAGCGCACCTCGACGCCCGGGTGCTCGGTCTTGAAGATCTCGATGGCCCGGTCCCAGCCGATCCCCATCGCGCTGTTCTCGCCCTCGTAGTGCCAGAGTTTGAGGGTCTTGGCCCCGCTGTCGTCACCGCTGTCGTCGCCCCCGCACGCGGCCACGGTGGTCGTCGCGGTCGCCGCCAGGGCGATCGCGGCGACGATCCGGCGGAATCGCTGCATTGCTATCCTCCTCGTTGAGTATCGAGCCCGGTACTTCGCTGGGTCCGTCGTCGCGTTGCCGCGCGACGACGGGCCGTTTCTACTGGTCAGCCCCCATCGGTTGGCGGCTTCGTGGTGCTGCGGTCGATCCCCGGACCTCCAGCGCGCACGGCAGCAGCTGCTGGTGGCGCTCGGCACCGGTCCCGTCCAGGTGGCGCACCAGCGCCTCGATCGCGATCCGGCCCATCGCCGACCCGGGCGACGTCATCGCGGTCAACGCCGGGGTGGCCAGCTCGGCGACCTGGGGCGAGGTGACCATCGAGACGACCGACACGTCGTCGGGCACGGACAGCCCACGCGCGGTCAGTTCGCCGAGCATGCCGAAGATCGCCGTCTCGTTCATGGCCAGCACGGCCGTCAGGCCCGGCGCCCGCGCGAAGGCGGCGGCCAGCGCGGCCCGCCCGCCAGCGGCGCTGTCCTCGGCCGGGATCATGACCGGCTCCAGGCCGTGGCCGGTCATGGCCGTGACAAAGGCGTCCCGGGTACGCAAAGCCGGCCCGTAACCGCTGGTCAGGGTCTCGGCCGAGTGGTTGACGTAGACGATCTGCCGGTGCCCCAGGCCGACCAGGTGCGCCACCGCCTCCCGCACGGTCTGCTCGAAGTCGATGTCAACGTAGGAGAGCCCGTCGGTGTCCCCGGTACGCCCGATCAGCACCAGCGGCACACCGGCCTGCTGGAGCGCGGTGACCCGCTCGTCGGTGAGCTGCACCTCCATCAGCACGACGCCGTCGAACATCCGCTGGCTGGCCAGCCGGCGCAGGTCGTCGAGGTCGCCGCCACCGCCGACGGGTGACAACACCAGGTGGTAGCCGACGGCGCTGGCCGCCGCGGCGGCCCCGGTGACGAACGCCGTCTCGGTCGCGCCGAGGCCGCGCTCGTCCATCGGCAGCAGCAGGCCCAGGATCCGGCTGCGCCGACTGGCCAGACCACGGGCCATGGCGTTGGGCTGGTAGTCGAGCTCGGCCATGGCGGCGAGCACCTTGGCCCGGGTGGCGTGGGAGATCGGCCGGGCACCGGTGAGCACGTAGGAAACGGTGCTGGCCGAGACCTGCGCCAGGCGGGCGACGTCTTGCATGGTGGCCACCGCGCACCTCCTCCGGCCAGGCAGGGGACCGCATTCGAATGATCGTCGAAGCGGTTCGACGAAGCGGTTCGACAGACGCTAAACCCCTGTTACGGCGACGTCAATAGCCGATGTCGAGGGAGTCACGTCAGCCGCGCCCCGCCTCGCTTGCCGCCCGCGCGCCCGCGCTCCGCCCGCGCCTCCCGCACGTCGATCCTGCGCGGCAGCCGTCCGCGACGGCCTGCGCCGCGCACGCCGCCGCCAACCTCAGCCTGCCGCCGACCGTCGTCTTCGACGCTCGGCCTCTTCGCCCAACAGGCCAAGATCAAGCTTGATGAGAGAAGGGTGTACGACGCCATCGCCGGGGTCCGCCTTGGCTACCATGCTCCGTGGCCCCAACTGCCGACCTCGACCAGCGGAAGCAGGACCGACCACATGAACGGGCTGTCAGCCAAAGTGATTGAAAACGACGTAGTTGATCTCTAGCGCCCCAGGTCAGGAAGTCTGCTCCCCGCGCATGCGGGGGTGATCCGTCGGTCGCCCAGACCATGCGCAAGATCGAGGGCTGCTCCCCGCGCATGCGGGGGTGATCCCCGTCACCGGCGGCTGGGGCACGGCGACGACCGCTGCTCCCCGCGCATGCGGGGGTGATCCCACCCCGATCCGGGTGCGGGTCGCCGAGGCCGACTGCTCCCCGCGCATGCGGGGGTGATCCGACGTCACGACGTTCGGCTCCTACGACGCGGCCCTGCTCCCCGCGCATGCGGGGGTGATCCCGTGCCCAGCTCGACGACGACGAGGAGTCGATCCTGCTCCCCGCGCATGCGGGGGTGATCCCTTCCGGCCGACCAGTTGCGCGGCCACGTTCAGCTGCTCCCCGCGCATGCGGGGGTGATCCCAGCATGGGCAGGTTGGCCTCGGCGGCCAGGCGCTGCTCCCCGCGCATGCGGGGGTGATCCCAAGGCGGTGACCCAGTGGTGACCACCCAGATGCTGCTCCCCGCGCATGCGGGGGTGATCCTGACCCGACCGCCGTCAAAACCACCGACACGTCCTGCTCCCCGCGCATGCGGGGGTGATCCGGCGCTCCGCTCGAAGGTTGGGTAGGCCAGAGGCTGCTCCCCGCGCATGCGGGGGTGATCCTGCTGATCTCGGCTCGCCGTCGGGGCACCCCCTCTGCTCCCCGCGCATGCGGGGGTGATCCCGCCGTTGCTCATCAGCGTCGTGGCGAAGAAATCTGCTCCCCGCGCATGCGGGGGTGATCCTAACGCCGACGATTACGCCGACGGTTAGGGCAACTGCTCCCCGCGCATGCGGGGGTGATCCCTTCGGGCGCTTCGTGAATCGGCCGACCATCCCCTGCTCCCCGCGCATGCGGGGGTGATCCGTGGATCGACCGCATCAAGGACTTCGGGGTCTGCTGCTCCCCGCGCATGCGGGGGTGATCCCGGCGCGTACGTCTCGTTGATCCGGGTGGTGCGCTGCTCCCCGCGCATGCGGGGGTTATCCGTGGAGGCTCGGTTGTACTGCCGTTGCACCCCGATAGTGTGTAAGCCCCCTTCAGATCACCGGTGTCATCGAGGATCAGCACCCCACCCGGGTCACCGAGCGCGTCGATCACGTAGCCGCGCACGTCATCGCCGACCTTGTCGGCGTCCGAGACTGCCTCGCCCAACAGCCGCTGCATCGCATGCGGCGAGGCGTCCCCGGCCTATTCGGCCAACTGCCAACACGATCGAGTGTCCACATCCGACAACAGTCCGCACAGGAACGCCCGCGCCCTGCCGGCGCGGCTCGACCCGGGAGAACCGGCCCGCGATCCACGCGAACCCGGTGTCGAACTCCGCCAACCATCTCTCGGCATCTACGCTGCGCCCAGCGGCCACCACACGATCCTCACTTGTCCTCACAAACTGCGCATGATCAACCGGTGGCCTTCTCCATGCCCGCAGACGCGCCGACCAGCCCCGGTCAGGCTGAACTCATCGCCGGCCATCTACATAACGGACCCGGACTGCCGTACTAGACTGAGCCGTGCCGCCTGAGCTGCCCTTATGTGCGAGGATGGAGTCCGATACATGCAGGTGACCGAAGTTCTAGACCCGCTTGCGGCACTGATTCGCGCCAGCGAACACCCCGATATTGCGGGGGTGCTGCGCTACGGCGGTGACACCCGCCCCGGCGGACAATCGCCCCCTGGGGTCAAGGTCACCTATCAGTCCGGTTCGTCTGCGTTGCTCTGGGCTGCCGAGGAACCACGTCCGGCCCCGGCTGGGGTGCCGCTCCCGGCGGAGATGCCCCCGCCCACACAGCGAGCAGCCCGAATGCTCGCCTTCACGACGCAACTACTGGACTACGCGCGTCCGCCCACCTTCAAGTCGTGGGAGACGTGCGACTACCCCGGGGTCCACCTGTCGCCTTCCGCACTTCGGATCAACTGCGAGGATGGCACGACGGTCTATCTCCGTGTCGTCGTGGCATCCGGTTCCGGCAGGGAACCAGAGGTGGACCCCCACCCGGACTATCGGTTCCCTGAAGGAGTCCGAGAATGGCCCCTCAAAGTCAGTGCAGCACCTGCGGCGCGCGAGTAGGCGTCACCCCGGGGCAATCCCGCCCCGCCGCACCAGCCAATCGGCAGCCGGGGCACCTGCCCCGGTTCAGGCCAACCGACCATGTAAACGCGCTCCACAGAGACGCCCTCCCGCCAGGAGGCCAACTCCCTTAACGTTCAGCCGAGCCGCTTACGCACGTCGAGGCGGTTACCGCGGTTGAATCGCTGACGTCTGTGGTCGGTTCGGTTCCGGTTGGTCACATGCGGCGTGTCGGTGAACGTCGATGACGGTCGTTCCATGCCGGGTGTATGAGGTACGCCGATAGTGGGAGTCTGTCCGCTGCCGGACGGGCCAAGCGGCAACAGCTACGGATGCAGGCCGCGCGGATGTTCGCCGTTGACGTGCCAGCGACGACCGCAGACCGAGACGAGCATGGCGTACGGAGGCTGCATAGGCCCTCGCCATCGGCCTGGTCGACCGACCCACCCTCCGCATCGACATCGATGCAGACGGAGAGGGCACGCCAGCAACGACGTCACCGAGCAGGGAGCCCGACACAGCCATCACGGTGTACGCATCAACTGACAGCGACCTGATCGACATCGCCGCCGACCGTCGCCGAGTGAACCCGGTAACCGTCACGACCACGGGGCGGCTCACAACGCCATCGGCAGGTTCCGCGCTGGCTACCATCCTCTATACACAACAGCGGACCCACCAGCGGAGCAGGACCGACCACATGAACGGGCTGTCAGCCAAAGTGAAGGAAAAGAAGTAGTTGATCTTTAGCGCCCCAGGTCAAGCAGTCTGCTCCCCGCGCATGCGGGGGTGATCCCCGCTTCAGGGTGGGATGCCGGTAGAGATCCACTGAGCCTTTTCCAGGCTGATCTTGCAGCTCAGGGTGGGTGTGGCGGGCCCGGTGATCGATGGGTGCGAGGCTCACGTCGGCCAAGGCCCGAAACCTCGACCGGGAGCCTCGTCATGCCGTCGTACCCTGCCATGATCCCGAGGGGAGCCGCCCTGTCAACGCCGTCTCAGATCCAGGCCCTGGTTCAGAGGGCCCGGCACCTCGGGTTCCCGGGTACGCCGCGCGTCAGGGTCCTGGATGGAGCCCATCGGCTCATGACAACCATGAACTTCAGCAACGACCACGAGCGGCGGTTGCCGTCAGAACGTCCGCACGGTCCGATCCATGGTGGACACAACATCGCGATATCCATGGTTGTCGGTTTATTATGTGGCGGACCGGCGAGCCGGTCCCGCGCCGCAGAAACCTCCGAAAGGGCTCGAATGACGGCAATCGCCAACCGCCCGGACAGGGCGGCAGCTGACCTGGAAAACGCCAATATCGCACGGATTTACGATTACTATCTGGGAGGCCTCTACAACTTCGCCATCGACCGGCAGAAGGCGGAGCGCATCAAGCTGACGCTACCCAGCGTCGACCTGCTGGCTCGCGGTAACCGGGACTGGCTGCGCCGATCCGTGCGGTATCTGGTGGCGCAGGGGGTGGAGCAGTTCATCGACATCGCGGCGGGTCTGCCGACTGCCACCAACACGCACGAGGTGGCGCACGCCCTCAACCCCCGCGCTCGGGTGATTTACGTGGACAACGACCCATCGACCGTCATCCACGGCGAGGAAATCCTCGCGAAGGAGCCGCTCGCAGCCATGGCGGAAGCCGACGGGAGGCACCCTGAGCAGGTATTCGCACACCCAGCAATCCGTGAGTTGATCGATCTGTCTCAGCCGGTGGGGATCATCATGGGCGGGCTGCTCGTGTTCATCTCCGACGAGGATGATCCGAAGGGGCTCATCGCGGCGTACCGGGACGCCCTGGCGCCTGGCAGTTACCTCGCGATCTCCCACCTCACCGCCGACACGGTGGACGCGGAAACAAGAGCACAGGTAGACCGAATGGTCGCTGCCTACCAAGCCGGGGTCGGTGCGGCCCTCCATGTGCGGGACAAGGCGACGTTCACGTCCTGGTTCGAAGGTATGGAACTGATTGATCCGGGGGTGACCCTGATGGCGGACTGGCGTCCGGACCCGGGTCTGGACGTGGATGCCCAAACGCCGTCGCGGCAGCTCGGCTACGGCGCGATTGGCCGGATCGCTACGTAGCTGCTGATGAACGATGTCGAGATCAGCGCCCGTCGACCCGTGATGCGGAACGACACGGCGTAGCAACGCGGGAAGCCGGTGGTGCGTGGCGCCCCACCGGCAATCGGCGTCGGCGATCTCGTCGTCGAGCCAGACGAATGGCGGCGTACCGCATCAGCGGACGGTCTTCCATCCAATGAGCTTTTTCCAAGCTGATCTTGCAGCTCGACAGACGCGGCGGACCCTCCTACCCCGCCACGACCCCGTTGTCCAACCGGACCCGTTGAGTCCGCTGAGCGATCATTACGGCACGGCGGGGCCGAATCGGCAGTACGGCGAGGCAGACGAAGCTGTCCACCGCCTCGTCCGACGCGCGCTGGCCACGGCGGCCATGACCGACAGGACTTGTTCCCACCCTGGCACGAATGCCACTGGACCGTCGTCAAGCTCCACGAAACAACGGCTGGCGCAAGGGCCAGCCGGTCTGGAACTCGACTGGCCCATGTGACGCCGACGCCGGGTCCGCATTGACTACCATCCGCTGTACGTCAACCGTCGGCCTCAACCAGCGGAAGCAGGACCGACCCCATGAACGAGCCGTCAGCCAAAGTGAACAAAAACAGCACAGTTGATCTTTAGCGCCCCAGGTCAAGAAGACTGCTCCCCGCGCATGCGGGGGTGATCCGACCGCCGCCGAGGAGGCAGCGGCGCAGTTCGCCTGCTCCCCGCGCATGCGGGGGTGATCCTACTGCTCGACATGTATACGTTGAAGCGCAAGCCTGCTCCCCGCGCATGCGGGGGTGATCCCTCCCGGCGGGACGCGCTGACGCTGGGCGAGCTCTGCTCCCCGCGCATGCGGGGGTGATCCCTTCGGCAGCTGCGGTGCGCCGATCGTCGCGCCCTGCTCCCCGCGCATGCGGGGGTGATCCGTGCGGAAACGTCGTCGCGCCATGCCTCTTTGCCTGCTCCCCGCGCATGCGGGGGTGATCCCACCTCGGTCAGGTCGTCCACGGTGCCCGGCTTCTGCTCCCCGCGCATGCGGGGGTGATCCGCAAAGCAAGCGGCGTGGCCGGATGCACCTGGCCTGCTCCCCGCGCATGCGGGGGTGATCCCTGCTCGCCGCCGGTCAGCTCGCCTGACGCGATCTGCTCCCCGCGCATGCGGGGGTGATCCGCACCTGGTCTGCGTGGAGTGACCCGGTGGGGGCTGCTCCCCGCGCATGCGGGGGTGATCCGAACCACGCCTCGTCGCCGGCAGCACCCGGCCGCCGCTCCCCGCGCATGAGGGGGTGATCTTCCGGGGCATGGATTCCACCCTCGAGTAGCACTGCTCCGCCCATGCGGGCGTCAGCGACCTTTCTAAAGGACGTCTCGTAACTCGGACGCAGGTCCATGGTGGATCATGTCGTGGTGCAGGTGATCACGGCGGCTCGCCCGGAGTGGATCTTCCCGTTCACTGGGCTGCAGCCCGCCCAGTTCCGCAGGCTGGTCAGGTTGGTCGCCGAGCGGGGTGGTGACGTGATCGCTGACGGCCGGCCGGGCCGGCAGTGGTCTCTCGACCTCGCCGACCGAGTGCTGCTGGTAGCCGCGTACTGGCGCACGAACCTGACGATGCGGCAGGTCGGACCGCTGTTCGGGGTATCGCACTCCGCCGCGCACCGGGTCATCGACACCCTCGGCCCCCTGCTCGCCCTCACCCCGCGACGCCGACGACGCATCGACCAGATCACCATCGTCGACGGCACCCTCATCCCGACCCGGGACCGCCGCCTGGCCGCCCCGAGCAAGAACTACCGCTACTCGGCGAACTTGCAGGTCGCCATCGACGCCCACACCCGCCTCGTCGTCGCCCTCGGCGATCCGCAACCCGGTAACCGCAACGACACCATCGTCTACCGCACCTCCGGCGTCGACCAGAGACTCACCGGCCGGATCGTCATGGCCGGCGCCTACCGCGGCAACCCCGAAGTGATCATCCCGTACCGCAAGCCCGCCGACGGCAGCGAACTACCCAAGTGGAAAGCGGACCTGAACAAGCAGCACCGCACCGTCCGCGCCCAGGTCGAGCACGCCCTGGCTCGGATGAAGACCTTCAAGATCCTGCGCGACTACCGCCGAGCCGCCAGCACATTGGCCGACACCGCTTCCGGCATCGCCCACCTCCACAACATCATCCTCGCGGGGTGACACCAGCACCGGTGCCGGGCAACGCCTTCACCGAGTTACGAGACGTCCTTTAAAGTCGCCCAAGAGCGACCGCTTACCCACGCCGACCCCGCCTTGCACAACGATCAACAGCGCGAACCGCTCGTACGGGCCATGACGAAACTACTCACCGTCAACCCACTCAGCCTCTGCACGCTCCCGGACGGCCCACTCACCAGATGGACGCCATGGATCGAGGCGTTCGAGAAGGCCGGCCAAGACCTTCTAGCTAGCTCTCTCCTGGGAAGGCCGACTACACCGCGGCCTGCGCGCGGTACTCGCCCACCACATCATCTTCCACGCCAACCGGGCCGGAATCTCTGTGCCCGACCTGTCCACCATGGCGGCGTTGGCGATGACCGGCACCCTCGGTTTCGACGCCGTGGTGTCGTTCGCCTCCGACCCACCTCCGACCACTAGGGTTGCCCCAGTGACTACTGTCAGCGATCACGACTCCGCTACCCCCGACGCCCTGCGCGACATCATGACCCAACGACTGATCACCGAGAAGGTCATCCGCACCCCCGCCGTACGCGACGCCTTCGCCACCGTTCCCCGACACCTGTTCGTGCCGGGCGTCACCCCGAAAGCCGCCTACCTCGACGGCGCGGTCTACACCAAGTTCGCCGCTGACGGCACCAAGATCAGCGCGGCGAGCCAGCCCCGCATCGTCGCCATGATGCTCGAACAACTCGACCTGCAACCCGGCCACATCGTCCTGGAGGCCGGCGCGGGCACCGGCTACAACGCCGCCCTCATGGGCCACCTCGTCGGACCCACCGGACACATCTACACCATCGATGTCGACGCCGACCTCGTGGACGGCGCGACCAACCACCTCGCCACCGCCGGCGCCAGCAACGTGACCGCGATCCTCGGCGACGGCGCACACGGACACGTCACCCGCGCCCCCTACGACCGGATCATCGCCACCGTCGGCGTGTGGGACCTCCCCACCCCATGGCTGGACCAACTCGCACCAGACGGCCGTCTGGTGGTGCCGATGCGCCTTCGCGGCGCCACGTCCCGCTCCATCGCCTTCACCCGTACCCCCGACGGCCTTGTCAGCATCGACAGTCAACTCGCCGTGTTCATGCCTCTGCGCGGAAGCCTGGACGACGCTCGCCGCATCGTCGCGATCAACGCACAGCAGGACGTGACCTTGGCCGTCAACAAGGACCAGGCCGTCAACGCCGACCAGCTCACCGGCGTGCTCGACACGACCGCGTACACCCAGTGGACCGGCGTGATCTTCCCGCCGATGGTCCCCTACGAGTGGATCGAGCTGTGGCTCGCCCTGCGCCTACCCAACTCGATCCTGCGGATGAACACCGCACGCGACGCCGTCGACCGTGGGCAGGTCACCCCCATGCACCCCCAGTGGGGCGCCATGGCCACCGTCGAGGGCCCCAGCCTCGCCTACCTCACCCTCCGACCCGCCGCACCTGTCGACGGGCAGAAACGCTACGAGATCGGCGTCATCGGCCACGGCCCCGACGGCGTCGCCCTCGCCGACATCGTCACCGAGGAAACGGCACGATGGGACAGCGACTACCGCACCCGCAACGTGCGCTTCGAGATCCCCACCACCCGACCCGGTGAACACGCCCCCGACAAAGGTCGATTCGTGATCGACCGACCGCACCACCCAGTCACCGTCATCTGGGAGTAACCCGTGTCCGCCGGGACGACAGCACGCCACTTCCCCCTCGTCGCCCGGTCACGGCCCGCCTGCACCGCACTGCCCGCGAGGATCGGCGCGCTCGCCGACCTCGCGGCCCAGGCAGACCGCGACAACGACCCAACCGCCGCGGCACGCGTGCACAACCAGGCCGCACTCATCGCCTCCGACTGCGACCAACACGAACTCGCGCGCACCTGGTGCCACCGCCACGCACACGCCTGGCTCCACCATGACCAGCAAGGCGGCGTGGCAGGCCGTCGCGCCCTCGAACCCCTGGTCAACCTCGCACGCCTACACATCCGCGCAGGAGACCACGACGACGGCTTCACACTGCTCAACACCCTCTATCAAGCCGTCGCCTGTCGCGCTGACACCGTCATCGACGACATACCGGTCCCAGCGACCGCACTCACTCACACCCCAGAGACTCACCACGACCTGGTGCGATGGCTGTGGAGCGTCCTCCTCGCCGACGGCACCCGCGCCCTGACCAGCGCGGGCCGCTGGGACGAAGCCGAGCAACACCTCCAGCGGCACAAGGGCATCGGCCATCGCATGCTCGACGGCCGCCAGGTCGCCATAGTCGCCCGCCTCCACCGCCACCAACACGCCGCCGCCCAACGCCTCATCGATGACACCCAACCGGGCGAGGCGTGGGAAACCGCCGTCACCGCCTGCCTAGCCGGGCTCGGCCACCCGCCCACCCCCACCCGTATCGACCGGATGACCAGGCACTACCACCTTCTGGACCCATCGCCCACACAGATCGTGTTCCGCACCCGCCTCGCCCTGTCGATCATTGAACTCAGCGGCGGTGTCAAGACCACCAACCTCGAAGCCACCATGAACCACGCGGTAAACGCGGCTATCCAGGCCGCAGATGGCTACGCTGCCCGCGACATCCTCACGCATCGCGAGTGGAGCTCGACATTGCGGCGGGATCATTACGATCCGCTGGCGAAGATCGTTGAGGACAGCGCACTTGGCAGCCCGATGCCCCCGCGCGACGTCCAGATGCTGACTACTGCCCTCCTAATGAGCGAAGCAGTCATTGCCCGGACTGGTGAACTACCATCGATGTAGCAGGTCTTTAAGACCCGAGGTCAAGAAGCGGGCCGCCGTCCGGGCGATGCCGTGGCGTTTATGGGCGGCCCGCGAGCGGCGGAGCGGCCCGGTGGTGCGGGCCGCTCCGCCGAGGGAACTTTCGATCAGTTGAGGAAGGTGCCGGTTTCGACGGCGGTGGCACTGACGGTTCTTGGTAGTTCGGGCGGATCGCCCGCACCAGCGAACTGGAAGGTGTGTCCGTCGCTGCTGCGTGCGAACGTGCCCTGGTCACCGGTGATCAGCCAGCGTCCGGTAAGCTCGCCGGGCTTAAGCTGGAAAGGTTGAACGAAGAGCAGGTACTCCCGGTCCTTGGCGAGGATCGCGCCGGTGTCGTGCAGCTTCATGGTCTCGTCGCCGACCTGCTGGACGGCGAGTACATCCGAGGACACCTTGCCCCAGAGCACTTCCCGCACTCTCACCTTTGAGATCGTGACAGGCAGGTCCTCCAGCTTGTCCCTGGTGGACGACTCCACCGTCCCCCGAACGATCGCCGTGCTCTGCGCCCGTAATTCAGCCAGGGTGGCGTAGTCCTTGACCCGGCTGGCACTCAAATCAGTTTGGCCTTCCGGCTGTGCTGCGATCTCACTGCCGGGTGCGCTCCCGCATCCGGCCAGAAGCGCTGCAGCTATCACTACCAAGGCGAGTCTTTTCAGCATGTACGGGTCTCCGGTCAGTAGATGAAGTTCGCTGCGGCGACGTCGTCGGCTTTCGGGGCATTGACCAGGCAGCTGTCGTAACGCAGGTCGGTCGTGGGGTAGGCAAGCGGAACGCTGACACACGGACCGATGCCGCTATGGGCGATCCCGAGGACGTGGCCGAGTTCGTGCGCCATCACGCTCTGCTTCTTTGCCGCCGAATAGCCGTCGGCGTAATAGGTATTCCAGGTTGCGGTAAGTTTCGTGGTCCAGGTACCGCCGCTACCGCAAACCGGGTTACCGCCACCGACTTTTTGAGTGATGCCGTCGTAGCTGACGTTGCCGTAGTTGGCGATGTTAATGCCGACGTGCCCACCTGACGCGACCTTCGAAAAGGAGATTGGCGTCGAGGTCGCTTGCCAGGCCGAGGCGCTGCTTTGCGCGACGGTGCCGTAGGCGCCACCACCTGTGCCGTCGGTCCACTGGACCGTGGTGCTGGAGACCTTGCACCCGTGTAGTGCGTAGGCCAATGCGGGGGCTGCTGTCATGACGAGCGTCGTGGCGCTGACGAGCGTGGCGGAGGTGACGATCGCGGCCGTCCGAAATAGACTGCGAGGCGTCCTGGAGACGATGCTCATTCTTCTCCTTGCCGGAAGAGGGGACCACGGCGGCTGTGGTGGGCCAGTACCCCAGCCATACTTTGTTGCCGGAAGCGCGCTCCAGGAAATGATTCTAGTGCGTCAATGCGTCGCTCGTTGGGAGATTCGCTTCGCGGGCATCACTCCTTGCCAACCTGTGGTGACGAAGAGTAGTCGTGGCCCTGGTCGCAGTCGCGCTACCGCCACTGAAAGTGAGTGAACCAAAGCGATGAGTGATGTATCACGATTTGGTCTCGGCGTGATTCAGTGGAACACCTCCCGCCATGCAGCCGTCTCGGTGGGCGTGTAGCTGCGGGTGAATCCGCAGGCCCAGGCGATCGGATCGGCCAGCGGCGCGCCGTCGTAGCGCGGCTCCCCTGAGACCAGCAGCCGCGACCCCATCTGGTAGGCGGTGCTGTCCTGCCCGAACGAACCCTCCGGTCGCGGCATCGCGACGACGACGGTCGGGCCCGCACCTCCTCGGAACCATCGATTTACCTTGAAGGTCACTGGCACATAGCCGTCGGGCATGCCGGCGGTGGATTCGGTGGAACCGATGTTGGTCACCGTCCCGTCGAAGCCGAAGGCCCTCCGCGCCAATGCCGCCTGGGTGTAGGACTCCACGCAACTCTGTGCGGCTTGGTGCCCCGCGAAGACGTCGGCACCGCCCGAGGTCGAGAGGTCTGGCCCCGGGTCGTTCCCTGGCACGCCCAACGCCACGAAGGCGGCGACCGCCACGGCAGTTCCTCCGACAAGACTCACCGCCCAGCGACGACGGCGGCGAACCGGAGCAAGCCCCACTGCGCGCGGTTGCCGAGAAGGCGGCAACGGCTGGTCGACGATCCGCGTCAGCAACTTGCGGCGCGCCTCGGCGTCGTCGAGAGCCGAGACGCGCTCCGCGTCGAGCGCCATCGCCTGTCTGACAAGGTCCGCAAGTCGATCGCTCATCCCGTTACCCCCTTCTCCACTTCTCATGTCCGGCACGCACCCCCGCGTTACACCCCGCCACATGTTTGCTACAGGATCACGCCCTCCGCGCTCAACTCCCGAGCGAAGCGGACTCGCGCGCGGTGCAGTCGCACGCGGACGTTCACTGCCGTACAACCGAGCACTCCAGCCGCCTCGGCCGGGGTCAAGCCCTCCACCGCGACGAGGCCGAGGATGTCCTGATCGTCCGGGCGCAGGCGGCCGAACGCCGCCGCCACCGAATCTGCCTGGTCATACGCCGCTGAGGTGTCCAGCACCGGCGAGGCGGCATAGGCCTGGACCTTTGCGGTCAGCCGCTCGTGGCGCCGCCGGGCACGGTCGTAATTCGCGAGGGTCAGCCGGGCGACACCGTACAGCCACAGCAGCCCCTGTTGCCCTTCGGGCATATCGTCCAACCGCCGCCACGCGGTCAGGAAGACCTCAGCGACAACATCACTAGCGTCCTGCACGTCAGCGGTGCGGCGCAGCGTGTATGCGAAGATCGACTTGTAGTGAGCCGCATACTCCCGTTCAAACCGAGTCAACCGCATGCCCACTCCATGTCCGGCAGATCCCCAGGCGTTACATGACCGACAACAATGCGCACAACATGCAAGTGATGGTGGGAGAATCGACAGATAAGGATGAAAAGACACCTTCAGGCTACTTCGGTAGTTTACCCTGCAATCTGACTTCCATAGTTCGTAGGCATACGGGGGCTGCTTGGGCGGCATCGTTGCTGGTCGCGGTTCTGTGTAGGGCCGGCAGGGCTTGGAGGACGTTGGCACACGCTTTCTGTGTCTGATTTGGATCTTCCTGGGAAGATCGATCTTGCCGTGGGGGCATGCGCTTGCGGACCACCCAGCGGAAGAACAAGGACGGCAGGGTGGTCCGTTACGTGTAGCTCGCGCACAACCGCCGGGTGGGCGGCACTACGCAGGCCGAGGTGCTGCACAACTTCGGCCGCGAGGACCGGCTCGGTACCGCCGGGCTGGTCGCCTCGATCAACCGCTACCTGGGCGAGGACGGCGCCGATGCGTCGGTGCCGGCGGATGTCACCGCCTCGGTGTCGATCGGGGCGGTGTGGCTGCTTGAGGGCCTGTGGCGGCAGTCGGAGATCGACCGGGCCCTAGTACTCCAACGTCACCTGGCCTGTCTGCGCTGGTAGTGGGATCGTCGGGCTCGGGCTTGGGATGTTCGCCGCCAGTACGACCAGTGCAGGAT
>NZ_JBIUCH010000018.1:14325-173291 GCF_044548625.1 Micromonospora sp. NPDC051925 | reverse complement strand
TGGGTCCACGCCACGGACCTGCGGTCGGGGCAGTGGTTGCGGACCAGCGCCGGGACTCACGTGCAGGTCACCGCCGTCGAGCGGTGGACCGTCCTACAGGCCAGAGTCCACAACCTGACCGTCGCCAACTCCCACACGTACTATGTGCTGGCCGGTACAACGCCGGTGCTCGTACACAACTGCACGCCAAAGCAGGTGGCGGCTGACTATCGGGCCGATGCTGCTAATGGAGTCGGCGGTCGGAGGAACGTTGCCGTAGCACAGCATGATATTGACGGTGTACCTGGACAGCACATCGGTGTTAGCGGGCAGCACACCAATCCTGGCTCGGTGGCGGCACCTACAAATCGAGTGTTCGATCCGGGTGAGCGACCGTTCGACTCGGAAAACAAGATATTCGAACATTACGCAGCGAACCTTGGGTCAGACGCAAGAGGAACTATCAACCTGTACTCCGAGAGGGTCCCCTGCCCGAGTTGCTCGTCAGTTATCGATCAATTTCGGGAGAGGTTCCCCGGTGTTCAAGTAAATGTGAGTTGGGGGTAGTGGTGGGGTCGCTCGTAGAGGATCTTGGCATGTCGGCATCTGCCGAACTCATCGGCATATCGGCTGCGGAGGTAGATGAGGTCGCAGAAGACCAATCGGTTGCCTCAATGCCGAGTCGGTACGTTGAGTTCCTTCGAGTGATGGGCAGGACGGCTGGCCCTCTTCTTGTCGGAACGGACGCATTCTATCCCGACATTCTCGGCATCAAGCGGGATGGACTCGAGTTGCTTACTGATAACGGCGTTTCCGGATTCGCGCCACCTGATGCGATAGTTTTTGCAATGCATCAGGGCTATCAGATTTATTGGATGTCGAGCTCATTGTCGGATGACCCTCCAGTTTATATGTATCAGGAAGGCGACAAGGATGTGACTAGAGAGTGGAAATCATTTACTGAGTTCTTACGTCACGAGCTGTCGAAGACCGCGTAGAAGAGCAGCTGGACCCAGCGGGACGGTTGCACTACGTGGCGTCTGTCCGGCCAGATGCATGGTTGGTCGCCCGGGTTGCCGTCAGTCGGGTATTGGCATCGATACCTGCACATTCTTGCCTTGGGGCGCGAAACGTACGCGTGCGGGTGGCGTACCGCTTGGCGGTGCCTCGTCGATCCCCGGGACCGCTTCCACTGGGGTGGTTGGAGCGGTGTGCCAGGTGATGGCTCGGCCTCGCGCGGTCGGAAGGCCGGTGTTAGTCGGCGTGCGCGCGGGGCCGTAGGCCGTAGCGCGTGCGTGCGGCCCGGCGGTAGCCGGGCCGCCTTGATCCTGTTGAGCAGTTTTGGGCCAGTCGGATCTTGGTCGGATCTTGGTTGAGGGTCTTGGTCCGGCTGGCCTACTGCTTCGGTGCGCGGTCGCGGCTGCTGCGGGGACGCTTGGCGGGCGGCGAGGGCTGGTCGCCGTCGCCGGCCTGTTGGAGGCGTTCGGGTTGTGGGCGAAGTTGCCTCCGTCGGTCTGGTAGTCGATCACTTCGCATGCGCTACCTCGCCCGAGTCACCGCCGGCACGCTGATTGTCAGTGACGAGTCCACGGAGGTCCGCTTCATCCACCCCACCGAGTTCGACCACATCCCCATCCACGACACCGTCCGACTCCGCCTCCACCACCATGCCGAGCACCGCGACACCCCCTACCTCGGATAGCGCCGCCCATCGATGCCATGACACTGAAGGGCGTGGAGGTCTCCCCAGGTTGCCGTCAACACCGATAGATTTCGATGCGGCGAGTTCGTGCCACGCGCGAAAGGCCAGGTGAAACGCCATGAACGCGTAAGTCACACTGCGTGACGGGGTGAAAATCCCCCACGTATTATATGGTCGCCGGCAACACACCGGTCCTCGCCCACAACTGTGAGGGTCGGGAAAGCCTTAGCGATAACGGCTACGAATGGGATCACGACGAGACTGGCAGTCTTCTTTATGGTGAGGTTGATGCCCGATGGTGGATTAACTCGACTGGCCGACATGAAGAACGGTCCGGTGAGGGGGGCAAGTGATCTTCGGGCGGATGGTGGGTTCTCCAGGCAGCATGGTGCGGACAATCAATGGGGACCTTGCGGATGAGAGCAAGGCATCGTTCGCCGCAGCGCTTGCGGGCGGTACTCACCTTTGCGTGTGGATCGAGAGGTATCTGGTGGGGCGCCTGTTCGGCTAAAGTTCGGTAGGCCGTGATGCCCGCTGTAGGAGAGTGGCGCCACATGTTCCGTGTGTCGGTCGATTCTGGTGGCGAACTAGTTGATATTGCTCGCTTAATCAGACTTCACGGAGAGCCTAGTCAATACGTTCAGGCGGCAGCGGCATTGCGGAAAGAGTTCGGATTCAAGATCGTTGAAGCCTTGGCTGTTGTGGGATGGGCTGAAGGGGGCGACAACAGCGAAGCATCTCTGTTGGAAATGTGCCGCACGATACAAACGGGAATCAAGTAGCTGGGTCGGCGTCACGGCCCCGACATTCTCCTTCTATGTCAAGTGATTTTGTGACGACTCGTATAGCTTCGACGGGGTGGTTCCACCGAGCACTGCCAAGGTTGGCGTTGTGGCTGCAATCCTGGCTGTCGATCGCCATGATATTGATTCATCTTGGGGGCGTACTGGTTGCTTAGCTCGCGGCGGCAGCTGTCGTCTCGACTCGCCGGCTAGTGAGTTGCCGGTCGTGCTGAGGCCTGAGGCTCTGCCGCTTAAGCACTGGAAATATTCCGTCACTGCGGGGTTGAGAGGCCCTGTTATCCGCGCTGCCGTGGATTGTCGTCATCGCGGCTGACTCTCCATGGGGCCGACTGGAGGTATCGCTGGCTCAGTTCCATTGGTCCGCCGCGTGATCTTCGTCCTCTCTGGTGCCTTCGCGTACTCATTACGATCCCGGGGCATGACCGTGCTCACCACCACCAGGCTGACCATCCGAAACTGGACCGACAGCCCAGTCGACCTGGCCCGGATCTTCGACATCTACTCCCGCAACGAGGTGGTGCGCTGGCTGGGCGCGGTCCCCGGCCTGCCGTTGACCGACCCCAGGCAGGCGGCCGACCGGCTGGCGCTCTGGCGGGCCCGGCACGCCGACCACGGTGACCGGTACGGCACCTGGGCGGTGCAGACGCGCGACACCGGCCTGGTGGTGGGCACGATCCTGCTCAAACCGCTGCCCGGCCGGGACGAGGGCGTGCCCACCGATGACATCGAGGTGGGCTGGCACCTGCACCCCGACTCGTGGGGCCGCGGCTACGCCACCGAGGCGGCCCGCGCCCTGGTCGACCGGGAACTCGCCACCGGCGCCCCGCAGGTGTACGCGGTGGTGGCCCCCGGCAACGTGGCGTCGATGGCGGTGGCCCGCCGGCTCGGCATGACCCACCTGGGCCGCCGCACCGACTGGTACGGCGGCGAGGAGTTGGAGACCTTCGTCCGTCGGGCGTCGTTGCCGGCCTGATCAGCCGCCACCCCGCGCACCCGTACCTCAGGCGGTCATTAGCCGCAATCCGGACGACGCCTTGCGGTATCGATAGACGCCACCCTATTCTCGCTTGTGGAAAGCGCTTTCCAGATGCTCAGTGCGGGTGCCTCGGCGAGTTCCACCACCGCCGGAGGCGCCAGTTCGCCGTGCGCGGCAGCACGGCGAGCGGGTCGATCCGGTACACCGGCGCAGGCACCCCTGGCCGACCGGCGACTCCGCCTGACGGCCGCGAAGGCCCGGCCCGTCCCCGGCGCGCAGAGGTCCAACAGGATCACACCATCACCGCTGTCCGACCGGGCATCACACCACCCGGCAGCGGCACCACCACCAGGTAATGAGAAAGGTGACGTGAGGATGAGACGACCAGTTGCACGACGAGTCCAGGCGGGGCTGGCCACGGCGGCCGTCGGTGCCGCGATCTGCGTGGCCCTGCCGGTGCACCAGGCGTCGGCGGCGGCCGGCAGTGCCAGCGGCTACGCGACCCAGAACGGCGGCACCACCGGCGGCGCGGGCGGTCAGACGGTACGGGCCACCACCGGGACCGCGATCCACGCGGCCCTGTGTAACCGGGCCAGCAGCAGCACCCCGATCATCATCGAGGTGCAGGGCACCATCAACCACGGCAACACCACGAAGGTGTCCGGCAGTAGCTGCAACACCGCCGCCGACAAGATCGAGCTGAAGGAGATCAGCAACGTCACGATCATCGGGGTCGGCAGCGGTGCGGTCTTCGACCAGCTCGGCATCCACATCCGCGACTCCAGCAACATCATCATCCGGAACGTCACCGTCCGGAACGTCAAGAAGTCGGGGTCGCCCATCTCCAACGGCGGGGACGCCATCGGCATGGAGAGCACCGTCCGCAACGTCTGGGTCGACCACGCCACGCTGGAGGCGTCGGGCGGGGAGTCGGAGGGTTACGACGGACTCTTCGACATGAAGGACAACACCCAGTACGTGACGCTGTCGTACAGCATCCTGCGCAACTCCGGGCGGGGCGGCCTGATCGGGTCCAGTGAGAGCGACCGCTCGAACGGCTTCGTGACCTTCCACCACAACCTGTACGAGAACATCGACTCCCGTACGCCGTTGCTGCGGGGCGGGATCGCGCACATCTACAACAACTCGTACGTCAGCCTGAACGAGTCGGGGATCAACTCCCGGGCCGGTGCCAAGGCCAAGGTGGAGAACAACTACTTCAAGAACTCCAAGGACGTGCTGGGCACCTTCTACACCAGTGAGGCCGGCTACTGGCAGGCCAGCGGCAACATCCTGGACAACGTGACCTGGTCCAGCCCCGGCAGCGAGACCAACCCGGCCGGGCCGAGCATGCCGTCGACCACCAGCGTCAGCATTCCGTACTCGTACCGTCTCGACGGGGCGAGCTGCGTGCCGGACATCGTCCGGCAGACGGCCGGCGCGAACACCGGCCTGAAGGAGTCGAACGGGAGCTGCTCGCCGCAGACCCCGACGCCGACCACCCCCGGACCGACCACGCCCGCGCCGACCACCCCGGCCCCGACCACGCCGCCGCCGACCAGCAACCCCGGCGGGACCAACCTCAGCATCGGGGCCGGCTCCGACGGCTCCAGCAAGGCCAGCGGTACGAGCTATGGCGACGTAAGAGACGGCAACCTGAGCACCTTCTGGTCGCCGGCCGGAGCGACCGGTGACATCTCGATCAAGTGGAGCACCGCGACCAGCGTCTCCTCGATCAACATCCGGGAGGCGTCCGGTTCGGCCGGCAGCGTCACCTCCTGGCAGGTGCTCAACGGCGACACCGGTGCGGTGCTGGCCTCCGGCAGCCGGGCCGGCGTCATCACCTTCGCCCGGACCTCGCTGAAGAAGGTCACCTTCCGGATCAACAGCTCCACCGCCACCCCGAAGGTCGCCGAGTTCGAGACCTACGCCTGACCGTCGTTCCCCAGCGGTCCTGGGCGGTGATCGCCTTCCCCAGCCGTCCCGGGGGCGGTGATCGCCTTCCCCGGCTGGCGCGGGTCCAAGCCCGACCCGTCGAAGCGGTGATCAACTCAATGGGGTCGATGTGGGGGGTGTCCGATCGGCGTGGACACCCCCACATCGGCCCCGTTGTGATGATCAACCCTCTCCTGCACGTGGTGCCGGCGGATGCGGGGATGCACGCCGGGCTGGCCGGCCCGTTCATCCTGGTCCGCGTGCCCGACGGCGGAGAGGTGGCGCATCTGGACAGCGCGCTGCGCGCTCACATCACGGACCGGCCGGATGACGTTGATAGCCTTCAGCGCAGATGGGAGAGCCTTCGCGGCGAAGCACTGCCACGCAGGGCGTCCCGGGATCTCATACGGGAGTTGGCGAAGTCATGGACTTGAGCGGCGCAGTCTGGCGCAAGTCGACCCGCAGCGACAACGGTGGCTCCACCTGCGTGGAGGTGGCGACGAACCTGCCGCAGGTGGTGGGGGTGCGGGACAGCAAGGATCGGCGCGGCCCGGTGTTGACCTTCCAGCCCGTCGCCTGGGTCGACTTCGTCGCCGCGACCAGGGCGGGCACCCTCGGCTCCCGCAGGTGATCGACCCGGCGGGGCCCGGTGTTGACCTTCGCACCTGCCGCCTGGGTCGGCTTCGTCGCCGCGACCAGGTCGGGTGACCTGACCTCCGCCAGCAACTGATCCCCACGCCCAGCCCGACGGCCTGTGGCCTGGTGGCCCGATGGCCTGCGGCTCGGTGGCCGGGCGGTCTGCGGCGTTCATCTTCTCCCGGGTGCTGCGCCGTTGCGGGCGGCTCCGCGCCGTATCGGTCGGTTGATCGACTCAGTGGGGCCGATGTAGGGGTGTCCGGTCGGCGTGGACACCCCTACATCGGCTCCGTGGTGTTGATCAAGCGGGCGGGGCGGGCGTCCGACGCCGCTGGCCGGGGAGGAGCCGGGCGGGGAGGGTGACGTCGGGGGGTGAGGCTCCCAGCGGGGGCACAGCGTGCTCGGGGCAGAATGGCCGCGTGACAACTCCCCGCGACCTAGTCCTGCTCGGCTCGACCGGTTCGATCGGCACCCAGGCGATCGACATCGTCAAGCGCAACCCGGACCGGTTCCGGGTGGTGGCGCTCGGTGCCGGCGGCGGCAACGTCGCGCTGCTCGCCACGCAGGCCCTCGAACTGGGCGTGGACGCGGTCGGGGTGGCGAAGGCGTCCGCCGCGCAGGATCTCCAGCTCGCCTTCTACGCCGAGGCGAGCCGACGCGGCTGGGCCACCGGGGACTTCAAGCTGCCGAAGATCGTCGCCGGCCCGGACGCGATGACCGAGCTGGCGCAGTGGCCCGGCGACGTCGTCCTCAACGGGGTGGTCGGGTCGCTCGGGCTCGCGCCGACGCTGGCCGCGCTGGGCTGTGGTCGTACCCTCGCGTTGGCCAACAAGGAGTCGTTGGTGGCCGGCGGCCCGCTGGTCAAGGCTGCGGTGACGCGGCCGGGGCAGATCGTGCCGGTGGACTCGGAGCATTCGGCGCTGGCCCAGTGCCTGCGCGGCGGCACCCGCGGCGAGGTGCGGCGGCTGGTCGTCACCGCCAGCGGCGGGCCGTTCCGGGGGCGGCGGCGCGACGAGCTGACCGGGGTCACCCCGGAGCAGGCGCTGGCCCATCCGACCTGGAACATGGGGCCGGTCGTCACGATCAACTCGGCCACCATGGTCAACAAGGCGCTGGAGGTGATCGAGGCGCACGAGCTGTTCGACGTGCCCTACGCCGACATCACCGTGATGGTGCACCCCCAGTCGGTGATCCACTCGATGGTCGAGTTCGTCGACGGCTCCACCCTCGCCCAGGCCAGCCCGCCGGACATGCGGCTGCCCATCGCGCTCGGCATCGGCTGGCCCGACCGGGTGCCCGGGGCCGCCGCCGCGGTGGACTGGACGACCGCCCACACCTGGGAGTTCGCCCCGCTCGACGACGAGGCGTTCCCGGCGGTGGCGCTGGCCAAGGCGGCCGGCGAGGCCGGCTGCTGCCGCCCGGCGGTCTACAACGCGGCCAACGAGGAGTGCGTCGCGGCGTTCGTCGCCGGCCGGTTACCGTTCCTCGGCATCGTCGACACCCTGGAGCGGGTGTTGGAGGAGGCCCCCGATTTCGGTGAACCAGGTACCGTCGAGGACGTGCTCGCCGCCGAGTCGTGGGCGCGCGCGCATGCGCAGGAGATCATCTCGGGGTCGGGGAAGGAAGCCTGATGCTCTATCTGCTCGGGGTGGTGGTGATCGCCCTGGCGATCCTCGTCTCGGTGAGCCTGCACGAGGCCGGTCACATGCTGACCGCCAAGGCCTTCGGGATGAAGGTCACCCGCTACTTCGTCGGCTTCGGGCCGACGATCTGGTCGTTCCGCCGGGGTGAGACGGAGTACGGCCTCAAGGCCATCCCGCTCGGCGGCTTCTGCAAGATCGTTGGCATGACGCCGCAGGACGACGACGTCGAGCCGGGCGACGAGCAGCGGGCGATGTGGCGCTACCCGGTCTGGAAGCGGACGATCGTGATGTCCGCCGGCTCGGTCACCCACTTCGCGCTGGCCGTCATCGCGATCTGGCTGGCCGCCATGTTCATGGGCCTGCCCAACAAGGACATCCCCGACCCGCTGCCGGCGCACGTCAAGGTCGTCGACTGCGTCGTACCCACCGACGAGCAGCGCGAGTGCGCACCGGGCGACCCGGTCAGCCCCGCCAAGCAGGCCGGCCTGCGCGACGACGACAAGATCGTCGCGGTGAACGGGGTCTCGATCGCCGACTACACCGCGCTGGTCAAGACCATCCGGGAGCTGCCCCCGGGCCAGCCGGCGACGATCAGCTACGAGCGCGACGGCGTGCCGGGCCAGGTCCGGGCCGCGCTCACCGGCGTGCAGCGCAAGCCGTTGGACGACCCGAACGGC
Source organism: Micromonospora sp. NPDC051925 (assembly GCF_044548625.1). NCBI lineage: Bacteria > Bacillati > Actinomycetota > Actinomycetes > Micromonosporales > Micromonosporaceae > Micromonospora > Micromonospora sp. NPDC051925. The sequence continues at coordinate 164,940 of NZ_JBIUCH010000018.1, read as the reverse complement.
GCTCCGGTCACCGTCTCCGCGCTCGGTGTCGCCGGCCCGATGCTCCCGCCCGGCGTCCCGGCGAACGTCACCTACGGCCCGGTCGAGGCGATCCCGGCGACCGCCGGCTACACCAAGGACCTGGCCGTCGGCACCTACCAGGCGATCAAGCGGATTCCCGACAAGGTCCCCGCCCTGTGGACCGCCATCACCGGCGGCGAGCGGGACAAGGACACCCCGATCAGCGTGGTCGGCGCCAGCCGGCTCGGCGGTGAGGCGCTGGAGAACGGCGTCTGGCAGATGCTGGTCCTGCTGTTCATCTCGCTGAACTTCTTCGTCGGCGTGTTCAACCTGCTGCCGCTGCTGCCCCTCGACGGCGGCCACATCGCCATCGCCTGGTTCGAACGGGCCCGCTCGTGGCTGTATGCCAAGATCGGGCGGCGCGACCCGGGCCGGGTCGACTACCTCAAGCTGATGCCCCTCACGTACGTGGTGATCCTGATCGGTGGCGCGTTCACGCTGCTCACCGCCACCGCGGACATCATCAACCCGATCACGCTCTTCACAAGGTGAGTGCCTGAAGTGACCGCTGTCAGTCTCGGTATGCCCGCCGTACCGCCCCCGCCGCTCGCCCCGCGCCGGGCCAGCCGCCAGATCATGGTCGGCTCGGTGCCGGTCGGTGGGGGTGCCCCGGTCTCGGTGCAGTCGATGACCACCACCCTCACCTCCGACGTCAACGCCACCCTCCAGCAGATCGCCGAGCTGACCGCGTCCGGCTGCCAGATCGTCCGGGTCGCCGTGCCCAGCCAGGACGACGTGGAGGCGCTGCCGGCGATCGCCCGCAAGTCGCAGATCCCGGTGATCGCCGACATCCACTTCCAACCGAAGTACGTCTTCGCCGCGATCGACGCCGGCTGCGCGGCGGTCCGGGTCAACCCGGGCAACATCCGGCAGTTCGACGACAAGGTCCGGGAGATCGCGGCAGCCGCCTCCGCCGCCGGTACGCCGATCCGGATCGGCGTCAACGCCGGCTCGCTCGACAAGCGGCTGCTCGCCAAGTACGGCAAGGCCACCGCCGAGGCGCTCGTCGAGTCGGCGCTCTGGGAGTGCTCGCTGTTCGAGGAGCACGGCTTCCGGGACATCAAGATCTCGGTCAAGCACAACGACCCGGTGGTGATGATCCGGGCCTACCGGCAGCTCGCCGAGCAGTGCGACTACCCGCTGCACCTGGGCGTGACCGAGGCCGGCCCGGCGTTCCAGGGCACCATCAAGTCGGCGGTCGCCTTCGGCGCGCTGCTCGCCGAGGGGATCGGCGACACCATCCGGGTGTCGCTGTCCGCCCCGCCGGTCGAGGAGATCAAGGTCGGCAACCAGATCCTGGAGTCGTTGGGCCTGCGCGAGCGGGGCCTGGAGATCGTCTCCTGCCCGTCCTGCGGCCGGGCCCAGGTGGACGTCTACAAGCTCGCCGAGGAGGTCACCGCCGGCCTGGAAGGGCTGCCGGTGCCGCTGCGGGTCGCCGTGATGGGCTGCGTGGTGAACGGTCCCGGGGAGGCCCGCGAGGCCGACCTGGGGGTCGCCTCCGGCAACGGCAAGGGGCAGATCTTCGTCAAGGGGAAGGTCGTCAAGACCGTCCCCGAGGGGCAGATCGTGGAGACCCTGATCGAGGAGGCGCTGCGGATCGCCGACGAGATGGGCGCGGAGATCCCCGAGGAGCTGCGCGACCTGGTACCCGGCGCCACCGTCACCGTGCACTGACCCGGTCACCGTCGGAAGGGGCGGCCATCCCCGCTGGGGGACGGCCGCCCTTTCCGCGTACGCGTCGTGCCGTTGCCGGGGGTGCCTCCGGCCAGGCCGCGGCGGGAGGCGTATCCGTTGCCGGGGTCGCCTCCGTCCGGGCCGGCGGCGGGGGCGTACCCGGTGGTCATTCGGATTCGGCGAGGATGGCGTACAACTTGCGCCGGGTCTCGTCGAGCACCTGGGCGGCGCGTTCCCGCTGGTCGTCGGTGCCGGTCGTCATCACCTGCCGCAGCGCGTGCATGGCCTGCGCTCCGGCGTCCCGGATGTCGTGCCAACTGTTGACGGTGTCCTCGGCGAACTCCGCCCAGGGCGGGGTCTGCGCGGCCGTGGTGGCCTCCTCCCGGCCGGCGTCGGTCAGGCCGAACCGCTTGCGCCCGCCGCCGGCCGGATCGGTGCTGGCGGCGATGACGCCCTCGTCCTCCAGCAGTTGCAGGGTCGGGTAGATCGAACCCGGGCTGGGCCGCCAGGCCCCGCCGGTGCGGGAGTCGATCTCCTGGATCATCTCGTAGCCGTGCATCGGCCGCTCGGTGAGCAGGGCCAGCACGGCGTGCCGGACGTTCGGTCGCGGTCGACCCCGGCCCCGCCCGCGACCGCCCCGGCCGCCGCCCCAACCCCCGTGCCCGTGCGGGCCGGGTGGTACGGGCGGGAAGCCGAAGCCGCGTCGCCGGGCCTCGTGCAGCGCGTGGATCTGTTGGTGGAATCCCATCGTGTCGTCCTCCCTTGGACTGTCGGTGATGCATCAACGATATATCGCCAACGTGTCGCCGACAACTCCTCGGGCGGCTGCGCCGGTCGCCCGGCGAAGCACCGCCCGCATCTGGCAGGCTGGTAACCGTGCTGACGGTGCCGGTACGCCAACTGGGAGAGTCGGAGCGCCGCGCGGTCGAGCGGTTGCTCGACCTCGACCCGATCGCGGGCGCGCAGGTCGCCGAGCGGGTCGCGGCCCGTGGGCTGGCCTGGTGGCGTGCCGAGGGGCGGATCCTCGGCTACGGCACCCGCCGCAACCTGGAATCGATCTGCTGGCTCGGCGGCAACCTCACCCCGGTGCTCGCCACCGACTCGGCCGTCGCCGCCTTCGCCGAGCAGCTCTGCGCCGAGGAGCGGCTCTGCTCCTCCATCGTCGGGCGGGCCGACGCGGTGCTCGGCCTCTGGGACCGGCTCGCCGACCACTGGGGCCCGGCCCGCGACGTACGCCCCAACCAACCGCTACTGGCCACCGACGCCCTGCCCCGGGTACCGGTCGACCCCGAGGTACGTCGGGTCCGGCTCAGCGAGGTGCACCGGCTCTTCCCGGCGGCGGTCGCCATGTACGCCGAGGAGGTCGGCGTCTCACCGCTGGCCGACGACGACGGCCGGGCCTACCGCCGGCGGGTCGAGGACCTGGTCCGGGCCGGCCGGGCGTACGCCCGCCTGGTCGACGGGGAGGTCGTCTTCAAGGCCGAGCTGGCAGTGGTGACCCGCCGGACCGCCCAGATCCAGGGCGTCTGGGTGGCGCCGCAGTGGCGCGGACGCGGCATCGCCACTGCCGCGATGGCCGCCGTGGTACGCGACGCGTTGCTCCGGGTCGCCCCCACGGTCAGCCTCTACGTCAACGACTTCAACCTGCCCGCCCGCCGGGTCTACGAACGCTGCGGCTTCCACCCCATAGGCACCCTAGCCACCATCCTCTTCTAACACCCCCACCCCCACCCCACCCCCCTCCCACCCCCCTGCCTGTCGGCGGTGATCAAGAGGTTTCTGTCACCGATGAGGTGTTCCCGTGACAGAAACCTCTTGATCACCGTTTAGAGCGGGTGGGGTGGGGTGGGGGTGGGGGTGGGGTGGGGTAAATGTGTTGAGTGGGGGCGGGGGAGAGGTAAGGCTGGGGGGACCGCCACCCGAGTCCGGAGGGAATCTCCATGCGTCTGCTCCGTGATCTCTGGGCCTCTGCGCCGCGCCGCGTGTCGGCCGTGATCGTCCTCGTCGTGCTCGGCGCCGCCGGTCAGGCCGCCGCCTCGGCGGTGGCCGGTCCGGTGCTGGTGCACCGCTCCACCGGCTGGTTCGTCGCGCTGGTCGTCGCGCTGGTCGTCGCCGTCTTCACCGAGCTGGTGATCGCGCTGCTGATGGCCGGCCTCACCGCCGACTGGTCCGCCGACGTGCGCCGCCGGCTCTGCCGGGTCGCCCTCGGGCAGGACCTGCCCACTCTGGAGGGCACCCCCGTCGGCGAGCTGCTCGACCGGATCGACAACGACGTCTACCAGGTCGCCGCCGAGCTGCGCAACACCGGCGTACGGCTGCTCCAGGGGTTGGTGCTCTGCCTGCTCGCCACGGTCAGCGCGCTGTTCGTCTGGTGGCCGGCCGGCGTCGCCATGCTGCTGCTCACCGCGCTGCTCGGGGTGCTGCTGCACCGCCCCACCGCCGCCATCGCGCCGGCCCGAATGGCCGAGGAGGAAGCCTGGTCCGACCTGGCCGCCGTGATGGAGGAGGCGGTGCACGGCCAGGACGACGTACGCACCAGCCTCGCCCAGCCGTACGTGCTGCGTCTCTACGCCCGGCGGGCCGCCGAGGTGCTCACCCGCTGTCGCCGGGTCTTCCTGATGTCGGCACGGGTCACCGCCGTCGCCGCCGGCACCGTCCGGGTCGGGATCGCCGGGGTGGTGCTCGCCGGGGCCTGGGCGCTGGTCACCGGTCGGGTCGACGGGGCCCGGTTGACCGCGATCTGGCTGCTCGCGCTGAGCTTCGGCGCCACCGTCGAACACCTCGCCCGCTGGGTGCCGCACCTCCAGTACGCGCTCGGAGCCTGGGCCCGGGTGCTGCTGCTCTCCGACGCCCGGCAGGAACCGTCCGGCGGGGTCGTCCCCACCGACGGCGACCTGACCCTGCGGGGGCTCACCTTCCGCTACCCGACCACCGGGGAGGGGGAGCGGGGGCCCGCGTTGCGCGACCTCCGGCTCACCTTCGTCCGGGGCCGGTCGTACGCGCTGGTGGGGCGCACCGGGTCGGGCAAGTCCACCCTGGCCAAGGTGCTCACCCGGGCGGTCGAGGTGCCGCGCGGGACCGTCCTGCTCGGTGACACCGACCTGTGTGACCTGGACGTCGAGGAACTGCGCCGGTGGATCGCCGTGGTGCCGCAGCGTACCGAGATCCTGGCCGGCACCCTGGCCGAGAACGTCGCCCTGTTCGACCCGGACCTGCTCGACGACGCCCCCCGGGCGCTGGCCGAGCTGGGCCTCACCGGCTGGGTCGCGGAGCTGCCGGACGGCATCCGGACCCGGCTCGGCGAGGGCGGGTACGTGCTCTCCGCCGGCCAGGAACAGCTGGTGGCGTTCGCCCGGATCCTGGTCCGCGACCCGCACGTGGTGGTCCTCGACGAGGCCACCGCGCGGCTCGACCCGGTCACCGAGATCCGGGTACGCGAAGCCACCGAACGGCTGCTCACCGACCGGATCGGCATCATCATCGCGCACCGGCTCTCCTCCGTGCGGCGCTGTGACGAGGTGGTGGTGATGGCCGACGGGGCGGTCCTGGAAGCCGGGCCGCTGCGCTCCTCGGCCCGCTTCGCCGAGCTGCTCGCCACCAGCCATGCCGCTGCGTACACCTCGATCGGCATGGCCCCGGCCGGGGGCGGGGTGGGCCTGCTCGACGGGCCGGGCGAGAGGTGGCCGGCAGTCGACGACCCGGCCGGCACCTGGCCGGAGGCCGACGGGCCGGCCCGAGGTGGGCCGGGTGGTGCCTGGCCGGGGGCCGACGGGCCGGCCCGAGGTGGATCGGTCGGCACCTGGGCGGAGGCCGACGGGCCGGCCGGCGCGTGGCCGGGGGCCGACGGATCGTCCCGGGGCGAGCCGGCCGGCTCCGGGCCGGAGGTCGACGGTCCGGTCCGGGACGGAGCTGCCGATGGAGCTGCCGATGGAGCCGGGGCGTCCCGGCGGGCGGCGGTGGCCGTACCGAAGGGGGAGCCGCCGCCGCTGCCACCGGCCGCCCCCGCGCGGACCATGCGGGAGATCCTGCGGCTGGGCACCAACGACCCGCGCTACGGTCTGCTGTCGATCGCGATGTTCATGGTGATGATGGTGTTCGGCCTGGACGGCACGGTGCTGCCCTGGCTCTGGGCGGACGTCGTCGACGGCGGCAGCCCGTGGCTGCCGGCGATCGGCATCGCGGGTGCGCTGGTGATCGTCCTGCCGCTGCCCTACTGGACCAACGCGTGGTTCCCGCAGTGGTGGGTACGGCAGATGCTGCGGATGAGCCTGCGGCTGGTGCACGGGCAGACCGGCCCGCGCCGGACCAGTACGCACACCCCGGCCGAGGTGGTGGCCCAGAGCGGCGACACCGAACGGGTCGTGCAGCTCGCCGACAACCTGATGGACCAGTTCATCGCCCTGGTGACCATGGTGGTCATGACCCTGGTGACGGGCAGCCTCGTACCGGCGTTGTTCTTCCTCGGCACGATGGTCGTCTCCGGGCTCGCCGCCACCCTGTTCGGCCCCCGGCTGGAACGCTCCGCCCGGGACACCGTCGCCGCGCGGGCGGCCTTCGCCACCGCGCTGGTCTCCTCGCTGTCGGCGGCCCGGACGGTCAAGCTGGCCGGCGCTACCCGGCCCGTGCTGGCCCACCTCTCCGCACTGGACCTGGTCCGCAGTGACCGGCAGCGGCGGGAGATCGCCGCGCAGGTGTGGGCCCGGTCCACCCCGTCGGTGGCCAGCGGACTGCTGCCGATCGGCGCGTGGGCGCTCTTCCTGGCCGGTGGGCTCTCCGCCGGTGCCACCCTGGTCGCCGTCTCCACCCTCGGGGCGGCCCGCTGGTTCGCCTGGACCACTGCTTCACTGGTCTCGCAGTACCCGTCGGCGCGGGTCTGGACCCGTCGGACGGTGTCGATGACCGGGATCGGGGCGTACTCGGCGCAGGTGCCCGGGGTGGATCTCGCCGCCGGCACCGCCCCCGCGCCGGAGCCGCCGCCCCGCCGGCCACTGCGTCGGCTGGAACTGGCCGGCTTCGGGGCGCTGCACTCCGACGGCACCCTCGCCGTCCGGGACGTCGACCTGACCATGGACCGGGGCCAACTGGTGCTGGTGGTCGGACCGGTCGGCGCCGGCAAGTCGTCGCTGCTGCGGGCGCTGGCCGGGATCGTGCACCACGTCGGCGAGCTGCGCTGGAACGGCGAACCGGTGACCGAGCCGGAGCTGTTCCTCCGCCCCCAGCAGGTCGGCTACGTCGGTCAGCTGCCCCGGGTGCTCTCCGGCACGGTCGCCGACAACATCGCCCTCGGGCACGACGTGGACGCCGCCGGGGCGGTGAGCACCGCCCAGCTGGAGCACGACCTGGCCGCTGCCGGGGGCGGGTTGGGGCTGCTCATCGGCCACAAGGGCACCCGGCTCTCCGGTGGGCAGTTGCAGCGGCTGGCGTTGGCGCGGGCGCTCGCGCCGCGTACCGAGCTGCTGGTCGCCGACGACGTGTCGTCCGCCCTGGACGTCACCACCGAGCTGGCGCTCTGGGCGGCGCTGCGCGAGCACGGGGTGACCGTGGTCGGCTCCACCTCCAAACGGGCGGCGCTGGTCCGCGCCGACCATGTGGTGGTGCTGGTCGACGGCACGGTCGCCGCCCAGGGCCCGTGGCGTGACCTGGAGGACGACTGGGGTCACCTGGCCGGCTGACCCAGCCGGGCGAGGTGGTCGTGGCGGGGGCGGTTGCGCGGGTTCGGGGAGAGTTGTTGTCGCTCCAGCGACAACAACTCTCCCCAATGCGGTAACCCGGCGTGGGTCAGAAGGCGCGGGCGTACGGGGCGGGCCAGTCGGGGGTCGCGCCGAGCTTGGCGGCGGCGCGGCGCGGCCAGTACGGGTCGCGGAGCAGCTCCCGACCGAGCAGCACCAGGTCGGCCTCGCCGGCGGCGACGATCTGCTCGGCCTGCTCCGGCTCGACGATCAGGCCGACCGCACCCGTCGGTACGCCCGCCTCGCGGCGGATCTGCGCCGCCAACGGCACCTGGTAACCCGGCCCGACCGGAATGGCCGCACTGGTCGCCGCCCCGCCGGACGAGGCGTCCACCAGGTCCACCCCGGTCGCGGCCAGTTCGGCGGCGAGGGCCACGCTGTCGTCCACCGTCCAACCGCCGTCGACCCAGTCGGTGGCGGAGATCCGGGTGAGCACCGGCACCTGCTCGCCGACGGCGGCGCGGACCGCGCGGGCCACCTCCAGGGTGAGCCGCATCCGGGCGGCCCGGTCGCCGCCGTAGCCGTCGGTACGGTGGTTGGTCAGCGGGGACAGGAACTCGTGCAGCAGGTAGCCGTGCGCGGCGTGGATCTCCACGGCGGCGAAGCCGGCATCCACGGCCCGGCCGGCGGCGGTGGCGAAGGCCGACACCACCCCGGCGATCCCGGCCTCGTTCAGCGCGGTCGGCTGTCGGTAGTCGGGCAGGAACGGCTCGGTGCCGGGCCCGACCGGCGTCCAACCGCCCTCGGCGTCCGGCACCCCGCCGCGAGCCTCGGCCCAGGGCCGGTACGTGCTGGCCTTGAACCCGGCGTGCGCGAGCTGTACGGCGGGCACCGCCCCCTGGCCGGCGACGAACGCGGTGACCGGCCGCCACGCGTCGACGTGCGCGTCGGACCAGATGCCGGTGTCCTGGGGGCTGATCCGCCCCTCGGGGACGACCGCGGTGGCCTCGGTGACGACCAGGCCGGCGCCGCCGACGGCCCGGGAGCCGAGGTGCACCCGGTGCCAGTCGGTGGGCAGGCCGTCCGGGCCGGCGCTGTACTGGCACATCGGTGCCAGGGCGATCCGGTTGGGCAGGGTGACGCCGCGCAGGGCGAGCGGGGTGAACAAGGCACTCATGCGGTGATCCTCCGGTACCGGCGAGCAGGGGGTGTGTCGAAGGGGGACCGGAGGGGTCAGGCGGGTGCCGGCGTCAGCTCGTCCCTCCGGGCCGGTCGGTCGGCCTCGTCGGCGTCGGTCAGGTCGCGCCGGCCGGCGGTGGCGTAGGCGTCCCGGTCCAGGGTGCCCTCGCGGGCGGCCACGATGGTCGGTACGACGGCCTGCCCGGCCACGTTGGTGGCGGTGCGGATCATGTCCAGGATCGGGTCGATCGCCAGCAGCAGACCGGCGCCGGCCAGCGGCAGGCCCAGCGTGCTCAGGGTCAGGGTGAGCATCACGATCGCGCCGGTGAGGCCGGCGGTGGCGGCCGAGCCGACCACCGAGACGAAGGCGATCAGCAGGTAGTCACCGACGCCGAGGTCCACCCCGAAGACCTGCGCCACGAAGATCGCGGCGAGCGCCGGGTAGATCGCGGCGCAGCCGTCCATCTTGGTGGTGGCGCCGAACGGCACCGCGAAGGAGGCGTACTCGCGGGGGACGCCGAGCCGCTCGACGGAGCGCTGGGTCACCGGCATGGTGCCCACCGAGGAGCGGGAGACGAAGGCCAGCTCGATCGCCGGCCAGGCGCCGGCGAAGAAGCGCAGCGGGTTGAGCCGGCCGGCGGTCACCAGCAGCAGCGGATAGACCACGAACAGGACGATCGCGCAGCCGACGTAGACGGCGGTGGTGAACTTGGCCAGCGGGGCCAGCAGGTCCCAGCCGTACGAGGCGACCGCGTGACCGATCAGGCCGAGGGTGCCGATCGGGGCGAGCCGGATCACCCACCACAGCGCCTTCTGCACGATGCTCAGCACCGCGCGGTTGACCTCGACGAACGGTTCGGCGGCTGCGCCGACCAGCAGCGCGGCTGCGCCGACCACCAGGGCGAGGAAGACGATCTGGAGCACGTTGCCCTCGACGAACGCGCCGACCGGGTTGGTCGGCACGATGCCGGTGAGGAAGTCCGTCCACGAGCCGGTGGTCTTGGGCGGAGCGGCGCTGCCGACATCCAGGGTCACCCCCCGGCCAGGGTCGGTGAGCAGGCCGATGCCGATGCCGATGCTGACCGCGATCAACGCGGTGACGCCGAACCAGAGCAGCGTCTTCAGCGCCAGCCGGGCGGCGTTGGCCACCCCGCGCAGGCTGACCACGCTGACCACGATCGCGGTGAAGACCAGCGGCGGGACGGCCAGCTTGAGCAGCTGAACGAAGAGACCGCCGACGGTGTCGAGGGTGCTGGCCAGCCAACTCAGGTCGTTGGCGCGGGCGAGGAAGCCCAGCATCACCCCGAGTACGAGGCCGAGCAGGATCTGTGCGGAGAAGGGGAACTTGCGCAGGGTGGAAGCCATCAGGATGTGTCCAAGGTCGGTAGGGGTCGTCAACGGGCAGCGTCAGGAGCGCGGCTGCGCCGGACAGACTCCACTGGCCTGACGTCGGAGATCGACGTACAGGCGCACGGTGAGGTGCCAGACATTGGTCATCGCCTGCCGACGCTACTCCCGCCGGATCGGCAGATGGAAGGAGCGGTAGGCGTGAGGCTCCTTACATCAGCCGTTCACGACCGGGCGACCCGTTCGTCACTTCCGGCAGAACCGCCACCGCCACCGCCACGGCCACCGCCACGGCCACCGCCACCGGTGGTGGCGGCGGTGCAGGTGGGGTGGGTGGGCCGCCGGGCCGCCAGCAGCGTCGCGGTGGCCAGGCCCCAGCCGGTGCAGGCCAGCAACACCAGCCGTTCCAGCCCGCCCACCAGGCCACCCCGCCCCACCGTCAGCAGACCCAGGGCGATCACCACGGCCAGCGGCAACGCCACCGCCGCACCCATCCGGGCCACCCACCGCAGGGCCGGCGTCGCGGGCGCGGTGAACCCGATCGCCAGCATCGCGAGCACGGTCACCCCGACCGCCGCGATGCTCGCCCCGCCGTGCACCAGGTCCGCCACCGTCGTCGCCTCGAACGGCGGCAGCGGGCAGCCGGCGCTGCACGTCACCGCGCCCGAGAGCACCGTGCAGACCGCGCCGGCCGCCAGCAGCCAGGCCGCGACGCGCAGCGCCGCCGGCAGCGCCGCGGCCAGCAACAGCAGCGCCGCCGCCAGGGCGAAGACCCCTATCCGGTACGTCGGCGCGTACGCGCTGTCGACGATGCCGGCCTCACTGACGTACCCGGTCGGACCCGGACCCGGACCGGCGACCACGGCGACCGTCACCGCGACGGCGCCGGCCAGCACGCAGCCGGCGGCGGCCGACGCGGCGGCGGCGCGGAGCGGGCCGACGACCTGGTCAGCCACGGCCGTGCGGCGCGGTCCAACCGGAGAGGTCGGGGCCCAGCGGCACCAGACCGGTCGGGTTGATCTCGCGGTGGGTGGCGTAGTAGTGCCGCTTGATGTGGTCGAAGTCCACCGTCCCGCCGAAGCCCGGGGTCTGGAACAGGTCCCGGGCGTACGCCCACAGCACCGGCATCTCGGTCAGCTTCTGCCGGTTGCACTTGAAGTGCCCGTGGTACGCCACGTCGAAGCGGACCAGCGTGGTGAACAGCCGCACGTCCGCCTCGGTGATCGTGTCACCCATCAGGTAGCGCTGCCCGGACAGCCGTCGCGACAACGCGTCCAGCCGGTCGAACAGCGCCGTGTAAGCCTCGTCGTACGCCTGCTGGGAGGTGGCGAAGCCGCACCGGTACACGCCGTTGTTGACGTCGGCGTGGATCTCGGCCATCAGCGCGTCCAGTTCCGGCCGCAGCCGCACCGGGTAGAGGTCGGGCGCGTCCGGGGCGTGCAAGCGTCGCCACTCGGTCGACAGGTCGAGGGTGAGCTGCGGATAGTCGTTGGTGACCACCCGACCGGTGACGGTGTCCACCAGCGCCGGCACGGTCACCCGGCCGGTGTAGTCCGGATCGGTGGCCAGGTACGCCTCGGAGAGGAAGCCGATGCCCAAGGCCGGGTCGAAACCGTCCGGGTCGAGGGTGAACCGCCAGCCCCGCTCGTCGCGGATCGGGTCGACCGTGCCCAGCGAGATCACCTCGTCCAGGCCGAGCAGACCGCGCACGATCCGGGCCCGGTGTGCCCACGGGCAGGCCCGGCACCAGATCAACCGGTAGCGCCCGGCCTCCAGCGGCCAGCGACCCTGATCGTCCGGGCCGCCGCCCTCGGGGGAGGTGGAGTGCGGGGTGACCCGGCCGGTGAACCGGTTGGGCTGGCGGACGAACTCCCCGCCGCCGGAGGTCTCTGCGCTGAACTGGGCCCGGACCATACCGTCAACCTATCCGGCACGGGCGCGGATATCCTGACGCCGGCGTCCCCCGTGACCCGGATGACGCCGGCACCGCCAGCCCCTTCCACCCCCCGAAGGACGTGCGTCGATGACCGTGGCATACCTCGTGGCCGGAGTCCGTACCCCGATCGGCCGGTACGCCGGCGCCCTCGCCGGGGTCCGCCCGGACGACCTGGCCGCCCATGTGCTGCGTGAACTCGTCGCCCGGCACCCGACGGTGGACTGGGCCCGGGTCGACGACGTGGTGCTCGGCTGCGCCAACCAGGCCGGTGAGGACAACCGCAACGTGGCCCGGATGGCGGCGCTGCTGGCCGGCCTGCCGCAGGAGGTCCCCGGCAGCACCGTCAACCGGCTCTGCGGCTCCGGCCTGGACGCGCTGGCCACCGCCGCCCGTGCCGTGGTGGCCGGGGAGGCCGACCTGGTGCTCGCCGGTGGGGTGGAGAGCATGAGCCGGGCCCCCTTCGTCATGCCGAAGGCCGCCACCCCGTACTCCCGCGCCGCCGAGGTGTACGACACCACCCTCGGCTGGCGGCTGGTCAACCCTCTGATGGAGGCGGGCTGGGGCATCGACTCGATGCCGGAGACCGCCGAGAACGTGGCCGCCGAGTTCGGCGTGGACCGGAGGGCGCAGGACGAGTTCGCCCTGCGCTCCCAGCAGCGGGCCGCCAAGGCGCAGGCCGACGGCCGGTTCGCCGAGGAGATCGTGCCGGTGACCGTGCCGGCCGGCCGCCGGGAGACGAAGCTGGTCGAGGCCGACGAGCATCCCCGGGAGACCTCGCTGGAGAAGCTGGCCGCGCTGCCCACCCCGTTCCGGGCCGGCGGCACGGTCACCGCCGGCAACTCCTCCGGCGTCAACGACGGCGCGGTCGCCCTGCTGGTCGCCTCCGCAGCGGCGGTCGCCCGGTACGGCCTCACCCCGCTCGCCCGGATCAGCGGCGCGGCGGCGGCCGGCGTACCACCCCGGATCATGGGGATCGGGCCGGTGCCGGCCACCCGCCGGCTGCTGGACCGGCTCGGCGTCGGCCTGGCCGACGTCGACGTGATCGAGCTGAACGAGGCGTTCGCCGCGCAGGGTGTCGCGGTGCTCCGCGAGCTGGGCCTGCCGGAGGACGCCGAGCACGTCAACCCCAACGGCGGGGCGATCGCCCTGGGGCACCCGCTGGGGGCCAGCGGGGCCCGGCTGGCGTTGACTGCGGCCCTGGAGTTGCGCCGCCGGGGCGGCCGGCGGGCCCTGGCCACCATGTGCGTCGGTGTGGGGCAGGGCATCTCGCTGATGCTGGAATCGGCCGACTGAACCGCCCCTCGACCGCGAGCCCCGACCCTCGACTACCGACCGCCTATCCCGACCCCCGCCCCGGCCCCCGGCCGCCGCGCGCCTGTCGGCGGTGGCACCTGGTGTCCGGGTGGTGGCCCTGCGTGGACCGCAGGTCGGCCGGGGTCGCCCGACCGTCGGTACGGCCGCAGATCGGGGTCGGCTGATCTCCCCGTACCTGGACGGGCGGGCCTAGAGTGGTCAGCACCACACGATCCGCGGGTCGGCCGGTGCGGCTCCGCGTGCCCGCGCACGCCCGCCGACACCGGTGCCCTCCCGCACCGCGGCGACGAACTGGGGGCCAGGCAGGATGCAGACGCCGGACGGACTTCCCGCCGAGATCGACCTGAGTCGGCCCAGCGCCGCCCGGGTCTACGACTACTTCCTCGGCGGCGCGCACAACTTCGAGATCGACCGGCGGCTCGCCGAGCAGATCGCCAGCATGACCCCGAACCTCGCCGCCACCATGCGATCCGGCCGGGAGTTCCTGCGTCGCGCGGTCCGGGTGCTGCTCGACGCCGGTGTCGACCAGTTCCTCGACATCGGCTCGGGCATCCCCACCGTCGGCAACGTCCACGAGGTCGCCCAGGCCGCCAACCCGCGGGCCCGGATCGTGTACGTCGACATCGACCCGGTCGCCGTGGCGCACAGCCGGGAACTGCTCGCCGGCAACGACGGGGCCGTCGCCGTCCACGCCGACCTGCGCGAGCCGAAGCTGATCCTGGACGAGGCCCGGTCCAGCGGTCTGATCGACTTCGACCGCCCGGTCGGCATCCTGCTCGCCGGCGTCGTGCACTTCGTCCCCGACGCCGACCGGCCGGCCGACATCCTGGCCACCCTGCGGGCCGCCGCCGTGCCCGGCAGCTTCCTGGTGCTCTCCCACTCGACCTTCGAGGACCAGCCACAGGAGATGCTGGACGCGCAGCGCCTCTCGGCGCGTACCGACACCGAGATCACCCTCCGGTCCCGCGCCGAGGTCACCGGCTACTTCGGCGACTGGACGGTGCTGGAGCCCGGTGTGGTGCACATGCCGTTGTGGCGGCCCGACTCCCCGTCCGACGTGGACGAGCATCCCGAGCGGTTCGGGGCGTTCGGCGGCGTCGCCCGGTACGACCGTCCCGCCGGCTGAGCCCGACATGTCGGCCGTTCCGGCTTCCGGCGGCACCGACGCGGGCCGCCCGGGGGCCCAGGGCTACGCCGCCGACTGGGCCCGAGCGGTCCGCCGGCTCGGGTTCGTGCCGATGAGCGCGGACGAGACCGAACGGCTGCTGCTCGTGCACACCGTACGGCTGGCGCAGGCCCTGCTCGCCGACGACTTCTCCACCGCCCCGGCGGAGGAGGTCGGTCGGGCACTGGTGGAGGCCCATCTGACCGAACCGAGAATCCTGGACTGGTCGGTACGGGCGCTCGGCGAGCAGTTGCCGCAGCGGGTCCTGCCCCCGGTCGGCCAGCCGCCCGACCTGGCCGCCCGGGTGGCCGGGTTGCAGGGCGGGCTGGCTGCCGGGTTCGGCCGCGCCCTGCGGGACCGTACCTTCAGCCAGCAGGAGCGGATCGCCAGGTCCGCCTGGCAGGCCCGGGACGCGGTGGAGCGGGCGCTGCGGGACAGCGAGGCGCGGTTCCGGGCGGTCTTCACCGGCGCGGCGATCGGCATCGGCATCGCGGGTATCGACGGTCAGATCATCGACGTCAACCAGTCCTTCGCCGACATGCTCGGGTACACCCCCGAGGAGCTGCGGCAGACCAACGTCGCGTCGCTCTTCCACGCCGAGGACGTGGCCGGCATGTGGGAGCTGTACCAGGAGCTGATCGAGGGCAAGCACGACAGCGTCCGGGTGGAGAAGCGCTACTACCGCAAGGACGGCAGCGTCGTCTGGACCGACCTGGCCGTCTCGCTGATCCGGCACGACGACGGCCGGCCCCGGTTCACGGTCGCGATGATCGAGGACATCACCCAGCGGTACGAACTCCAGCAGCGGCTGCGCTTCCAGGCGTTGCACGACCCGCTCACCGGCCTGCCCAACCGGACGCTGTTCTTCGAGACCCTCGGTCAGCTCTTCGCCGACGCCGAGCCGGAGCAGCGGATCGGCATCTGCTTCCTCGACCTGGACGGCTTCAAGGCGGTCAACGACAGCCTCGGCCACGACCTCGGCGACCGGCTGCTGGTCACCATCGCCCGACGGCTCTCCGACTGTGTCAACGGTCAGGGGCACCTGGTGGCCCGGATGGGCGGTGACGAGTTCGTCATCCTGGTCAACGGCGGCGAGGGGATCGACGACGCGGTCGGCGTCGCCGAACTGGCCCTCGCCGCGGTGGCCGCGCCGGTGCTCGTCGGCGACCACCAGCTCGCCGTCTCCGCCAGCGTCGGGGTGGTCGAGTGCCCGGCCAGCGAGACCAGCGTCTCCGAGCTGATGAAGGCCGCCGACACCACGCTGTACTGGGCGAAGGCGGAGGGCCGGGGCCGGTGGGCGGTGTACGACCCGGAGCGCAGCGCCGCCGACATCGCCCGGTCCGCGCTCGCCGCCGGTCTGCCGGCGGCCCTGGACCGGGACGAGTTCGTGGTCCACTACCAACCGATCGTCTCCCTGCTGGACGGCTCGATGCTCGCGGTGGAGGCCCTGGTCCGCTGGCGTCACCCGGAGCTGGGCCTGGTCGGCCCGGACCGGTTCATCGGGCTGGCCGAGGAGACCGGGTTGATCGTCCGGCTGGGCGAATGGGTGCTCCGGCAGGCGTGCCGCGACGCCCGCGCCTGGCACCGCGAGTTCCCGGAGGCGAAGCTGGTGGTCAGCGTCAACCTGGCCGCCCGGCAGGCCGACGACCCGGACATCGTGGACACCGTGGCCAGCGCGCTGAGCCGGACGGGCCTGCCGGCGGAGCTGTTGCAGCTGGAGCTGACCGAGAGCGCCGTGATGGGCACCGCCGGGGAGCCGTTGCGGTCGTTGTACCGGTTGGCCGAGCTCGGCGTACGGCTGGCCATCGACGACTTCGGCACCGGGTACTCCAACCTGGTGTACCTGCGGCGGCTGCCGATCCACTGTCTGAAGCTGGCCGGCCCGTTCGTGGAGGGCATCCGTGGTGACGGTGGCGACTCCCCGCCCGACCACCGCGACGAACGGATCGTGGACGCCCTGGTCCGGTTGGCGCACGCATTGGAGCTGTGGGTGACCGCCGAGGCGGTGGAGACCGAGGAGCAGGCCGAACGGTTGCGGGCGCTGCGCTGCGACACCGGGCAGGGCCGCTGGTTCGGCGCGCCCGCCCCGGCGGACCAGATCACCGCCCGGCTGCGCGGCGAGCCGCTGGGGTGACCTGGCCGGGCCACGTCGGTCGGGTGTGCTGGTCGGTCGGTGCGGGTGCCAGCGGGCTGGCATGGTGACGGTGTGACCGGGGTCCGACCCGGCGGGGGAGAGGTGGCGGGGTGAGCCTGACCGACGGCGGGGCGGCGGTCTCGGTGGTCGCGGCGATCGCGATCGTCGCGGGGCTGGCCGGGGTGGTGGTGCCCGGCCTGCCGGCGCTGCCGCTGTGCTGGGGCGGGGTGCTGGTCTGGGCGGTCTTCGGCGGTGCCGGGCCGGGCCGCTGGGCGGTGCTCGGCGTGGCCACCGTGGTCGCCGCCGGCGGTACGGTGATCAAGTACGCCTGGCCGGGGCGCAACCTCAAGCGCACCGGCGTGCCCACGTCGTCGCTGCTCGTCGGGGGTCTGCTCGGGCTGGTCGGGTTCTTCGTCATCCCGGTGATCGGCCTGGTGATCGGCTTCGTCGGCGGGGTGTGGGGGGCCGAACGGCTGCGGCTGGGCAGCAACCAGCTCGCCTGGCCGGCGACCGTGCAGGCGTTGAAGGCGGCCGGCCTGTCGATGATGGTGGAGTTCCTGGCCGGCCTGGTCATCGCCGCCATCTGGGTGGCCGGCCTCCTGCTCACCTGAAGCGGGCGGTCCGCAGCACGTCGATGCAGGTCGGTCCGCCGGTGTGCTCTTCGTCGACGACTTCCACCACGAGCGACAGGCGGTGTGGTCCATCGGTCACGCCCCAGTGCAGCAGGGCGAGTCCGGCGGTCCGGCCGAGGATGGCCGGCGGGACCAGCAGGGGGGCCGGTGACCGTCATGGGGGCCACCCTAGCCACCTGCTGGTGCCCGGGTGGTCACATTGAGCAGCGCGGGACTGGGTGTAGGGGCCGATGTAGATGTTGCGGGCGTACCCGTCGGCGACGTTGCGGTACTTGCGGCGGTTGGTGTTGTCGCAGCCCAGGCCACCGGAGGCGGACACGACCCGCGGAGAAGCGAGTGGTGTGACGGGTTGAGTTGGCTCCAGCTGGGCGATTCCTGGGCCCGGACTATGTCGCTCTGCATGCCTGCCAGGCTTGCCACCGGTCAGGCGTGCGGGAGGTTCACCGCGTGGTGGCGGACATCTCCACCATGCCCGACCGACCCGCCAGGCGGTAGCTCAGGATGGACAGGGAGGTCGCCCCCGCGAGGGCGGTGGGCTATCGCGGCGGCGAGAGCAGTGATCGCCAGTCCGATCAGGAGCGTTCGCAGGCCGGGGACGACGGTGTCCGGGAACGTGGCCGGATCGCGCAACGGCCAGGGCATCCAGGCGAGCGCGTCGTGCACTGGTGCGTCGACGCCTGCGCCGATGTCCCTACGCAGGAAGCCGTTGTCCTTGCGTAGAAAGAGGAGCAGCCCTTGATAGAGCCTCCCGGTCGGCGCGGCGAGGATCGCCACGCCGACGGCACCAACGACCACGGCCGGCACGCGATGGCGGGAAGCCGTCAGCCGGTGTGCCATCGCGGCACCCACCAGCCAGCCGGCGAGCAGCCCGACCAAAAGGCCACCGAAGACCAGGGGCAGGTAGGTGGCCGGGCGTACCGGATAGCCCAGGACCTCGATGGGACGGTTGGGGTCGGCGTACCCGGTGACCGAGACTCGCAGACCATGGGACCGCGCCGAGAAGCTCCATTGGTCGAGGCTGCGGTAGCGCTCGACGGCGGTGACGTCCCAGCCTGTCGCGGCCAGCCGGTCGTGGACGGCGTGCACCTGCTGTTCAAGCGTGCTGGAAGTGGTGGCTGCGCCGAGGTTCTGGGTGATCTCTAGGTAGAAGCGGTCGCGATGGAGCCGGTCGGGCTGGGCCTGCGGACCCAGGATCTGTGCGGCCAGCGGGGCTGTCGCCGGCATCGACGGGTACGTCTGCTCGCCGGCCAGCGAGCCGGCGGCGAGGCCGATCGCCCCGCCGACCAGTACGGCTGCCGCCATGGTGAGTACATCCAGTGGCCGTCGGGCCGGCAGCCGGAACCGCTCACGTACGCCGTCGGCGATCAACCGCAGGCGATCGGTGTGGGACGGGCGGCCGTCGGTCATCTCGGCCAGGGTGGTGATCAGTTCGGCCCCGTGGCGACGGCGGATGCGGGCCGGGAACGCGGCCAGGAGCACACGATGTGGCACCGTCACGCGGCACCACCCGAGAACTGCGGCCGGCGTCGCAGTTGCGCCTCTGCCGCGGCGCCCCGCTTGCGCAGCCTTTCGGCCTGCTCGGCGAGGGCGTCCACTCCAGAGTGACTGAGCTGGTAGTAGCGGCGCAGCCGCCCGTCGACGATCTCTTCGCGTTCGACGGCGATCAGTCCCTGGCTGGCGAGACGGTCGAGTGCGCCGTAGAGCGTGCCTGGCCGCAGCTTCACTTCGCCTTCGGAGAGAGCCTCGACCGACTGGATGATCCCGTATCCGTGCCGCGGCTGCGCTGCGAGCGCGGTGAGGATGAGGAAGGTGGCTTCTTGCATGACGGGCATAGTAAGTCGAGCGATGTATAACGTCAAACATGGCATCGTCCCGCCAGCGCAGATACTCCTGCAGATCACGAGCCGGTGTCCTCGTGCGCGGCGACCAGGCGAGCGATCGCCGGCACCGGCGTCCCGGACGCCGACGCCATGATGATCAACGCCCGACGCACCCGCACCGACTCGTGTCTTCCTCGGCGGACGAGTTGTTGCAGCTTGCGACCCTCGTCCTGCGTCAACCGCCGCGCCCGTACCGGCTCGGCCACAACCCGCCACCCCCGTTCAGCGGCCAACATGGCACCGTCGAGCGTGAGCCGTCACCGGCGACTAGGCGGGGACACCGGGTAGCAGGCGCTGACGTGGCCTGGTGCCGGGGCGGACTCGACGTGCCAGGTGCCCGTCGCGTCAACGGTGAGGCGCAGGCTGGCGGCAGGGGCCTCTGCACTGGTGGTGGCGGTGACGGTGGCGGAGGTCTGTGGGGTGGCCGTGTGGGCCGGAGCGGCGACGAGCAGGGCGGCGGCGGGGCCCTTCAGCAGCGCGCTGAGGGCCCAGTCGTGGTGTGAGGAGGTCAGGCAACCGGGCCGATCTGCTTGGCCAGGTCGACGAACGACTGCCAGGTGCCCGGCGCGAAGGTGAGGGTGCCGCCGTCACGGTCCTTGGTGTCGCGGACGAGGACGACGCCGGGCAGGTTGTCGGCGACCTCCACGCAGTCACCGCCGTTGTTGCCGCTCTTGGTGCTCTTGCGCCACTGCGCGCCGGTCATGTCCATGACGTTGCCGCTTCTCTGATGAGTTCCAGGGACTGCGCTCGTGACAGGGCCTCACCGCGAACACATTCCCATCGTCGGTCAAGGGTAGCAATGTCCTCTGTCTGCTGAAGGATCTGCGCCGGGGCCTGGCTATCGACGTGTGCGAGTCGTCCGCCGTCCGGCATCTCAGCGATGATGAAGGGTCCGCCGAGGCCGGGGTAGATCCCGGCGGAGGAGGGCACCACGTAGAGCTGAATCGATGGCATCGCTGCGCACTTGGCAAGGTGGTTGAGCTGTTCCGCCATCATGGCGCGGTCATTGGCAGCGGTGCGGCGTAGCGCGGACTCGTCCACAACCGCGATAAGCAGGGGTGCGCGTTCACGGGTCAGGATCGCTTGCCGGGCGATGCGAGCGGATACCAGCTCGTCAACCTCGGAGGGTGTCAGGGCTTCCCATGCGAGCGTGGCTCGCGCGTACGCCTCGGTCTGAAGCAGGCCGGGTACCCAGGCGAGTTGGAACGCCCGCAACGCGACGGCTTCTCGCTCGACGTCGACCCACCGACGGAACCACGCTGGTTCCCGCCGCTTGAGTACGTCCGGCCAAAGGTGTTCCACCTCGCGCCCGAGGATCGATGCGACCTGAGCGCGGTGGCGCGTCTGCGGGATGCGTCCAGGGTTCGCCCACTTGGCCGCTGTCTTCGGGTCGACGCCGATCTGAGCTGCAAGGCTGTCTGCTGTCTGACCCGTTGTCGCCATCGCTTCGACTACCGCGTGGTTCATCCGCTGCCTTCCTGAAACGTCCTGTACGTCTACAGAAGATAGTGCAACGCTGTGTGATCGTTCCGCAACCCACAGCAGGGTAGGTGAAGAGCGGCGCGGTCGGTGGAGGCGAGAGCCCGGCGACCGCGTACGTAGCGGCTCGCTCCACACAAGGGGGTGTGGGGCGAGCTTCGCAGGGGGCCGCTCCCCTTCTCCCCCGGAGGGAGCGGCCCCCTTCCCAGTCACGCGAGGAGGTCGACATGATGAGCCCGGTCACGTGGTCGAGGATCCGGCGGACACCGCCCTACCGGGTGGCCGGCGGCGTCCCTCTGCTCTGGGCTGCCGCCCTGACGGTGCGGTGATGGTGGTGGTCCGCCCGCCCGTCCCGCACGTCGCCATGCGCCCGCTCTGGCGCTGCCGGAACTGTGGCAGGGAGTGGCCCTGCCAGCCGGCCAAGCTCGCGCTCCTCACCGAGTACCGGGAGAACCGGATGTCCCTGCTGATCTACCTCGGCACCCTGATGCACGAGGCGACGAACCAGCTCGCCCAGCTCCACCCGGGCCACCCGCCGACGAAGATGACCGAGCGCTTCCTGTCCTGGGCCAGGGCCCGAGGCTGACCTACCTCCGCCCGGACGAAGAGGGCCTCCGCGTCGCTGGCGGCAACCAGCAGCACGGGGCCTCTTCATCTCCGCAGGTACCGGTACCGTCCCGTCCGGCTGGGGCCGGAGAGGACCGCCGTCCCGTTGCTGGTCCTGGCCCTTGACCTGGCCGCGCAACCTGGAGGGCAGGGATTTCACCTTCGGAGGCGAACATGCGCTGGCTCGTCATCCTCATCGTCGTACTGCTGGCCCTCGTGGCCCTGGCACTGTGGCGCCGCAGCCGGCGGACGGCGATCGACGGGGACCACCAGGTCCGAAACCTGGCGGCGTCGGCGGAGGCCCGCCGCCGTCTGGACGACCACCGGAACCCGACGGACGGCAGCAATCTCCGCAGCTCCGGTGGGAGCTTGTGACTGGACGGTTGACCCTTACCCGACAGCGACGGAAATGACGTCCGTCGGGTGCCTTCGACCTGCGGCGAGGGTGTGTCGTGCGGTGCGCGTGGTCGCCAGGCCGGCCGGCCCGGTGTCGATCGGGGATGGCGGGGCGGGACGCCCGTCGGGTACGGCAGCACGCCGTACGTGAGAGAGAGGTGGGCGTCCCGCGCCGCCGTGGGCCGGGCTCCTGCCGAGCGCCCGGCGTCGGCCCGTCGCGATCGGGCCTGGTCACAGGCACCAGCATGCGGCCCGGTGGGTCTCCCGGGCAACGCCATTTCTGCTTAACGAGTTCGGTACCCGCAACGTATTGACCATGGTGATCGGCGGGACGAGACTCGGGCGCACTCGCACCGGGATCACCCGGGAGTACCGGGTACCCCCTCAGGGAGGTGTGCTGTGGCCACGACGCCCCCGTCGACCGCCGGGCAACCGCCGGACGACGACGCCCGACGACTCGCCGAACTCGGCTACCAGCAGGAGCTGCACCGCAAGTGGAGCGGCTTCTCCAACTTCGCCATCTCGTTCTCGATCATCTCGATCCTGGCCGGCTGTTTCACCACCTTCGGCCAGGCGTGGAACAACGGCGGCCCGGTCGCCATCTCCTGGGGCTGGCCGCTGATCTCGCTGTTCATCCTGATCATCGGCTTCTGCCTGGCCGAGCTGGTCTCGGCGTACCCGACCGCCGGGGGGATCTACTGGTGGGCGGCGAAGATGGGCCGGCCGGTGCACGGCTGGTTCACCGGCTGGCTCAACCTGATCGGCCTGGTCGCGGTCACCGCGTCGGTGGACTACGGCTGCGCCACCTTCCTCAACCTCACCCTGTCGGCGCTCTTCGACGGGTGGGCGGGGACGCTGAGCCAGGCGTTCGTGCTCTTCGTGATCATCCTGGCCCTGCACGGGTTGATCAACATCTTCGGGCACCGGATCATCGACGTACTCCAGAACGTCTCGGTCTGGTGGCACGTGGCCGGCGCCGCCGTCGTGGTGGCCATCCTGCTGCTGGTGCCCGACGAGCACCAGAGCTTCCAGTTCGTCTTCACCGAACGGTTCAACAACTCCGGGTTCGGCGACGGCGACACCGGCGGGTTGACCTTCTGGTTCTACGTGCTGCCGCTGGGCTTCCTGCTCACCCAGTACACGATCACCGGCTTCGACGCCTGCGCGCACGTCTCCGAGGAGACCCGGGGCGCGTCGCAGGCCGCCGCCCAGGGGCTGTGGCGGTCGATCTTCTACTCGGCGGTGGGCGGCTGGATCCTGCTGCTGGCGTTCCTGTTCGCCGCCACCGACGTGGACGCCATCAATGCCGCCGGGGGATTCTCCGGGGCGATCTTCGAGACCGCGTTGACCCCGTTCTTCTTCAAGACGGTCATCATCATCTCCACCATCGGGCAGTTCTTCTGCGGAATGAGCTGCGTGACCTCGATGAGCCGGATGGCGTACGCGTTCAGTCGGGACCGCGCGGTGCCGGGCTGGCGGGCATGGTCGAAGGTCGACCGCAACGGCACCCCGGTCAACGCGATCATCGGGGCGACGTTCGCCGGCCTGGTGCTCACCCTGCCGGCGCTCTACCAGAACGACGGTGTCCCGGTCGCCTTCTACGCGGTGGTGTCGGTGGCGGTGATCGGGCTCTACCTGTCCTTCGTCATCCCGATCGCGCTGCGGCTGCGGATGGGGGACCGGTTCCAGCCGGGGCCGTGGACGCTCGGGCGCAAGTACAAGGTGTTCGGCTGGATCGCGGTGGTCGAGATCGCGATCATCGCGGTCTACTTCGTGCTGCCGATCGTGCCGGCCGGGGTGCCCGGCAATGCCGGGTTCAGCTGGTCGGCGGTGAACTACGCGCCGCTCGCCGTCGGCGGGGTGCTGCTCGGGGTGGGTATCTGGTGGTACGCCTCGGCCCGGAAGTGGTTCACCGGCCCGCGCCGTACCGTGGACGTACCGGAGCAGGTGCCGCGCGAGGCGGCGGACGACGCGCGGGCCGACGGACCGGCCTGACCCCGGACGTCCGGGGTCGCGCAGGCTACCGGGCAACCCCTGGTGGGGACCTCCGGGAGGAGGGCACTCGGCCAGGGCTGCCCAGTAGCCGGGCGGTGGTTCCGCCGGTGTGGGTCAGGGCACTGTCAGAGGTAGACGCTGTTGCTGAAGGTCAGCGGGATGAAGCTGGTGGAGCCGCCGTAGCTCCAGGTGATGTAGGCGTCCGCGCCCGTCTTGTATTCGCCCGAGGTCCGGGGGTACTCGGTGTCGACGGTCGCGAGGGTGGTGCTGTAAGCCGTACGGGTGTTGTAGGTGATCTGGGTGCCGTAGCGGAACAGGGCGACCTCGACCTGGATCGCGTAGACGGGATAGGTGCACTGCACTGACGCCAGGCCCTCCTCGCCGCCGCCGTACGGGCCGCCGTAGTAGACGAACGGGGTGCTCGGAGTCAGGGTGCAGGTGACGCTGATGGACCCGACGGTTCCCGTCACCGAGGTCGAGGCGAGCGTGCCGTAGGCGTTCGACGATCGGGGTGCGGTCCCCGGAGACAGGGGGGACAGGCGATCCGCCGTCGCGCCGCCGGCCGAGGGCTTCGATTCGGTGGCGTTCGCGGTGCGGGGTGCTGCCTGAGTCGGACTGGCCACGGTGAGCACCGCGGCGGAGACGGCAATCGCCAGCATCGCGGCGAATGCACGGGATTTCCCGCGCAGACTTACTTTCGTCATTGTGTGCCCTTCTGTGTGTCGAGATTGGGCAGTTCGGGCATTCCTGGATCCAGTCGGGTCCGACCAATATCGCCGATCGGCTGCTCTCCGCTGGGGCACAGGCGCATTGCATGCGTATGCGCAGGTGGTCATGCGAAGAGTGGGGGTGCGGATCAATCGGTGGAACTTCCGGCGGCGAACCCTATTGGTCAGATTCTGGCAAGGGGCCTGACTTCCGCGCAAGGCGACTGCGCGATTACTGATCCGCGTCGCGCTTTCTGTCCGAACGGATGATTTGGGTGTCGGATAATATCTGTCCCGTTCTCGGGAAGAATTGCTCGCCGATATTGCGCCTATTGCGAATCCCGCTGGATGCCACGGTGGCGGTCCGGGGGTGCCGGGGCGAAGCCGGGGACCGTGGTCGCCGGGTCCGGGCTGTCGTGGACGCCGACCACGCCGGGTTACGCTGTCGGGCCACCTCCACACACTCGACGTGCCGGGTCAGCCGGGTCGGGCCATGCCGGGTCGGCGGTGGCAGTGGCGGGTCGGCGGTGGCAGGTGGGCGGTGGCGGGTTTGCCGGGACGCCCGAACGGGGCATTGACGATGATCCGCTAGGCCGGTAGACCATTGGTGATGGAGGCGCGTGCCCGATGAAAAAAGCCCCGCTCACCCTGGAACAGCTCCGGGTCGCCGTCGCCGAGGGCGAGATCGACACGGTGGTGCTCGCCCTGACCGACATGCAGGGCCGCCTCCAGGGCAAACGGTTCCACGCCCCGTTCTTCCTCGACCAGGTGGTGGCCAACGGCAGCGAGGGCTGCAACTACCTGCTCGCCGTCGACGTCGACATGAACACCGTCGACGGGTACGCGATGTCGAGCTGGGAACGCGGCTACGGCGACTTCGCCATGCGGCCCGACCTGTCCACCCTGCGCCGGACCCCGTGGCAGCCGGGCAGCGTCATGCTCCTGGCCGACCTCGAGTGGCTGGACGGCTCCGGCCCGGTGGTCGCCTCGCCCCGGCAGATCCTGCGCCGGCAGCTCGACCGGCTGGCCGACCACGGGCTCACCGCGTACGCCGGCACCGAACTGGAGTTCGTCCTCTACCGCGACTCGTACGAGGACGCCTGGCGGCGCGGCTACCGCGACCTCACCCCGGCCAACCAGTACAACGTGGACTACTCGCTGCTCGGCACCGCCCGGGTCGAGCCGCTGCTGCGCCGCATCCGCACCGAGATGGCCGGCGCGGGGCTGACCCCGGAGAGCGCCAAGGGCGAGTGCAACCTCGGCCAGCACGAGATCGCCTTCCGGTACGACGAGGCGGTGACCTGCGCCGACCATCACGTGATCTACAAGAACGGGGCCAAGGAGATCGCTGCCCAGGAGGGCATGGCGATCACCTTCATGGCCAAGCCGAACGCCCGGGAGGGCAACTCCTGCCACATCCACTTCTCGCTGCGGGACGTCGACGGCCGCTCGGCGATGCTCGGTGACGGGCCGGCGCAGCTGAGCGTGACCGGGCAGCGGGTGCTGGCCGGGCTGCTCGCCACGATGCGGGAGATGAGCCTGCTGTTCGCCCCGAACATCAACTCCTACAAGCGCTACCAGCCCGGCTCGTTCGCGCCGACCGCGCTGCGCTGGGGCACCGACAACCGCACCTGCGCGTTGCGGCTGGTCGGCCACGGGCAGGGCATGCGGGTGGAGAACCGGGTGCCCGGCGCGGACGTCAACCCGTACCTGGCGATCGCCGCCCTGGTCGCCGGCGCGGTGCACGGCATCGAGCAGGAACTCGACCTGCCCGACGAGTGCACCGGCAACGCCTACGACGACCCCCACGCCGACCGCGTCCCCACCACCCTCCAGGACGCCCTCACCCTCTGGCACACCAGCGAGATCGCCCAGACAGCCTTCACCCCCGAAGTCCACGCCCACTACGCCAACATGGCGAAGATCGAACTGGCGGCCTTCCACGCCGCCGTAACCGACTGGGAACTGACCCGTGGCTTCGAACGCCTCTGACCCCACCCCACCCCGCGCCGATCATGGAGTGGTGGTGGGCGGGATGTGGCTGTTCGCGCGTTATGAGGGGCACCACAACTCCATGATCGACGGGGAAAGGGGTGGGGCGTGACGAGGGTGGTCGATCCGGCCAGCGGGGCGGTGGTGGCGGAGGTGGCGGCTAGCGGGGTGGGGGAGGTGGATGCGGCGATCGGGCGGGCGGGTGGCGCGTTTGAGACGTGGCGGCGGGTTGCGCCGGGGGAGCGGGGGCGGATCCTGCGGCGGTTCGCTGCGGAGGTGGACGCGCATCTGGAGGAGTTGGCGCGGCTGGAGGTGCGCAACTCGGGGCACACCATCGGCAACGCGCGGTGGGAGGCCGGCAACGTCCGCGACGTGCTCGACTACTACGCGGGGGCGCCGGAGCGGCTGACCGGGCAGCAGATCCCGGTGCCCGGCGGCTGGGACGTCACCTTCCACGAACCGCTCGGCGTGGTCGGGGTGATCGTGCCGTGGAACTTCCCGATGCCGATCGCCGGCTGGGGCTTCGCCCCGGCGCTGGCCGCCGGCAACACGGTGGTGCTCAAGCCCGCCGAGCTGACCCCGTTGACCGCGCTGCGCCTGGCCGAGCTGGGATCGGCCGCCGGCCTGCCGGAGGGGGTGTTCACCGTGCTGCCCGGTCGGGGCGACGTGGTCGGCGAACGGTTCGTCACCCACCCGGCCGTCCGCAAGGTCTGCTTCACCGGCTCCACCGAGGTCGGCACCCGGATCATGGCCGGCTGCGCCGCGCAGGTGAAGCGGGTCACCCTGGAGCTGGGCGGCAAGAGCGCCAACATCGTCTTCGCCGACGCCGACCTGGCGAAGGCGGCGGCAACCGCGCCGTACGCCGTCTTCGACAACGCCGGCCAGGACTGCTGCGCCCGCTCCCGGATCCTGGTCCAGCGGCCGGTCTACGACCGGTTCCTGGAGCTGCTCGAACCGGCGGTGAAGGGGCTGCGGGTGGAGGACCCGGCCGCCGAGACCGCCGAGATGGGTCCGCTGATCTCCGCCGCCCACCGCGACCGGGTCGCCGGGTACGTCGACGGGGCGAAGGTCGCGTTCACCGGCTCCCGCCCCGACGGCCCCGGCTTCTGGCACGCCCCGACGGTGCTGCTCGCCGACTCCCCGGCCGACCGGCACTGGCGGGAGGAGGTCTTCGGGCCGGTCGTCTCGGTGCTCCCCTTCGACGACGAGGCCGATGCGGTCCGGCTCGCCAACGACACCGAGTACGGCCTGTCCGGCTCGATCTGGACCCGCGACGTCGGCCGGGCGCTGCGGCTGGCCCGCGCGGTGGAGTCGGGCAACCTGAGCGTCAACTCGCACTCCTCGGTGCGCTACTGGACCCCGTTCGGTGGGATGAAGCGCTCCGGGCTCGGCCGTGAGCTGGGCCCGGACGCGCTGCACGCCTTCACCGACGTCAAGAACGTCTTCATCAGTACGGAGGAGTGACTCGTGCAGGGTCGGCTACAGGACCGGATCGCGGTGGTGACCGGGGCGGGCAGCGGGATCGGGTTGGCCACCGTGCGGCGGTTCGCCGCCGAGGGGGCCCAGGTGGTCTGCGTGGACATCGACGCGGAGGCCGGCGGGCGGGCCGCCGAGGAGGTCGGCGGGGAGTTCGTCGCCACCGACGTCGCCGACGAGTCGGCCGTCCGGGACCTCTTCGACGGGGTGGCGCAGCGACACGGCCGGGTCGACGTGGCGTTCAACAACGCCGGGATCTCCCCGCCCGACGACGACTCGATCCTCGACACCGGGCTGGACGCCTGGGAGCGGGTGCTGCGGGTCAACACCACGAGCGTCTACCTGTGCTGCAAGTACGCGATCCCGCACATGCGCCGGCAGGGCAAGGGCTCGATCATCAACACCGCTTCCTTCGTGGCGCTGATGGGGGCGGCCACCTCGCAGATCGCGTACACCGCGAGCAAGGGCGGGGTGCTGGCGATGACCCGGGAGCTGGGTGTGCAGTTCGCCCGGGAGGGCATCCGGGTCAACGCGCTCTGCCCCGGCCCGGTCGCCACTCCGCTGCTGCTGGAGCTGTTCGCCGCCGACCCGGAGCGGGCCGCCCGCCGGCTGGTGCACGTGCCGATGGGCCGGTTCGGCACCCCGGAGGAGATCGCCGCCGCGGTGGCCTTCCTGGCCAGCGACGACTCGTCGTTCATGACCGCCGCCCAGTTCGTGGTCGACGGCGGCATCACCGGCGCGTACGTCACCCCGCTGTGAGCCGGTCCGCCGCGCGCCGGGAGACCGGCCGGCGGGCCCGGCCGCTGATCGGGATCACCGGGTACGTCGAGCCGGCGAGCTGGGCGGTGTGGCGGGACGTCCCGGCGTCGCTGGTGCCGCAGGCGTACGTCCGTTCGGTGACCGCCGCCGGTGGCCGGGCCGTGGTGCTACCCCCGGACGACCTGGACGCCGACGTGGTCGACGTGCTCGACGGGCTGCTGCTGGCCGGCGGCGCGGACGTCGGCCCGGAGCGCTACGGCCGGCCGGTCGACCCGCGTACCGAGCCCCGACCGGACCGGGACGCCGGGGAGTCGACCCTGCTGGCCGCCGCGCTCGCCGTCGACCTGCCGGTGCTCGGGGTGTGCCGGGGGATGCAGTTGCTGGCCGTTGCGCACGGCGGGACGCTGCACCAGCACCTGCCGGACGTGGTCGGCCACGACCGGCACCGCCCGGCCCCCGGGGTGTACGGCGCACACCCGGTGCGGTTCGCCGCGGGGAGCCGGACGGCGGCGGTGCTGGCCGGGGTGGACCGGGTCAACTCGTACCACCATCAGGGGGTGGCCGATCCGGGGCGGCTCACCGTCACCGGCTGGGCGGACGACGGGGTGGTGGAGGCGGTGGAGGACCCGGCCCGGCGGTTCCTGCTGGGGGTGCAGTGGCATCCGGAGAACGACGACGACCCGCGCCCGGTGACCGCCCTGGTCCGGGCGGCCCGCGCCGGCTGAGCGCCGGCCTGGGCGGGGTGAGTGCCGGGTCGTGGCGGCTGGGTTGCCGGGCCGGGCGGGCTGGGCGCGCCGGGTCGGGGCGTCCTGTCTCTTGGGAAGTCCTTCCCGTATCGTGGTATACGGCGGGAGGATGGCGGCATGGGGACCGTGTATCCGGCGCTCGACGGGCGGCTGCGGGAGTTCGTCGAGGCGCAGCCGATGTTCTTCGTGGCCACCGCGCCCAGCGGCGCGGACGGGCACGTCAACGTCTCACCCAAGGGGATGCGGGGCACCTTCGTGGTGCTCGGCCCGCACCGGGTGGCCTGGCTCGACTACCACGGCAGCGGTGCGGAGACGATCGCCCACCTGCGGGACAACGGCCGGATCACGCTGATGTTCTGCGCCTTCGACGGCCCGCCGAAGATCCTCCGGCTGCACGGCCGGGGCGTCGCCACCCCGGTCACCGACCCGGGCTTCGGGGCGCTGCTGGCCGACTTTCCCGATCCGCCCGACGTGCACGCCGTCCGGGCCGTGATCGAGGTGGCGGTGGAGCGGGTCAGCGACTCCTGCGGCTTCGCGGTGCCCCTGATGGACTATCGGGGCGACCGGGACCTGTTACTCACCTCACACTCGCGGCGTACCGCCGACGACCTGGTCACCTACCGGGCGACGAAGAATGCCGCCAGCATCGACGGTCTGCCGGTTTTCTGAGCCCTGCCCGGCTCCGCACCACCCGACCTCACCGCGCGCCGTCCGGGGAACGACGGCAGGATGAAGCACGGGTTACCAGCGTCTGCCGGAACCCATGCGTTACGTTCCTGATCCGTCGGGGTAGAAGACGGGGCGCGGCCGGCATCTGCCGAGGCGTCGGGGGGAATGAACGGCCGGAGCGGGGGCGCGGATGAGCTCGGCCCAGGGGGGCGAGGCCGGACGAGGGCTGTCCGCCAAGCCGGCCACCGGCACCAAGCCGGCCACCGGCACCAAGCCGGTCGACGACGTCAAACTGCCGCCGGCGTTGGCCGCGTCCTTCGCGGCGGGTGGCGAGATGGGCCGCCGACTGCGCGAGTACGACTGGGCGGCCAGCCCGCTGGGCACCCCCGACACCTGGCCCACGGCGCTCGGCCACTCGATCGGCCTGATGCTCTCCTCGCGGGCCCAGATCGCGATGTTCTGGGGCCCCGACCACCTGGCCTTCTACAACGACGCCTACCGGCCCACCATCGGGGACAAGCACCCGTACGCGCTCGGCCAGCCGGCCCGGGAGCACTGGGCGGAGACCTGGGACGTGCTCGGCCCGCTGCTGGACGGGGTACGCCGCACCGGCGAGTCGTACGGCGGTGAGGACCATCCGTTCCTCATCGACCGGCACGGCTTCGCCGAACAGGTCTACTTCGACGTCTCCTACGACCCGGTCCGGGACGCCGACGGCAGCGTCAACGGCATCTTCTGTTTCGTCAACGAGACCACCGGCCGGGTCCTCGGAGAGCGCCGGCTGCGGGCGTTGGCCGCACTCGGCTCCCAGCTCGGCGCGGCGGGCAGCATGGCGGAGCTGGGGCGGGCTGCGGGGGTCGTGCTGGACGGGCACCGGGCGGACGTCCCCTTCGCCCTGATCCACCTGACCGACGAGACGGGCCGCTCGACGCTGGCCGGGGTCAGCGGCGTCGACCCGGCCCGGGTGCCGGCCGAACTGCCGAGCGTGCTGTCCCGGGTCGCCGCCGGTGGGGTCGCCGCCGAGATCGACGTGGCCGAGCTGCTGGGGGAGGTGCCGGCGGGCGTCGCCGAGCGGGCCATGGTGCTGCCGCTCACCGCCACCAGCGAGCCGGCCGGGGTGCTGGTGGCCGGCCTCTCCGCCCGGCTGCCGCTCAACGACGAGTACCGCGACTTCGTCGGCCTGATCGCCGCCCAGCTGTCCCGGGTGGTCGGCCAGCAGCGGGTGTACGAGCAGGAGCGGACCCGCGCCGCCGAGCTGGCCGCGCTGGACCGGGCCAAGACCAACTTCTTCGCGAACGTCAGCCACGAGTTCCGTACCCCGCTGACCCTGGTGCTCGGTCCGCTGGAGGACCTGCTGGCCGACCCGACGCTGTCCGCGTCGCACCTCGACCGGCTGACCGTGATGCACCGCAACGCGCTGCGCCTGCTCAAGCTGGTCAACACGGTGCTCGACTTCTCCCGGCTGGAGTCCGGTCGGCTGGCCGCCCACTACCAGCCCACCGACCTCGCCGTGTACACCTCCCGGCTGGCCAGCACCTTCCGCTCCGCGACGGAGCGGGCCGGGCTGCGGCTCGTGGTGGACTGTCCGCCGCTGCCCGCACCGGTCTTCCTGGACCGGGACATGTGGGAGAAGATCGTTCTCAACCTGCTCTCCAACGCGCTGAAGTTCACCTTCGACGGTGAGATCCGGGTCCGGGTGGCCGCGGTGGACGGCGCGGCCCGGCTGGAGGTGTCCGACACCGGGGTGGGCATCGTCGCCGAGGAGCTGCCGCACGTCTTCGAGCGGTTCCACCGGGTGCCGGGGGTGCGCTCGCGGACCCATGAGGGCACCGGGATCGGCCTGGCCCTGGTCCGCGAGCTGGTCGAGATGCACGGCGGCACCGTCGCGGCCGAGAGCCGGATCGACCACGGAACCACCTTCACGGTGACCGTCCCGTTCGGCTCCACGCACCTACCCGCCGACCGGGTCGCCGTCGCCGCGCCGTTGCCCACCGCCGAGTCGCAGCAGGCGCCGCTCTACGTCGCGGAGACCGCGCTGTGGACCGACGGCGGTCAGTCCGCACCGGCCAACGGCGGCACCGGCCGGGCGGGCCGGGTCCTGCTCGCCGACGACAACGCCGACCTGCGCGAACACGTCACCCGCCTGCTCGGCTCCGAATACGAGGTGGTGGCCGTGCCGGACGGCGCGGTGGCCCTCCAGGAGGCCACCACGAGCACCTTCGATCTGGTGCTCACCGACGTGATGATGCCCCGACTGGACGGATTCGGCCTGGTCACCGCGTTGCGGTCGAACCCGCGTACCCGGCACGTGCCGATCGTGCTGCTCTCCGCGCGGGCCGGCTCCGCCGAGGCGGTCGCCGGCCTCTCGGTGGGCGCCGACGACTACCTGACCAAGCCCTTCTCCGGTACGGAGCTGATCGCCCGGGTCCGGGCCAACGTCGAGCTGGGCCAGCTCCGCGGGCAGATCATCCGACGGCTCCGGGCGCTCGCCGACGCCGCCGTGGCGGTGAACACCGCGAAGTCGACCGCCGAGGTGGTCCAGGTCGCCGCCCGACACGCCCTGCACCTCGCCGAGGCGGCCCGGGTGGTGGTCACCACCGTCACCGGCGCGCGTCACGAGGCCGACGGCGGTGGCACCGCCCCCGACGAGCCATCCCATGCGCTGCCGCTGACCGGCACCTCCGGCGGGCAGCTCGGCGAGCTGCGGGTCTGGCGTCGCGAGGGCGACGGCACCGAGCAGGCAGCCGTCGGCGAACTGGCCCGCCTGGTCGGGGTACGGCTGGAGAACGCCCAGCTCGACGAGGCCGAACACCGCATCGCCACCACCCTCCAGCACAGCCTGCTGCCCCGCTCGCTGCCCCAGCTGCCCGGGGCGGTGGTGGCCAGCCGCTACCTGCCCGGCAGCACCGACGTCGAGGTCGGCGGCGACTGGTACGACGTGATCGGAATCGGTGACGACGAGGTGGTGCTGGTCATCGGTGACGTGGTCGGTAAGGGTGTCCGGGCCGCCGCCGCGATGGGCCAGCTCCGCAACGGCCTGCGGGCGTACCTGCTGGAGGGGTACGACCCGGGCCAGTCGTTGAGCCGGCTCAACCGGCTGGTCGGCTCGACCGAGCGGCAGTCGTTCGCCACCGTGTTCTGCCTCTCCTTCTCTCCGCGCACCGGCCGGTTGCGGTACGCCAGCGCCGGTCATCCGTCCCCCCTGCTGATCCGAGGAGACGACGTGGCCTTCCTGCACGAGCGGGCACTCGGACCGCTCATCGGTGCGATCTCCGGCACCAGCTACCGCACCGTGGAGGGTGAACTCGCCCCCGGTGGTCGGCTGCTGCTCTACACCGACGGGCTGATCGAGGACCGGCAGGCCGGCATCGACGCGGCGCTCGCCCAGCTCAGGGCGGACGCCGGCGCCGGCGGTGAGCACATCACCGACCTGGTGGACGCGGTGGTCGCGCGGGTCGACGGGCGCAATCGGCACGACGACGTCGCGGTGCTGGCCCTGGAGGCCGCCGAGCTGAACCGGTTCGCGCTGCGGCTGCCCGCCGACCCGACCCGACTCAGCGTGCTGCGCAAACGGCTGGAGGACTTCCTGGTCGCCCACGGCGTCGGCGAGAACGACCTGTTCGACCTGATCGTCGCCGTCTCCGAGGCCGCCGCCAACGCCATCGAGCACCCGGTCGCGCCGGTCCAGCCGACGATCGCCGTCGAGGTCTGGATCGCCGATCGCACCGTGGTGGCGACGGTGCGCGACAGCGGTCGGTGGCGGGAGTCGACCGGGCCGGGCTTCCGGGGCCGGGGGCTCGCGCTGATCGAGGCGCTGGGCGAGCTGACGGTACGTCGTACCGAGGAAGGGACCGAGGTGTCGCTGCGCCGCCGGCTGACCGACTGAGCCGGCCCGGTGGGAGCCGGCCGGGTGCCGGTGCGGCGGTGCCGGCCGGTCTGGGGCCGCGGCGGCGCGGTGCCGGCCCGGCCCGGTGCCGGGCTCCGGGTCAGGCAGGGCGGAGCCACTCCTGACCGCCGAGGCCGGAGATCTCCAGCACCCGGCTGACCTGCCGGGAGGGCAGGACGGTCAACGCGCCCGGGAACCGCTGGGCGAGCTGGACCACCGCGTGGATGGCGGCCGAGTCGAAGAAGGTCACCGCCCGCAGGTCCAGGGTGACCTGCCGGGCCGGCTCCCGCAGCGTGGTCTGGATCATGGTGTCGGCGGTGGCCATGTCGACCTCACCGGTCACCGTGACGTGAACGTGATCACCGGCGAACTCCGCGCTCGCGGAGAAAACGGGAGGTACGCCCCCTAGATCCACGCAGCCACAATGACACAGCCTGGTTGGCGCGGCAACAACCGTCGGGCCGGGCCGCGCCGAGGGTCGCCCGGGGTCCGGAGATAGTCTGTCGTCATGACCGTTCGTGCCCCGCTCACCCCAGGCACGCTCTCCCCGTGGCGAGCGGTCCCTGACCACATCGCCCGACCGGAGTACGTGGGCAGGAAGCAGCCGCAGCAGTGGCGCGGCTCGCACGTGCAGACCCCGGAGACCATCGAGAAGATGCGGGTCGCCGGCCGGTTGGCGGCCCAGGCCACCCAGCTCGCCGGAGAGCACTGCAAGCCCGGGGTGACCACCGACGAGATCGACCGGGTGGTGCACGAGTTCCTGGTCGACCACGGCGCCTACCCGTCGACGCTGGGTTACCGGGGCTTCCCCAAGTCCTGCTGCACCAGCCTCAACGAGGTCATCTGTCACGGCATCCCCGACTCCACCGTGCTCGCCGACGGCGACATCATCAACGTCGACGTCACGGCCTACCTCGACGGGGTGCACGGCGACACCGACGCCACCTTCTGCGTGGGCGAGGTGAGCGAGGAGGCCCGGGTGCTGGTCGAGCGCACCCACGAGGCGATGATGCGGGGCATCCGGGCGGTCCGCCCCGGTCGGCAGATCAACGTGATCGGCCGGGTCATCGAGTCGTACGCCAAGCGCTTCGGCTACGGGGTGGTCCGCGACTTCACCGGTCACGGCATCGGTGAGGCGTTCCACAGCGGCCTCTACGTGCCGCACTACGACAGTCCCCGGCCGACGGACATCATGGAACCGGGCATGACCTTCACCATCGAGCCGATGATCACTCTCGGCACCTACCAGTACGACACCTGGGACGACGGCTGGACGGTCGTCACCAAGGACCGGAAGTGGACGGCCCAGTTCGAGCACACCATCGTCGTCACCGACGACGGTCACGAGATCCTGACCCTGCCGTGACCGAGACCCCGGCCGCGCTGCGGGAGGCGCACCACGCGGACGTGTCCGGCGGCTGGCTCCGGCCGGCCGTGTTCGGCGCGATGGACGGTCTGGTCACCAACATCGCCCTGATCGCCGGGGTCGGTGGCGGCGGGGTGTCGCCGCACAGCATCGTGCTGACCGGCACCGCCGGCCTGGTCGCCGGGGCCATCTCGATGGGCCTGGGCGAGTACACCAGCGTCCGCTCGGCCAACGAGCAGGTCGCCGCCGAGGTGGCCAAGGAGCGCCGTGAGCTGGAACGGCACCCGGAGGCGGAGGCCCGGGAGCTGGCCGACGCCTGGGTGGCCCGGGGCCTGCCCCGCGACCTGGCCAACCAGGTCGCCGAGGCGGTACGACGCAACCCGGAGGAGGCGCTGCGGGTGCACGTACGGGAGGAGTTGGGTGTCGACCCCGACGAGCAGCCCAGCCCCTGGGCGGCGGCGATCTCGTCGTTCCTCTGCTTCTCGGTCGGCGCGCTGATCCCGCTGCTGAGCTACCTGCTCGGCTTCACCAGCCTCGCGTTGGCGCTCGCCGTCGGCGGGGTGGGGCTCTTCGTGGCCGGGGCGATCGTGGCCCGGTTCACCCACCGCCCGTGGTGGTCCGGCGGGCTGCGTCAGCTGCTGCTCGGCGCGGCGGCGGCCGGTGCGACGTACCTCGTCGGCATGCTGATCGGCGTCCAGGGCGGTCTCGGCTGACGCTCAGCCGGTGAGTGCCCCGGCCGAAGGCCCGGTCACGGTCGGCCGGGGTCGGTCGGGACCAGGCGGAAGATGTGGATCTCCCGGCCCCCGGCCCGCCGCACGTACGTCCGGTACGCCGGCCACTCGGTGACCAGCAGCTGCCAGAGCCGGTCCCGCTCGGCCCCGGTGGCCAGGTCGGCCCGGACGGCGATCCGGCGACCCCTGACGGCCACCTCCGCCTGCGGCCGGGCGAGCAGGTTCAGCACCCAGCCCGGCTGGTGCGGTTGGCCCCAGTTGGACCCGATCACCACGAAACCCGCACCGTCCGGCACGAACAACAGGGGATTGCTGCGCGGCAACCCGGAACGGTGCCCGGTGGTGGTGATGACCAGCGACGGGACCAGCCCCAGCGCGACCACCCGGCCCCGGGTGAGCCGCCCGACCAACCGGTCGGCGGGGACCAGCAGACGCATGGTGGCACCGAACCACTCGTGGTGACCGAGCCGGCGGGTGAGGGTTCCGAGTACGGGCACCCGGCCAGTGTGCCTGGTCGACACGACGTCCGCACCCACCGCCCGGGGCGGATCGGGTGCGCTCAGTCCAAGCGGCGCTCGACCGCGAGGCGGGAGCGGGTGAACAGGCCGGCGCCGAGCATCGCCACCAGCGGCACGACCACCAGCACGCCGAGGGTCTGCCAGGGCACCACCACCGGGTACGGCGTCTCGACCGGCCACGCCTGGGCGTACTGGCGGTTCACCGAGGTCAGGATGATCAACGCGGAGCCGAGGCCGGCCGCGATGCCGAGCACCGAGCCCACCCCGGCGATCACCCCCGCCTGGCAGAGCGAGAGCACCCGGCGTACCCGGGGACTGGCACCCACCGCGGCCAGCGTGGAGAGGTCCCGGCGGCCCTCCGCCGCGGCGAGGCCGGTGGCCACCCCGGCGGCACCCACCGTGATCACCCCGGCGCCGGCGGCCAACAGGAGCAGCACGGGCCGTTGCTCGGAGGCGGGCGGGCCACGCTCCACCTCCACCGATACCGGCAGCACCGGCCGCAGCGCGGTGACGACCCGGTCGAGGTGCCCGGAGGCGGGCGCGGTGGGGGTGTCGACGGCGTAGCCGATCGGCTGCGCGGTCAGGCCAGCCCGGCCGGCGGCGGCCGGGGAGAGCACCAGCCGGTCGACCGGCACCCCACCGCGCAGCAGGTGTCCGGGAAGGGACACGGTGGCCGCCGTCGGCCGTGGGGATCCGTCGGCCGATCGGTCGATCTGGACCGTGACCCGGCCGTCGACCAGGTACCGGGGGTCGGTCACCACCACGCCACCGGCGCGCAGCACGGCGGTCGCCGCCGCCAGCTCGGCCGGCGGGGCACCGCTGACCACCCCGAGGGCGGCACCGTCGTCGACCAGGACGGGCAGGGTGGACCCGTAGATCGTGCGCACCGACGAGATGCAGCGCGGGTCGGCCAGGGCCTGCCGGCGCAACTCGGCCGAATCGTAGGACTGCTCGTCGTACGGGCAGGTCCGTTCCGGGGGCAGCACCGGCGTGACCGTGCAGTAGTCGTCCGGGCTCTCGTCGCCGCAGGCCGGCACCGCCAGGGGCCGCACCGCGTCGGTCCCCAACTCGGCCCGGACCTGCTCGGTCACCAGCGGCAGCGGGGGTAGCGGACCGGTACCGTCCCGGTCCGCCCGCAACAGCAGCACCCGACCCGGTGGCAGGGTCGGTTCCCAGTCGGCCCGGTTCCGGGCGTCGTCGCTGGCCACGTAGACACCGAGGGCGACGCTGCCGGCGACGGCGGCCATCACCGCCGAGATGGCCGGGGCGGCCGAGGAACGGTTACGGCTGGCGTCGCGCAACGCGATCCGGGGCGCGGGCGGCAGCAGCCGGCCCAACTGGGCGAGCAGCCCGATCAGCGTGGGGGTGCCGAAGACCAGGCCCAGCTCACCCAGGATCAGCCCGGTGAGGACCACCGGGGTGTTGCTCCGGCCGGCCCCGAGGGCGGCGGCCCCGGTGCCCAGCACGGTGAGCACCACCCCGAGGACCAGCCAGCGGCGGCGGTGCGGCGGCACGGACCGCCGACCGGCCAACCCGGCCACCACGTCCTGCCGGGCGGCGGTCAGCGCCGGGTTGAGCGCGGCCAGCACCCCGGCCAGCACCGCGACCGCCGCGATCGCGGCGAGCGCCGCCGGGAAGACCCGGTAACCGCCGCTGCGCGAGCCCAGCACGTACTCCTCGACCAGCGGCCGACCGGCGATCGCGGCGGTGACCCCGAGCAGCAGTCCGAGCGCCGCCCCGAGTCCACCGAGGACCACCCCGTCGGCGAGCACGATCCGACGCAGGTGTACCGGGTCGCCGCCGGCCACCGCGACCAGCGCCAGGTCCCGGCGTCGACGGCGGACCCCGACCGCGAAGGCCGGACCGACCAGCAGGACGACCT
The DNA here is from genome assembly GCF_044548625.1 of Micromonospora sp. NPDC051925. Lineage (NCBI taxonomy): Bacteria > Bacillati > Actinomycetota > Actinomycetes > Micromonosporales > Micromonosporaceae > Micromonospora > Micromonospora sp. NPDC051925. The sequence goes on along the minus strand of NZ_JBIUCH010000018.1, from coordinate 126,742 downwards.
CCAGCAGGCCGAGCCCACCGACCAGCACCGAGTTGCTCGCCAGCACCGGGTCGGGCAGGTCGACGCCCGATCCCTGCCTGCCGAGGGACCGGCCGCCGGGCACCGGTGTCCGGGCGCTGACCGTGATGCCGTGCGTGGTGAGCCGGTCCACCAGGGCGGCGTCCACCGGGCCGGGGAGGTCGACCAGCCAGCTCTGGTCGTAGCCCTGACCGGTCCGGGGCAGCCCGCCGGGGGCCAGCGCGACCACCTCACCCAGTTGGTCGGGGAACTCCACCAGCCCGACCACCCGCCAGCGGGTGGTGCCGTCGGCCGAGGCGACCGTCCCACCGACCCGGACGCCCAGCCGTCCACCGGCCCGCGAGCTGACCGCGACCTCGTCGGAGGCGGTGGGTACCCGGCCGGCCCGCAGCCGCACCATCGACCGGGGCAGCGGGTCCGTGAGGTCCAGCGCCCGCCCGTCCAGCGTCCTGGTCCGATCGCCGATCCGAACCTCGAAGGGTACCCACCGGCTGACCTGACTGACCCGGCTTCCGGGAGGCAGCAGGGCCTCGACCTCCGCCCGGTTCACCGGCCGCCGCCGGCTCACCTGTTCACCCTGCCGGGCCCAGTTCGACTCACCCCAGGCGTCCTGGTACAGCGGGTTCTCCGTGGCCCAGCGCAGCACGACGTCGGCGGCACCGTACTGCTGGTCGAAGCGTTCCGCCCGGGTGAGGTCGGCCATGTCGTACGTGGCCGCCACGAAGCTCAACGCCAGCACCGGCAGCGCGATCATCGCCAGCACCAACGCGGTACGCCCACGCGCCCGGCGGGCCTCCCGCCGGGCGATCCGCAGTGCCGCCCGCCAGGACCCGACCGCCGCGCCGAGCCGACCGGGTCGTTCGGGCCGTAGCCACCCGGCGGGCCGGTCGGGCGGTAGCGGAGCAGCGGGGCGTTCCACCCGGCGGGACCGGTCGAGCCGGCCGGGGCGGTGCGGTCGGTTCACCGTCCGCTGCCGGAGAGCAGGTGCTCGACCCCGGCCAGCGGCGCGGTGGAGTCGACCATGACACCGTCGCGGAGGAAGACCACCCGGTCCGCCCAGCCCGCGTGCCGGGCCTCGTGGGTCACCAGCACCCCGGCCGCGCCCGCGTCGACCCGACGGCGCAGCAGGTGCAGCACCGCCTCCCCGGTCTGCGAGTCCAACGCCCCGGTCGGCTCGTCGGCCAGCACCAGCCGCCGCTCGCCGACCAGCGCGCGGGCGATCGCCACCCGCTGCTGCTGTCCCCCGGACATCTGGTCCGGAAAGCGTCCGCCGAGCCCGGTGAGGCCCACCTCCTCCAGGGCCGCCAGGGCCGCCCGCCGGGACTGCCGTACCCCGACGCCGTCGAGTTCGAGGGGGAGGGCGACGTTCTCCGCGGCGGTGAGGCTGCCGAGCAGGTTCAGATCCTGGAAGACGTAACCGATCCGCCGACGGCGCAGTTGGGCCAGCCGCCGCCCGTTCAACGCCCCGAGCGGCTCCCCCTCGACCAGCACCTCCCCGGCGGTCGGCCGGTCGAGCCCGCCGGCCAGGGTGAGCAGGGTCGACTTGCCCGATCCGGAGGGGCCCATCACGGCCACCAGCTCACCCGGTCGTACGGTGAGGCTCACCCCGCGCAGCGCGTGGACCGCGGCCTCCCCATCGCCGTGGGTGCGATGGACGTCGCGCAGGTCGAGCACCGCGGGGCCGGTCACCGGCGTGCCTCCTCGTCGGCCCGGTCCACCACCTCCGGTGGTGACCCGCTGCGGGCGGTGGGCGCCGCCGGTCGGTGCCGGACCAGGCTCGTCTCGCAGTGGTCGAGCCAGCGGATCTCCGCCTCGGCCTGGAACATCATGGCGTCCAGCACCAGCCGCCAGGGCAGGTCCTCCGGCCGGTCGCTGGTGTACTTCAGCCGGGTCAACTCCTGGAGGGTGCGCATGGTCGCGGTGCGCTGGGTCTGCACCACGGCCCGGACGTCCACCCCGGGGGTGGTCAGCGCCAGGGCCAGCTTGATGGAGAGTTCGTCGCGGGGGCGGTCGTTGCGGCTGATCGGGGTGACGAACCACAGCGCCAGGTCCGCCCGTCCGGCATCGGTGATCTCGTACGGCCGCTGGCCGCCCTCGTGCTCGGGCAACGAGCGGACCAGACCGTCACGTTCCAGCCGGTTGAGGGTGGTGTAGACCTGCCCGATGTTCAGCGGCCAGGTCGAGCCGGTCGACTCCTCGAACGCGGCCCGGAGCTGGTAGCCGTACATCTGGCCGCGCTCGAGCAGGGCGAGCAGGCCGTGACGGATGGACATGGCAACGGAGTATGCATACCCCGTATGCGGAGCGCAACCGCAGCTCCTGCGGGACCGGCCGGCCGGCATCCCGAACCGGTCGACTCCGGTCGATCCGTGTCGTCACCGCCGGGAGGTGTCGTCACCGCCGATCCGTCTCGTCCACCATCGGGACGTGTCGGCACCGTCGGGGCGGGCCTGCCCGGGGGGTCCGGCGTGGGACGGGCGACCGGTGTCGGTCAATGTGGGTGCGCCGGTGGTGCCGGTCAGGTGGGCCGTCCGGGGAACGGGACGGTCAGCGGGGTGATGCCGGCGCTGCGCCGCCACCGGGTGGCCCGTAGCGCGCAGTCGGTCAGCGCGTTGAGTGCCCGGGTGCGGTCCGCGCCGGTGGTGACCGGCAGCGCCGCCCGCCAGAACGCCGCGGTGCGCTCCTCCACCTGCACCGCCAGCCGCAGCGCGCTGGCCCGGTCGGTGACCGGGAACGGCAGCGCGTAGCCGGCCTGGTCGGCGGGGAACGTGCCACCTGCGGCGCTGAGCTGGAGCACCAGCGCGTCGCGGCGGGACCGGTGGGCCGCCTCGGCGGCGCGGGCCGCGCGCCGCTCGGCCTCGCCGAGTCGTACCCCGATCGGGCCGTAGGCGTAGATCGCGGCGTACTCGGCGGTCAGCGCGTCGGCGAGCGCCTCGCCGGAGTTGGCCGGGGCGGTACGACGGTTCACTTGAGCGCCTCCAGGTGGGTGGCCCGCGCGGCGGCGATCGAACCGAGCAGCGCGGCCCGGTCGCCCGGTGCGTCGGCGCACGCCTTCGTCGCGTTGTCCCGACCGCTCTGCTCGGCGGTCCGCAGCTCGGTCAGGAGGGCGGCCCGGCCGCCGCCGGCGACGGTCGGGCTCGGCGTGGCCGAACCGGTGGGTTCGGGGCGGCCGATCAACCGGCGCAGCTCGTCGGCGTGCGCGGTGTGCGCGTCGGCGATCGGGGTGAGCCGGTCGGTCAGCCCCGGGTCGGCGGCGATCGCGGCGCGGTACCGGGCGGCCAGCGCCCGGGACTCGCCCACGAGGGGTTCCAGCGGGTCGGGCGGTGGGCTGGGTTCGTCGCGGTCGAGAAGACCACAGCCGGTCAACGGTACGGCGGCGGCACCGACCGCCAGGAGCGCGCCGGTGCGCAGTACCATGCGCCGGGATTGCCCCGTTCCGTCGTGGTGCGTTGTCGTTCTGCCGGTGGCCACCGGACAAGTCAACACCATGCGCGCCGACCGGCGGTCGACCGCCGTCGGTGCGCCGCCGGGGCCGCCGTGCCGACGGCGCGTTACGCTCTGCGCAGCCGCCGGTGCTGTCGCCCCGGTGGCGTCCCGGCATGCCGGTCCGACGACCGCCGCCGACCAGGAGAAGGGTGCTCAGATGACGCAGCGTGGCCGTGCTACCAGGCCGACGGCGCCGGCGGGACGATCCCGTCGCACCGACGGCCCCCGGGGCGGGGACCGCGCGGGCGCACCCCGGGGCGACCTGGCCGCCCGCCGCGCCAGGTTGCGCGACGTGATCGCGCCGGTGGTCGCCGAGGCGGGCTACGACCTGGAGGACGTCTCCGTCTCCCGAGCCGGTCGCCGGCACGTGGTCCGGGTGATCGTGGATGCCGACGGCGGGATCAACCTGGACGCCGTCGCGGACGTCTCCCGGGTGGTCTCGGCGGCGCTGGACGCGGCCGAGGAGTCCGGCGGGGACATCGTGGCGGGGGAGTACCAGCTGGAGGTCAGCTCCCCGGGGGTGGACCGCCCGTTGACCCTGCCCCGGCACTGGCGGCGCAACGCCGGCCGGCTGGTCAAGGTGACCGTCCGGGCCGAGCGGCCCGATGCGCAGCCCGCCGTGGACCGTCAGGTCACCGGCCGGGTGGTGACTGCCGACGACGAGCGCGTGGTGTTGGAGACCGAGTCCGGCCGGGTGGAGCACCGCTACGCCGAACTCGGCCCCGGCCGGGTGCAGGTCGAGTTCCACCGCCTCGACGAGATCGACGAGGCGGACGAGGTCGGCGAGTACGACGAGGCCGGCGACGACCCCGACGACGAAGATGACGACGACGATGATGTGGAGGACGAGGAGAGGTGAACATCGACCTCGCGGCGCTGCGCGCACTGGAGCGCGAGCGGGAGATCCCGTTCGACACGATCCTCGCGGCGATCGAGACCGCGTTGCTGACCGCCTACCGGCACACCGACGGTGCCGAGTCGCACGCCCGGGTGGAGATCGACCGTAAGAACGGGGCCGCCCTGGTCTACGCCCAGGAGCTGGACGACGACGGCAGCGTGGTGCGGGAGTGGGACGACACCCCGCACGACTTCGGCCGGATCGCGGCGATGACCGCCAAGCAGGTGATCCTCCAGCGGTTGCGGGAGGCCACCGACGAGGTGCACTTCGGCGAGTACGTCGGCCGCGACGGTGATCTGGTCACCGGCGTGGTGCAGGCGCACGAGGCCCGCAGTGAGAAGGGCATCGTCAGCGTCGACCTCGGCAAGCTGGAGGGCGTGCTGCCGCAGTCCGAGCAGGTGCCGGGCGAGCGTTACCACCACGGCGAGCGGGTCCGCTGCGTGGTGGTGCACGTGACCAAGGGGATGCGTGGTCCGCAGATCACCCTGTCCCGGTCCCACCCCGCACTGGTGAAGAAGCTCTTCGCGCTGGAGGTGCCGGAGATCGCCGACGGCACGGTGGAGATCGGGGCGATCGCCCGTGAGGCAGGTCACCGCACCAAGATCGCCGTACGCTCCACCACCCCGGGCGTGAACGCCAAGGGTGCCTGCATCGGCCCGATGGGCCAGCGGGTCCGCGCGGTGATGAGCGAGCTGCACGGCGAGAAGATCGACATCATCGACTGGTCGGACGATCCGGCGACCTTCGTCGGCAACGCGCTCTCGCCGGCCAAGGCGCTCCGGGTCGAGGTGGTCGACCTGGCCACCCGGACGGCCCGGGTGACCGTCCCGGACTTCCAGCTCTCCCTCGCCATCGGGCGGGAGGGGCAGAATGCCCGGCTTGCCGCGCGATTGACCGGTTGGCGGATCGACATCCGGTCCGATGCGGAGCAGGCGGGCACCGGCGGTCGGGGTGGGGCCGAGCCCGTCCCGGAGCCGGGCGGAGCGATCTCGGGCGGCTAGGGGTAGACTTCTTCCAGTGGTACGACGCGCGCAGCCGGAGCGCACCTGTGTGGGTTGCCGGAAACGTGCGCCGGCCAGCGAATTGCTGCGGATCGTCGCGGTCGGTGACGAGGATGGTCACAGTCTCCGACCTGATCCGAGCCGCAGTCTGCCGGGTCGGGGGGCGAACATGCACCCAGATCCGGCCTGCTTCGCGCTGGCGGTGCGGCGTCGCGCCTTCGGGCGGGCGCTGCGACTCACCGAGGTCCCTGACCACGGTGCCGTCGCGGAGCACGTCGATGCGCCAACCACTACGTCCGGTCAACCCGATCGGGCGAGGGTCGCTAGCAAGGTAGGACGACCGACATGAGCACACGATGAAGTCCCTGAAATGACCAGGCTTCAAGTGCACGAGTGAGGTCGCTGCGGGTACTGCCCGCACGACCTCGGAGTGAGGAGTGCAGTGGCAGGTAAGGCCCGCGTACACGAGCTTGCTAAGGAGCTCGGGGTCGAGAGCAAGACAGTACTCGCCAAGCTGAAGGAAATGGGCGAGTTCGTGAAGTCCGCGTCCAGCACCGTCGAGGCGCCCGTCGCCCGACGACTGCGTGGCGCATTCGTCGCGTCCGCCGGTGGTTCGTCGGCACCGACCGCTCCGGCGGCGGCCCCGAGCCCGGCACCGACCCCGACGCCGTCCCCGACCCCAGGTGCCCCCCGGGTCTCGGCCCGGCCGATGCCGCCCCGGCGGCCGACCGCGCCGACCCCTGGACCGAAGCCCAAGGGCCCGGTCCCCGGCCCGCCGCAGCCGGTGACTCCGGTCGCCAAGCCGGCGAGCGCACACGACATCGAGGTGGCGGCCGCGGAGGCGCGCGCCGCCGCGCTGAAGGCCGAGCAGGAGGCGGCGGTCAAGGCCGCCCAGGCTGCCCGGCAGCAGCAGCGGGACAACGTCCGACGGGAGCCCCCGACCGAGGGTGGTCCCCGTCCGGGTCCGCGTCCCGGTCCGAACGCCGTACCGCCGCGTCCGGGTACCCCGGCCGCCGGTCGTCCCGGTGGTGCCCCGGCAGGTCCGGGTGCCCGGCCCGGTGGTCGTCCGCCGGCGCGCGGTGCCGGTAACAACCCGTTCGGCATCCAGGGTGGCCAGCCGCAGCGGCCTCCGGCCGCGGGTGCCGGTGGTCCCCGACCGGGCAATCCGGCCGGCATGCCGCCGCGTCCGAGCCCGGCCTCCATGCCGCCCCGCCCCAGCCCGGCCTCCATGCCGAGCCAGCGGCCCACCACCGGTCGTCCCGGTGGCCCGGGTGCCGGCCGTGGTGGTCCCGGTGGCGGCGCCGGTCGTCCCGGTGGCGGCGGCGGTGGCTTCCGTCCCGGTGGCGCCGGTGGCGGTGGCTTCCGTGGTGGTCCCGGTGGCGGCGGTGGCGCCGGTGGCGGTGGCTACCGTGGTGGCCCCGGTGGCGGCGGTGGTGGTGCTCCCGGCGGCGGTTTCCGTCCGGGTGCCCCGGCCGGTGGCGGTGGTCGTCCCGGTGGCGGCGGTCGTGGCCGTGGCGGTGGCGCCGCGGGTGCCTTCGGGCGTCCGGGTGGCCGGCCGACCCGTGGCCGCAAGTCCAAGAAGCAGCGCAGACAGGAGTTCGACAACCTGTCGGCCCCGACCATGAGCTCGGGTGCTCCCCGGGGTCAGGGTCAGGTCGTCCGGCTCTCCCGTGGCGCCTCGCTGTCGGACTTCGCCGACAAGATCAACGCCAACCCGGGTTCGCTGGTCCAGGAGATGTTCAACCTGGGCGAGATGGTCACCGCGACCCAGTCCTGCTCCGACGAGACCCTGTTGCTGCTGGGTGAGCACCTCGGCTTCGACGTGCAGATCGTCAGCCCGGAGGACGAGGACCGCGAGCTGCTCGCGCAGTTCAACATCGACCTCGACGCCGAGGTCGCGGCGGACCGCCTGGTCAGCCGTGCGCCGGTGGTGACCGTCATGGGTCACGTCGACCACGGTAAGACCAAGCTGCTCGACGCGATCCGCAAGGCGAACGTCGTGGCCGGCGAAGCGGGCGGCATCACCCAGCACATCGGCGCGTACCAGGTCCACGTCCCGCACGAGGGCGAGGACCGGGCGGTCACCTTCATCGACACCCCGGGTCACGAGGCGTTCACCGCCATGCGTGCCCGTGGTGCCCAGGTCACCGACGTCGTGGTGCTGGTGGTGGCGGCCGACGACGGTGTCATGCCGCAGACCATCGAGGCGCTCAACCACGCCAAGGCGGCCGACGTGCCGATCGTGGTGGCGGTCAACAAGGTCGACAAGCCGGAGGCCAACCCGGACAAGGTCCGCCAGCAGCTGACCGAGTACGGCCTGGTCGCCGAGGAGTACGGCGGCGACACCATGTTCGTCAACGTGGCGGCCAAGCCCGGTATCGGCATCGACGAACTGCTGGACGCGGTCCTGCTGACCGCCGACGCGTCCCTGGAGCTGACCGCCGCGATCGACGGGCCGGCTCAGGGTGTGGCCATCGAGGCGCACCTGGACAAGGGTCGCGGTGCGGTGGCCACGGTGCTGGTGCAGAAGGGCACCCTGCGGGCCGGCGACTCGATCGTCGCCGGTGGGGCCCACGGCCGGGTCCGGGCCATGCTCGACGAGAACGGCAACCACGTGTCCGAGGCGGGTCCGGCCCGTCCGGTGCTGGTTCTCGGTCTGACGGCGGTGCCGGGCGCAGGCGACACCTTCCTCGCCGCGGCGGACGACCGCACGGTGCGGCAGATCGCCGAGCAGCGGCAGGCACGGCGGCGGGCGGCGTCCTTCGCCAACTCCCGTGGCCGGGCCACCCTCGAGACGCTCATGGAGCAGCTCAAGGAGGGCGAGAAGACCTCGCTCAACCTGGTGCTCAAGGGCGATGTCTCCGGTTCCGTGGAGGCCCTCGAGGACGCGTTGTTCAACCTCGACATCCCGGAAGAGGTCCAGCTCAGGATCATCCACCGGGGCGTGGGCGCGATCACCGAGAGCGACGTCATGCTCGCGAGCGCCTCGTCCGAGGCGGTCACGATCATCGGCTTCAACGTGCGGGCCGCCAACAAGGTCCGCGAGATCGCCGACCGCGAGGGCGTGGAGATCCGGTACTACACGGTCATCTACCAGGCCATCGAGGAGATCGACGCCGCGCTCAAGGGGCTGCTCAAGCCGGAGTTCGAGGAGGTCGAGCTGGGCACCGCGGAGATCCGCGACGTCTTCCGCTCGTCCAAGATCGGCAACATCTCCGGTTGTATCGTCCGGTCCGGCATCATCCGCCGCAACGCCAAGGCGCGGCTGCTGCGGGACGGGGCGGTCGTGGCGGACAACCTCACGATCAGCTCGCTCAAGCGGTTCAAGGACGACGCGACGGAGGTCCGCGAGGGCTTCGAGTGTGGTCTGACGCTGGCCGGTTTCAACAACGTCCAGGTCGGCGACACCATCGAGACCTTCGAGATGCGGGAGAAGCCGCGCGCCTGATCCGAGGCTGACACAGTGCTCAAGGGGTTTACGCCGACCGGCGTAAACCCCTTGAGCATGTCCGGGGCGGTTCCGTAACGTCCGGGGCGATGTTCACCGGAACCGCACTCTTCGACCTGCTCCTGCCGGGCGACTCCCGTTCGCTCAAGGCAAAGAGATCCTATGTACGGCCGATCGTGGCGGCGCTGCGCCGCTTCGAGGTGTCGGCCGCCGAGGTGGGCGCGCTCGACCTGCACGGCCGGGCCGAGATCGGGGTGGCCGTGGTGGCCGCCGAGGCGGCCCACGTCCGCGAGGTGCTCGACTCCTGCGAGCGCCTGGTCGCCGCCCGCCCGGAGGTCGACCTCCTCTCGGTCCGCCGCCACCTCCACCTCCACACCGACGACGACTGATCCCCACCCGCCGCCGGCCCGCCAGGTCCACCCGACCATGTTGATCAAGAGGTTTGCGTCATCGACACGCCGGGTGCGTGACGCAAACCTCTTGATCAACGGTGCGGGGCGTCATGGGGTGGGGCGTGGGGGTGGTGGGGGGTGGGGGTGGTGGGGGGGCGGGTGGGGGTGGGGCGCGGGTAGGGTTCGGGGTGTTGGGCGGTCGGTCCCGGTGGCGCTCGGCGTCGCCGCTCCGGCTGCGGGAGGAACGCCCTGGAGGTGGGGGACATGACTGATCCGGCCAAGGTTCGCCGGCACGCGGAGCGGATTCGCGAACTGGTCGCTTCGGTGGTGCGGAGCCAGATCAAGGACCCCCGGCTCGGGATGATCACCATCACCGACGCCCGGATCACCGCCGACCTGCGTGACGCCACCGTCTTCTACACCGTGCTCGGTGACGCGGCGGCCCAGGCCAGCACCGCCGCCGCCCTGGAGAGCGCCAAGGGGCTGCTGCGCAGCACGGTCGGCAAAGCCCTCGGGTTGCGCCACTCGCCCTCGTTGACCTTCGCCCTGGACGACGTGCAGGACCAGGTCAAGCAGATCGACGACCTGCTCGCCCAGGCCCGGAACGCCGACGCCGAGGTGCAGCGGCTGGCCGCCCAGGCGAAGTACGCGGGCGACGCCCAGCCGTACCGGGTCGACGACGAGGACGGTGACGCGGACGACGAAGCCATCGACACCGACACGCCCGCGACGGACCGGCGGTGACCGCCACCCCGGGCGCGGCCGGTGGGCTCCGTGTCGGGTCGCCGCCCACCGGGCCCGGTGAGGACGACTGGGCTGCCGCCGTGGCGGCGGTACGTGGCCTGCCGGCAGACGCCCGGGTGCTGCTGATCTGTCACGTCAACCCGGACGGCGACGCGCTGGGCAGCATGCTCGGCTTCGGGCTGGGCCTGCGCCGGCTCGGCGTACGCCGGTTGCAGGCCACCTTCCCGGGGCCGCCCGAGGTGCCGGAGCCGTTCCGCTGGCTGCCGGGGCTCGACCTGCTGGTGCCGGCGGCCGAGGCGTACCCGGATCCGGATCTGGTCGTCTGCTTCGACGCCGCGAGTGAGTCGCGGCTCGGTGACCTGGTCGACCGGCTCGACACCGCCGGCACCGCGCTGGTCCTCGACCACCACGCCTCGAACACCGGCTTCGGCGCGGTGCACCTGGTGGATCCGGGCGCGGCGGCCACCTCGGTCGTCGCCGAACAGTTGCTCGCCCGGCTCGACGTGCCGTTGGACGCGGAGATCGCGGCGGGCCTCTACGTCGCGCTGACCACCGACACCGGCTCGTTCCGGTTCGCGGCGACCACGCCCGAGGTGCACCGGCTCGCCGCCCGGCTGCTCGCCACCGGCCTGTCCCCTGGGGACATCTCCCGCGAGGTCTTCGACACCCGGCCGTTCGGCGCGGTCCGGCTCTTCGGTGAGGTGCTGGGCCGGGCCCGGCTCGAGCCGGAGGCCGCCGCCGGTCACGGTCTGGTCTGGACCGACGCCACCCTCGACGACCTGGCCCGGCACGACCAGCAGCCGTACGTGCTGGAGTCGTTGATCGACTCGGTGCGCTGCACCGCCGAGGCGGACGTCGCGTGCGTGCTCAAGCAGGTCGGGCCGGACGAGTGGGCGGTGTCGATGCGGAGCAAGGGCGCCGTCGACGTCAGCGCGGTCGCGGTGGCTCTGGGTGGCGGAGGTCACCGCTTCGCCGCCGGCTTCACCGGGCGCGGCGACGCCAACCAGGTCATCGCCCGGATCAGGGCGGAGTTGGACGGTGCGCTGACTGCCGGCCGCGCCGATGCCGGCGGGTGTCGGTCTTCCCGCACACGGTGAGCCCGGGGAGAATCGGACGATGGAGCAACCGCACGAGATCGCCGTGGACGTCTCCCGCACCTGGGACAGGCCGGTGGTCACCGTGCCGGTGCTGGCCTGCCTCTCCCTGGTCGGTGGGCAGTTTCCGTCGTTCTCTGCCCAGGCCAACCTCTGGACGTTGAGCACCGGCGGTGTGCTGATCTGGCTCGGCCTCGGCAACCGGATGCAGCGTCGCCCGGCTCCGCGCCGGCTGGGCCGGGGCACCGCCTGGTGGCTGCTCCCGGCGGCGCTGTTCGGCGTCCTCGAAGGCGCCACCTTCGTCATGTCGGTCGGGGACGACTTCCCCACCTTCTCCCGCCTGGCCGACCCACTGCTGGAGGACGGCCTGGTCCGCTCGGCGGCCTGGTTCGCCTGGTTGGCCGCGTTCTGGGGGCTGGTGCGGCGGTGATGCGTACCCTCGCCATCAGCGGCTTCCTCGCCTCGCTGGTGCTCTTCGCGGCGGTCGAGTGGGCTGCGCGCCGGGAGGGCTCCCGGATTCCGTCGCTGGGCGACGTCTGCGCCTATGTGATGCGGTACGAGGTCGGCCCGGTGCCGGTCGGCCGGATCGGGCTGTTCGGTTTCTGGTGGTGGCTGGGCTGGCACTTCCTGGCCCGCTGAGCACCGTCCGTTCGGTCCCGGGCCGGCCGTCCCGCTGATCGTCCCGTCCGTCGGACCATCGCGGCCCCGCTCGCCGACACGTCGAGGCTGCCCCCGGTCTCCGGGTGCCAGGCGGCCCTGCCGGCCGGCACCGGCCGGCCGGTGCGGCTTGCCGCGCCCGTGCGCCGCCCGCGCCCGGCGTCGAACATCCCTGTCTGCCTCGTGAGGGCCTTCCCTGCCCGTCGTCGGGTGCCCTGGCGGGCGGCTGCCGCTACCGGTCCAGATGGCGAGAAGAGTGGACAACATGTGGAAAGTAAACGTTAACTTGGGAAAGGCCGACGTCGCGTTGCGACGCAGGTCGTGGGCGGTGGTGCCACACCCGGTGCCGCCTCCCTCCAGGGTCTGACCGACCCGGGCTCACGCTGCCAGGCGAGCCGCTCCGGTGATCCCGGGCCGCCTTCCCGGCGCTCAGCAGGACCGCCCGTAGGGCCACCTGTTCCGGTGGTCCACACCCTGGAAGGACACCGCCATGGCGACCAAGCCCAAGCCCGAGACCACCGACGAGGCCCGCGAGCAGATGCGTCGCGCGTTGCAGACCTCGATGGACACCCGTCAGTGACGCCGGCCCGCCGGCGGTGATGCCGCCGCCCGGCTGACTCGTCGCCGGTGGGGCGCCGCCGGTGTCGGCCGCGCCGACCGCGCCACCCGCTGCTGGTAAGTGCCGCTGAGGATTGCATTCCTTACCTCCTGCATGCCAGGATCGGCGGCTATGAGCCGGCCCAGCACCGTCGACACCTCGCTCGCCACACCGCGCCGGATCGCCGCGCTCGCCCTGCCCGCCCTGGTGGTGCTCGCCGCCGAGCCGCTCTACGTGCTGGTCGACACCGCAGTGGTGGGGCACCTGGGCCGGGTGCCGCTGGCCGCGCTCGCCGTCGGTGGCACGGTGCTGACCCTCACCGCCTGGCTCGGCACCGTGCTGGCGTACGGCATCACCGGGCGGGTGGCCCGTCGGTTCGGTTCCGGTGACCGGGCCGCCGCACTGGCCGAGGGCGTCCAGGCGTCCTGGCTCGCGTTCGGGGTGGGGCTGCTGGTGGCCGCCGGCATGCAGTTCGGCGGTGACGCGCTGGCGCGTACCCTCGCCGGAGGTGGTGGCGACGTGGCCGGCGCGGCCGGGCAGTGGCTGCGGATCGCGGCCCTCGGCGCCCCCGGCCTGCTGCTGGCCGCCGCCGGCAACGGCTGGCTGCGCGGCATCCAGGACACTCGTCGTCCGCTGCTGTTCGTGCTCGGGCCGAACCTGCTCTCCGCGCTGCTCTGCCCACTGCTGGTCTACCCCGCCGGCCTCGGCCTGAACGGTTCGGCGGTGGCCAACGCGGTCGCGCAGACCATCTCGGGCGGGCTCTTCGTCGGGGCGCTGCTGCGGGAGCGGGTGGGCCTGCGGCCCCGGCCGGGGCTGATCCGCCAGCAACTGGTGCTCAGTCGGGACCTGCTCATCCGGGGCCTCGCCTTCCAGGCCAGCTTCCTCTCCGCCACCGCGGTCGCCGCCCGGTTCGGCGCCGCCGCCGTGGGCGCCCACCAGATCGTCCTGCAACTGTGGTTCTTCACCGCGCTGCTGCTCGACGCGCTGGCGATCGCCGCGCAGGCCCTGATCGGCGCCGCGCTGGGCGCGGGCGACGCCGCCGGGGCGCGCGTCCTGGCCCGCCGGTTCGCGGTGCTCGGCGGGGTGTGCGGGGTGGGATTCGCGGTGCTGATCGCCGCCGGGGCCGGCGTCGTCCCGTCCCTGTTCAGCGCCGATCCCGAGGTACGCGACCAGGCGGCGGTGGCCTGGCCCTGGTTCGTGGCGATGCAGCCGCTCGCCGGCGTGGTGTTCGCCCTCGACGGCGTGCTGATCGGCGCCGGGGACGTCCGTTACCTGCGAAACCTGACCATCGTCGCGTCGCTCGGCGGTTTCCTGCCGGCGATCTGGCTCTCCTACGGGCTGCGCCTCGGCCTGGGTGGGATCTGGGCGGGTCTCACCCTGCTCGTCGTGATCCGGCTCGTCGGGGTGTTGCTGCGGCTGCGTTCCGGCAGGTGGGCGGTGGTCGGCGCGGTCCGCTGACGGGTACGCCGCGACGCGCCGCTCCGCCGGTCCCCGACGACGCACCGGGCGTCGAGGAGCGATGTGCCGTGCGGTGGCGGACGAGGTGAACCCGTCTGGCAGGCTTGGCGGTCGTGAACGGTGACGGTCTGATCGTGGTCGACAAGCCCGGCGGCATGACGTCGCACGACGTGGTGGCGCGGATCCGCCGGCTGGCCCGTACCCGCCGGGTCGGGCACGGCGGCACCCTCGACCCGATGGCCACCGGCGTGCTGGTGATCGGGGTGGGCCGGGCCACCCGGCTGCTGACGTACGTGATCGGGGCGGGCAAGAGCTACACCGCGACGATCCGGCTCGGGCAGGCCACCGTCACCGACGACGCCGAGGGGGACGTGATCGCCAGCACGCCGGCCGGCGAGCTGACCGACGCCGCGATCCGGGCCGCGTTCGGGCCGCTGACCGGCGAGATCGACCAGGTGCCCAGCGCGGTCAGCGCCATCAAGATCAATGGGGAGCGGGCGTACAAGCGGGTCCGGGACGGGGAGAGCGTCGAACTGCCCGCCCGCCGGGTCACGGTCTCCCGGCTGGACGTGCTGGCGATCCGCCGGGACACCCCGGACGTGGTCGACGTCGACGTCGACGTCACCTGCTCCTCGGGGACGTACATCCGGGCGCTGGCCCGTGACGCCGGCCTGTCGCTCGGCGTCGGCGGGCACCTCACCGCGCTGCGGCGTACCGCTGTGGGCAGTTTCACCCTGGCCGAGGCGGCCACCCTCGCCGAGCTTGAGGAGCGGGTGCCCGAGGTGGTCAATCTGCCCCTCGACACCGCCGCTGACCGGTACTTCCCGCGCCGGGAGGCCACCGCCGACGAGGCGAAGGTGCTCTCCCACGGGGGTCCGCTCGACCCGGTGGGCATCGCCGGGCCGTACGCCGTCTTCGGACCGGACGGCGGCCTGATCGCTATCGTCAGCGAGCGGGACGGCCGGGCCCGCGCGGAGATCGTGCTCGCCCCGGCCTGACCGGGCCGCCGACCAGCGCGGACAGCGGTCGGCGGTACGGGCGGTACGGCGGGGTGGGCGTGGACGACGGCCGGGACGGACCGGCGGCGGTAGGCACGGGTGGAGCCGGTCAGCGGTGGAGCAGGGGAGGAGCGGCATGCAGCGGTGGCGGGGGTACGAGGCGACGCCCGGTGGTTGGGGGCGGTCGGTCGTCACCATCGGCGTCTTCGACGGTGTGCACCGGGGGCACCAGGCGACCATCGGGCACGCCGTGGCGCGGGCCCGGGAGCTGGGCGTCCAGTCGGTGGTGGTGACCTTCGACCCGCACCCCGCCGAGGTGGTCCGCCCCGGCTCGCACCCGGCCGTGCTCACCGAGCCGATCCGCAAGGCCGAGCTGATCGAGGCGCTCGGCGTCGACGTGCTCTGTGTGGTGCCGTTCACCGCCGACTTCTCCCGACTGCCGGCCGAGGCGTTCGTGCACGACATCCTGGTCGAACACCTGCACGCCGCGCTGGTCGTGGTGGGGGACAACTTCCGGTTCGGGCACCGGGCCGTGGGAAACGTGGCGCTGCTGGAACGGCTCGGCCGCACCTTCGGCTTCGAGGTGGAGGACGCCCCGCTGGTCGCCGCCGCCGGAACGGTCTTCTCCTCGACGTACATCCGCTCCTGCGTCGACTCGGGCGACGTGGCGGCGGCGGCGGCCGTGCTCGGCCGCCCGCACCGGCTCGAAGGGGTGGTGGTCCTGGGCGACCAGCGCGGCCGGGAACTGGGCTTCCCCACCGCCAACCTGCTCTGCCAGCCGCACGCGGCGGTGCCCGCCGACGGTGTCTACGCCGGCTGGCTGGTGCGCCGGGGGACCGAGCGGCTCCCGGCGGCCATCTCGATCGGCACCAACCCGACGTTCGCCGGCCGGGAGCGCCGGGTCGAGGCGCACGTCCTGGACTTCTCCGGCGACCTGTACGGCGAGCGGGTCGCCCTGGACTTCGCCGCCCACCTGCGTGGCCAGATCCGGTACGACGCGATCGAGCCGCTGCTCGCCCAGATGGCCGAGGACGTCGAGCGGACCCGCCGGGCGGTCGGCTGAGCTGTCGGCCGGGGAACCCTTCGTCGCCCGTCGCATGGCCCTTGACCGGGCGGTCCCGCGACGGGCTGGTAGTGTGGCGGTGACGTCGGATGACCGACGTGGGGCCTCGCGTGCCTGCACGACGCCGCGGGTGCGAGGTTCGTCCGTCCCCGGTCCCATCGGACCCGAACGACGGACACCAGTTGTCACACCACCGAAACAGGGAGAACATGGCGCTCGACCAGGAAGCCAAGGCCAAGATCCGCTCGGAGTACGCGACCGCCGAGGGCGACACCGGTTCGCCGGAGGTGCAGGTCGCGGTCCTCACCAAGCGGATCGCGGAGCTGACCGAGCACCTGAAGGTGCACAAGCACGACCACCACAGCCGCCGTGGGCTGCTGCTGCTGGTCGGCCGGCGCCGTCGGCTGCTCAACTACGTCCAGAAGAAGGACATCAACCGCTACCGGTCGCTGATCGAGCGGCTCGGCCTGCGCCGATGACGTGACGGGGGAGTGGCCGCTGTGCCGCTCCCCCGTTTCCGCACCACCAGAAGAAGAGGGCCGCGCGATCACCCGAGAGGGAGCCGGTCAGCGTACCGGTCTCCGGTAGTGGCCCCCGGGCATCCCGGCATCATGCCGGCCACCCGGGCGCTTCGATCGAAGACCGGCCGTCTGAGCAGCTCCGGTGTCGTGGGCCCACGACGCGAAGGAGTACCGCCGCACATGACCGAGACCAACCTCGGCACCGAATCCCGTACCGCCGTGATCGACAACGGGTCCTTCGGCACCCGTGAGATCACCTTCTCCACCGGCCGGCTGGCCCGCCAGGCCGCCGGCTCCGTCGTCGCCCAGCTGGGCGAGACGGTCGTCCTCTCCGCCACCACCGCCGGTAAGCACCCGAAGGAGCAGTTCGACTTCTTCCCGCTGACCGTCGACGTCGAGGAGCGGATGTACGCCGCGGGCCGCATCCCCGGCTCGTTCTTCCGTCGTGAGGGCCGGCCCAGCGAGGACGCCATCCTCACCTGCCGGCTGATCGACCGGCCGCTGCGCCCGTCGTTCGTCAAGGGCCTGCGCAACGAGGTCCAGGTCGTCGAGACCATTCTCGCGCTCGACCCGCAGCACCCGTACGACGTGGTCGCGATCAACGCGGCCTCGATGTCGACGAAGCTGTCCGGCCTGCCGTTCTCCGGCCCGATCGGGGCGACCCGGGTCGCGCACGTCGACGGCCAGTGGGTGGCCTTCCCGACCCTGGAGGAGCTGGCCCGCGCCACCTTCGACATGGTCGTGGCCGGTCGGGCCCTCGACGACGGCGACGTCGCGATCATGATGGTCGAGGCCGAGGCGACGCCGAACGCCGTGGCCCTGATCGCGGGCGGCGCGACCGCCCCGACCGAGGAGATCGTCGCCAGCGGCCTGGAGGCCGCCAAGCCGGCGATCCGTGAGCTGTGCCGCGCGCAGAGCGAGCTGGCCGAGGTGGCCGCCAAGCCGGTCACCGAGTTCCCGGTCTTCCTGGACTACCAGGACGACGTCTACGGCGCGGTGGCCGACCTGGCCCGCGCCGAGGTGGCCGAGGCCCTCCAGATCGCCGGCAAGGCCGATCGCGAGGAGGCCCTGGACCGGATCAAGGCCAAGGTCGCCGAGGAACTCGGCGGTCGGTTCGAGGGCCGGGAGAAGGAGCTGTCCGCCGCCTTCCGGTCGCTGACCAAGTCCGAGGTCCGCAACCGGGTGCTGCGTGAGCAGGTCCGGATCGACGGCCGGGGGCCGCGCGACATCCGGGCGCTGACCGCCGAGGTCGGCGTGCTGCCCCGGGTGCACGGTTCCGCGCTGTTCGAGCGGGGCGAGACCCAGATCCTCGGTGTCACCACGCTGAACATGCTCCGGATGGAGCAGATGGTCGACACCCTCTCGCCGGAGAACCGCAAGCGTTACATGCACAACTACAACTTCCCGCCGTACTCGACCGGTGAGACGGGCCGGGTCGGCTCGCCGAAGCGGCGCGAGATCGGCCACGGCGCGCTGGCCGAGCGGGCGCTGCTGCCGGTGCTGCCGTCGCGCGAGGAGTTCCCGTACGCGATCCGGCAGGTCTCCGAGGCGCTCGGCTCGAACGGCTCGACCTCGATGGGTTCGGTCTGCGCCTCGACGCTGGCGCTGCTGTCGGCCGGTGTGCCGCTCAAGGCGCCGGTGGCCGGCATCGCGATGGGCCTCATCTCCGACGAGGTGGACGGCAAGACCCGGTACGTGACGCTGACCGACATCCTCGGTGCCGAGGACGCGTTCGGTGACATGGACTTCAAGGTCGCCGGCACGCCGGAGTTCGTCACCGCGCTCCAGCTCGACACCAAGCTCAACGGCATCCCGTCCGACGTGCTCGCCGCCGCGCTCCAGCAGGCGAACGAGGCGCGGCAGACCATCCTCGGCGTGATGCTCGCGGCGATCGAGTCCCCGGCTGAGATGTCGGAGTACGCCCCGCGGGTCACCACCGTCAAGATCCCGGTGGACAAGATCGGCATGGTGATCGGCCCGAAGGGGCAGACCATCAACGCCATCCAGGACGAGACCGGCGCCGAGATCTCCATCGAGGACGACGGCACGATCTACGTCGGCGCGACCAACGGCCCGTCGGCGCAGGCCGCGGTGGACCGGATCAACGGGATCGCCAACCCGACCCTGCCCAAGGCCGGCGAGCGGTTCCTCGGCACGGTGGTCAAGACCGCCGCGTTCGGCGCGTTCATCTCGCTGCTGCCCGGCCGGGACGGCCTGCTGCACATCTCCAAGGTGGGCGACGGCAAGCGGGTCGAGCGGGTCGAGGACTTCCTCAACGTCGGCGACAAGGTCGAGGTGGAGATCGCGGACATCGACGCCCGCGGCAAGATCTACCTGGACAAGGTCCGCCCGGAGGGCGCCGAGGCGCCGGCCGCCGGCGAGGCCGGTGAGGCCGCCGGTGGCGACCGTCCGGCTGGCCGTGGCGGTGACCGGGGTCCGCGGGACCGTGGTGACCGGGAGCGCGGCGGCGACCGGGGCGGTCGTGGCCCGGGTGGCGGCGAGCGCGGCCCGGGTGGCGGCGGCGAGGGTGGCGACGGCGGCGAGCGTCCGCGTCGGCGTACCCGGCACAGCTGAGCAGTGACCGGCCGGGTGACGACGACGTCGTCACCCGGCCGGTGTGTTTCCCCCACCCCTCGTCGCACTGAGAGCAGGTTTGCGTGAGTCGGGCCCACCGTTCGTCGTTCCCCACGGGTCGACGGGGAGTGTCGTCGTCCGACGTCGTACGGCACGCCAGCGGGGCACAGCCCGGCCGCGCCGGTGGGGCGTCCCGGGCGGTCACCCGCACGATCAGCGACGACCCGTTGGGCGGCACGGTCCGCCGCACCGTCCTGCCGACCGGGTTGCGGGTGCTCACCGAGGCGATCCCCGCGATGCGCAGCGTGTCGTTCGGCATCTGGGTGGCGGTCGGTTCGCGGGACGAGACCCGCCCGCAGGCCGGTGCCGCGCACTTCCTGGAACACCTGCTGTTCAAGGGCACCCACAAGCGCACCGCGCTGGAGATCTCCTCGGAGATCGAGGCGGTGGGTGGTGAGACCAACGCCTTCACCACCAAGGAATACACCTGCTACTACGCCCGCGTGCTGGACGAGGACCTGCCGCTGGCGATCGACGTGATGTGCGACGCGGTCGCCGACTCGGTGCTGGAGCCGGCCGACGTGGAGACCGAGCGCGGCGTCATCCTCGAAGAGATCGCCATGCACGACGACGAG
Source organism: Micromonospora sp. NPDC051925 (assembly GCF_044548625.1). Taxonomy (NCBI): domain Bacteria; kingdom Bacillati; phylum Actinomycetota; class Actinomycetes; order Micromonosporales; family Micromonosporaceae; genus Micromonospora; species Micromonospora sp. NPDC051925. The sequence continues at coordinate 107,157 of NZ_JBIUCH010000018.1, read as the reverse complement.
CCCGGTGACGAGGTGCACGACCTCTTCGCCCGCGCCGTCTACGGTGACCACCCCCTCGGTCGGCTGATCTCCGGCACCGAGGAGACGGTCACCCCGATGACCCGCCGGCAGATCCAGGGCTTCTACCGCCGCCGCTACACCGCGCCGCAGATCGTCGTCGCCGCCGCCGGCAACCTCGACCACGCCACCGTGGTCAGGCTGGTCCGCCAGGCGCTGCGCGGCACGCCGCTGGACGCCGACCCGGCCGAGCCGGGCCCGCACCGGTCGGCCACTCCGGCGGTACGCACCAGGCCGGCCACCGTCCTGGTCGAGCCGAAGGAGACCGAGCAGGCGCACGTCATCCTCGGCTGCCCCGGCATCGACCGGGTCGACGAGCGGCGGTTCGCCCTCGGGGTGCTCAACAACGTCCTCGGCGGCGGGATGTCCAGCCGGCTGTTCCAGGAGATCCGCGAACGGCGTGGCCTGGCCTACTCGGTCTACTCCTACGCCAGCCAGTACGCCGACAGCGGCCTGTTCGCCGTCTACGCCGGTTGCGCGCCGGGCAAGGTGGACGAGGTGCTCCAGCTGACCCGCACCGAGCTGGCCCGGGTGGCCGCCGACGGGCTCACCGAGGCGGAGGTGGCCCGGGGCAAGGGGATGAGCAAGGGCTCGTTCGTGCTGGGCCTGGAGGACACCGGTTCCCGGATGAGCCGGCTGGCCAAGGGTGAGCTGCTCTACGGCGACCTGATGCCGGTGGACGAGCTGCTCGCCCGGGTCGACGCGGTCACCGTGGCCGAGGTGAACACCCTCGCCGCCGAGCTGCTGAGCCGGCCGATGTCGCTGGCGGTGGTCGGCCCGTTCGGGGAGCACGACTTCACCGGCTGACCGTGCGCTGCCCAGTGGGACGTTTGCGGTCCCGGGGATGGGCCGCGTCCCGATTGGGATAGGTTGTGCCCCGTGACTGACGAGCAGGAGAAGGGCCGGGACGGGGCGATCCGGGTCGGTGTGCTGGGGGCCCGGGGCCGGATGGGCGTCGAGGTGTGCCGGGCGGTCGACGCCGCCGGCGACCTGGACCTGGTGACGGCGGTCGACCAGGGCGACGACCTGTCCGCGGCCGCCGGTGCCGAGGTGGTCGTCGACTTCACCACCCCGGACGTCGTCATGGACAATCTGCGCTGGTGCATCGACCAGGGCGTCCACGCGGTGGTCGGCACCACCGGTTTCACCGAACAGCGGCTGGAGCAGGTCCGCGGCTGGTTGGCCGACCGGCCCGACGTCGGGGTGGTGATCGCCCCCAACTTCGGCATCGGCGCGGTGCTGATGATGCAGTTCGCCGTCCGGGCGGCCCGGCACTTCGAGTCGGTGGAGATCATCGAGCAGCACCACCCGCGCAAGCTCGACGCCCCGAGCGGCACCGCCACCCATACCGCCCGCCAGATCGCGCAGGCCCGCGCCGAGGCCGGTCTCGGCCCGGTCCCGGACGCCACGAAGGACGAGGTGCCGGGCGGGCGGGGCGCCGACATCGACGGGGTACGCGTGCACGCGGTCCGTGCCACCGGCCTGCTCGCCCACCAGGAGGTGCTGTTCGGCACCCTGGGCGAGACGCTGACCATCCGGCACGACTCGTACGACCGGGTCTCGTTCATGCCCGGGGTGCTGCTGGCCGTGCGGTCGGTCCGGCAGCGGCCGGGCCTGACCGTGGGCCTGGACGCCCTGCTGGACTAGGGCTCGGGCCGACGCGTGGGAACGCGGCAGCCATCCCACCGCTGTTCTGAGAGACGAGTATGCCCGGCTGGCATATTCCGGCCAGCCGGGCATACTCCCTCCACCGCAGGCTCACTCCCCACCGCGAGGCGGCCCGACGCGGGTTGACGACCGGGGTCGGGTCCGCCCAGCGACGACCGGGGTCGGGTTCGCCCAGCGACGACCGGTCGCCAGGTCAGCGGCGGTGACGCCCGGTGTGGGTACCCAGGTCAGCCGACCGGGTGACGGGTCGGGACGGCGCGGGGAGCGGGGATGCCGGGGGTGACGGTGAGGCCGGCGGGTAGGCCGGTGACCGTGGGGTGGCCGGCGTGGTCGACCTGGACGTCGACCGGGGCACCCGCCACCCGCAGGCCGCGTACGGTCAGCGCGCCGAACTCCGGGCCGGCGAGCGGGCGTACGGTGACCCGCCCGTTCGGCACGTCCGGGTGCAGGCCCACGCCGGCCTGGAGCAGCAGCACCGCCGACGCCGCCGACCAGGCCTGCGGCCGGCAGGCCGCCGGGTACGGCACCGGCCGGCCGAGCAGCTCGCGGTCGTCGCCGCCGTGCAGTTCGGGCAGCCGGTAGTCGAACGCCTCGGCGGCACCGAGCAGCCCCTCGGCCAGGCCGAGCGCGGCCCGGTGGAACCCGCCCCGGGCCAGCCCGGCCAGCACGATCGCGGTGTCGTGGGTCCAGATCGACCCGCAGTGGTACGACAGCGGGCTGAACCCGGCGTCGTCGGTGGACATGGTCCGCAGCCCGTACCCGCCGCCGAGGGCGTCGCCGGTGAGCAGGTCGGCCACCCGGGCCTCCTCGTCGGCGGAGAGCAGGCCGGTGCCGAGCAGGTGGCCGATGTTGCTGGTCAGTGAGTCGACGGGGTGCTTGTCCCGGTCCAGCGCGAGCGCCGGGCGGGGGCCGTCGGGGCCGCCGTCGACCCAGAACCTGGCCCGGAAGGTCTCGGCCAGCCGGGCGGCGTGGCCGCGCCAGCGGTCGGCGTCGGGCCGGCCGAAGGCGTCGAGCAGGTCGGCACCGTTCATCGCGGCCTGGTAGGCGTATCCCTGCACCTCGGCCAGCACGATGGGCGGCGCGGCGAGTCGGCCGTCGCGGAACCGGATCGAGTCGCCGGAGTCCTTCCAGCCCTGGTTGGCCAGGCCGTGCCCGGTGGTGTCGACGTACTCGACGAGACCGTCGCCGTCGGCGTCGGCGTGTTCGCCGAGCCAGTGCAGCGCCGCCTCCAGGTGGGGCAGCAGCGGCTCGACCTGGTCGGCGGGGAGCCCCCAGCGCCAGGCGTCGTGCAGCAGCGCCACCCAGAGCATGGTGGCGTCGACGGTGCCGTAGTAGGCCGGCGGCAGCCGGACCCCCTCGCCGGGCAGGGTGAACTCGTCGCGCCGCAGCTCGTGCAGGATCTTGCCGGGGGCCTCGCCGGTGGCCGGGTCGACCCGGGCACCCTGCCGGCGGGCCAGGACGCGCAGCGTGCCGGCGGCCAGGTCGGTGCCGAGCGGTAGCAGCATCCGGGCCGCCCAGAGGCTGTCCCGGCCGAAGAGGGTGAGGAACCAGGGCACCCCCGCGCCGAGGAAGACGTCCCGGGGCTGTGCCGGGTCGGTGAGCCGCAGCGCGTGCAGGTCGTCCAGGGAGCGGTCGAGCAGCCGGGCCAGCCGCCGGTCGTCGGCACGTACCTCGGGGCGGGACCAGCTCGGCTCGTCGGTGGGGGCGGCGACCACGGCACGCGGGTCGTGCACCCGCAGCCGCCAGCGCAGCGTCGTCCGGCCCCGGGCGGGCAGCTCGACGGGCCAGGCGAGCCGGGGCGCGGTGGCCCGTTCCCCGTCGGCGTCGACCCGCGCGTCGTCACCGGTGACGGTGACGGTGACGTCGTCGGCCGTCCAGCTCAGCTCGCCGGACGGATGGACCCGCGCGGTCAGCGCGGTGGTGTCGGTGCCGGACTTGACCACCGAGACCGGGGCCAGGTCGCAGCCGAGGTCGACGCTGACGGTGGCGCGGACCGGGCCGGCGGCGGTGGAGACCACCCGCAGCTCCTCGTCGATCCCGTGCGGGCCGGCCCGCCGGACCCGTTCGACCCGGACGGTCGGGTCGGGACCGGGGTCGCCCAGCCAGCGGGTGAGCCCGACGAACCGGACGCCGTGCGGGCCGTCGACGCCGTGGGTGAGGGCTTCCGGCTCACGGTCGTCGACGCGCAGCTCGGCGCGGGAGAGCACCCGGGCGTCGGCGTGGAAGACGCCCTGGACGCCGGCCGGGCGGATCTGCCCGGCCCGGTCACCCAGCGCGCTGGTGGGGGCGAGGACCACCCCGACCAGGTCGTGCAGCAGGGGTTGCAGGTGGCGTTCGGTCACGACTTCGACTCCAGACCAGGTCGGGGGGCGGACGACGTCTTGACAAGCCGTCCGGGGCGGTGCAAAGTGCGAAACAATCCAGAAACTTGAACGATCTAATCCTGCACTATCCGAATTGGATCGTTCAAGACCGTGAGAGGGGTCAAGTGCCAGAAAAGGTAACCATCGCCACGGTGGCCCGGCACGCCCGGGTGAGCCGGCAGACCGTCTCCAACGTCATCAACGCGCCGCACATCGTCCGCGAGGAGACCCGCCAGCGGGTCCAGGAGGCCATCGCCGCCCTCGGCTACCGCGCCAACCAGGCCGCCCGGCAGATGCGTACCGGCCGGTCCCGGCTGATCGCGGTCCGGATCGAGCCCACCCGGGACGGGATCAACGGCTCGGTGCTCGACCGCTTCCTGCACGGCCTCACCGAGACCGCCGAGGTGGCCGGCTACCGCACCCTGCTCTACACCGCCACCGATCCGCAGCGGGAGATCGCCACCTACGACGACCTGCTCGGCTCCTACGACCTGGACGGCTTCGTGCTCACCGGCACCGACCACGGCGACCCGCGTACCGCCTGGCTGGCCGCCCGGGACGTGCCGTTCGTGACCTTCGGCCGTCCCTGGGACGACCTCGACGCGTACTGCTGGGTCGACGTGGACGGCGCCGCCGGCACCGCGCAGGCCACCCGGCACCTGCTCGCCGCCGGCCACCGGCGGATCGGTTGGATCGGCTGGCCGGCCGGCTCCGGCGTCGGTGACGACCGGCGGGCCGGCTGGCGGGACACCCTGCGCGAGGTCGACCTGGACCCGACCGGCCTGGACCGGGAGACCCCCGACGGCATCGCCGAGGGCGAGCGTGCCGCCCACGACCTGCTCGCCGCCCCCGCACCGCCGACCGCGCTGGTCTGCGCCAGCGACTCCCTCGCCCTGGGCGCCCTGCAGGCCGTCCGGGCGGCCGACCCGGTCGTGCCGGTGATCGGCTTCGACGACACCCCGGTCGCCGGCGCGATCGGCCTGACCAGCGTCGGCCAGCCGCTCGGCGAGGCCGCCGCCCGCTGTGTCGACCTGCTCACCGCCGTGCTCGACGGGCCCCGGCCGACCCCTGCCCCCGTACTGCTCCAGCCCGCCCTGGTCCTGCGACACACCGCTTGACACCATCCCCAACCAGGAGAAACCGATGGCATCTCGCTCCCTCACCCGCGCGGCGGTGGCCGGCCTCGCCGCCGTCGCGCTACTCGGCTCCGCCGCCTGCGGCAGCGGCTTCGACGACGACAGTTCCGACACCGCGCAGTCCAGCGGCCCGGCCAACCTCCAGATCCTGATCGGCTCCTCCGGGGACGCCGAGACGAAGGCGGTGCAGGACGCCGCCGCGAAGTGGGCGACCAGTTCCGGCAACCAGGCCACCGTCACCCCGGCCCAGGACCTCACCCAGCAGCTCGGCCAGGCGCTCGCCGGCGGCAGCCCGCCGGACGTCTTCTACGTCGACGCGGCCCGGTTCGCCGACTACGCCAGCGTCGGCGCGCTGGAGCCGTACGGCGACAAGATCGCCGACTCCGCCGACTTCTACCAGAGCCTGCGCACCGCGTTCAGCTACGACGGCAAGCTCTACTGCGCGCCGAAGGACTTCTCCACCCTGGCGCTACAGATCAACACCGACCTGTGGGCGGAGGCCGGGCTGACCGACGCGGACATCCCGACCACCTGGGACCAGCTCACCGCCACCGCCAAGAAGATCAAGGCGAAGGGGCGGGTGCCGCTGGCGCTCGGCGACACCCGGGACCGGATCGGCGCGTTCCTGGTGCAGAACGGTGGCTGGCTGCTCAGCGACGACGGCAAGCAGCCCACCGCCGACACCCCGGAGAACCTGGCCGCCCTCACGTACGTCAGGTCGCTGCTCACCGACGGGCTGGCCCGGTACCCCAAGCAGCTCGACGCCGGCTGGTCCGGTGAGGCGTTCGGCAAGGGCAAGGCCGTGATGACCATCGAGGGCAACTGGATCAAGGGCGCGATGCAGAACGACTTCCCGACCGTGAAGTACAAGGTCGTCGCGCTGCCCGCCGGCCCGGAGGGCAACGGGACGCTCTCGTTCACCCAGTGCTGGGGCATCGCCGCGAAGTCGAAGTACAAGGAGCAGGCGATCAGGTTCGTCGAGGCGATGACCGCCGGTGACCAGCAGATGACCTTCGCCAAGGCGTTCGGCGTGATGCCGTCCCGGCAGTCCGTCCGGGAGCAGTACACCGCCGCGTTCCCCGCCGACAAGCCGTTCATCGACGGTGCCGAGCACGCCCAGGGCCCGGTGAACGCCCCGAAGCTGGACAGCGTCCTCAGTGACTTCGACACCGCCCTCCAGGGGCTGGCCAACGGCGACCCGAAGACCATCCTCGGCACCTTCGACAAGAACGCCCGCGCGGCGCTCGGCGGCAGCTGACCTGACCACGGGGCGTCGCCGACCGGCGACGCCCCACCGGCCGGCCCGAGTCGAAGGAGGGGAGATGGCCACCGAAACACTGCGCGCCCCGGCCACCGCCGGCGGGCGGTCACCGCGTCGCCCGGGAGGCGGCATCCGGGGCAACGAGAACCTCGCCGGCTGGCTCTTCGTCGCCCCGGTGATCGTGATCCTCGGGCTGTTCCTGCTGCTGCCGATCCTGATGGCGCTCTGGGTGAGCCTGACCGACTGGAACGGCCAGGGCAGCCCGTTCACCGGCCGGGTGCCGTTCGTCGGGGTGGACAACTACAGCCGGCTGTTCACCGAGGACGGGCTGGCCCGCCGGGACTTCATGACCAGCATCCGCAACAACGCCTACTACGTGGCGATCGTGGTGCCGGCGCAGACCGCGCTCGCCCTCGGTCTCGCCCTGGTGGTCAACAACCGGATGCTCAGGGGGAAGGCGTTCTTCCGCAGCGCCTTCTACTTCCCGTCGGTGACCAGCTCGGTGGCGATCAGCGTGGTCTTCCTGTTCCTGTTCGCCAACTCCGGTGCGGTCAACCAGCTCCTGGCCATGTTCGGCATCTCCGGGCCGCAGTGGTTCGCCGACTCCCGGGGGGTGCTGCACCTGCTGCTCGGCGCGGTCGGGGTGGACACCGCACCGGCCGCCCTCGCCGACGGCGGGCCGTTCGGGTTGAGCTGGTGGGAGTGGTTCTCCGGGCCGAGCGTCGCGATGGTCTCGATCATCACGTTGGTGGTCTGGACCACCTCCGGCACGTTCATGCTGATGTTCCTGGCCGCCCTCCAGAACGTCCCGGTGGCCCTGGAGGAGGCGAGCACCCTCGACGGCGCGACCCGCTGGCAGCAGTTCCGGCACGTCACCCTGCCGATGATCAGACCCACCATGTTCCTGGTGCTCACCCTCGGCCTGATCGGCTCCTGGCAGGTCTTCGACCAGGTGTACGTGATGAGCCAGGGCGACCCGGCCAAGACCACGCTCACCCCGGCGTACCTGTCGTACCGGACCGCGTTCCGTGACTTCGAGTACGGCTCCGGCGCGGCCATCTCGTTCGTGCTGTTCCTGATCATCATCGTGCTGACGCTGGTGCAGCGGCGGGTGTTGGCCGACCGGGACACCGGGACGCGTCGCCCCGGCCGGTGGCGTCGGCTGCTCGGAAGGTCGTCGTCATGACCGCGCTCACCGACCGACCGCCGGCCGCCGACCGCCCCCGGACCCCGGCCCGGTCGCGCGCCGACCACGCGGCCCGCACCCTGGCCAGCCGCTTCCTCGGGTACGCCATCCTGATCTTCTTCGGGCTGGTCTTCCTCTACCCGTTCGTCATCCAGCTCGGCAACTCGTTCAAGACCGAGCCGGACGCGGCGGCCAACCCGCTCTCCCCGCTGCCCGACCCGGTGACCCTCGCCGGGTTCGAACGGATCTTCGCGGGCACCAACTTCCCGCTCTGGCTCGGCAACTCGCTGCTGGTGACCGTGCTGGTCACCCTCGGCCGGGTCTTCTTCGACTCGCTCGCCGGCTACGCCCTGGCCCGGCTGCGGTTCCGGGGCCGCTCCGGGCTCTTCGCCGCCGTCATCGCGGTGATGGCCGTGCCCGGCGTGGTGCTGCTGATCCCGAAGTTCCTGGTCCTCAACCAGCTCGGCATCTACGACAGCTACGCCGGGCTGATCGTGCCGCTGCTCGCCGACGCGGCCGGCGTGTTCATCATGAAACAGTTCTTCGAATCGATCCCGGTCAGCGTGGAGGAGGCGGCCCGGATCGACGGCGCCGGGGTGTTCCGCACCTTCTGGTCGGTGGTGCTGCCGATGGCGAAGCCGGCCCTGATCACGCTGACCATCCTGTCGTTCCAGGGCTCCTGGAACGAGTTCCCGCACAGCCTGGTCGCGGTGCAGGACCCGGGGCTGTTCACCCTGCCGCGCGGGCTGGCCGACCTGGTCAGCGGCTCGCTCGGCAAGGGCACCCAGTACCCGCTGAAGCTGGGCGCGGCGCTGCTGGCCACCATCCCGGTGGGGATCATCTTCGTGATCTTCCAGCGGTACTTCGTCCGGGACGCCAACGACGGCGCCGACAAGGGCTGAGCCGGGTGGCCGGTTCCCGGCCGACGTCGGGAACCACCCCGGCGCGGCGTCACTCCTCGGCGATGACCGACAGGATGTTGCCGGCCGGGTCGGTGAACCAGGCGATCGTCGGCCCGTTGTCGCGCATGACCCCCCGGTCGTCCTGCGGCAACCCCGGGTAGCGCGCGAACCGCACCCCCCGGGCGGTCAGCTCGTCGACCGCCCGGTCGACGTCCGGCACCGGGAAGTTGAGCACCGTGAAGGTCGCCGGCACGTGGTCGGCCTTGGGGTAGACCACCACGTCCCGGTCCCCGGCGAGGTGCAGCGTCAGCAGGCCGCCGAGGCCGCCGTGCTGCGACACCCGCAGGTCGAGGGTGTCGGCGTAGAACTCCCGGGCCCGGTCGGTGTCGTCGGCGGAGAACCCGCTGAACGCCTTCGTGTGCCTGAACACGTCGTCTCCTCGCCGTCGGTGGTGCGCCGGCGTCCCTCGAGCGCCGACCTTCCCGGTCTACCAGGGTGGGCCGACAGAACCGGTCAGGACGCGTCGGTCGGCTCGGCGGGGACCGCGTCGGTCGGCTCGGTGGGGACCGCGTCGGTCGGCTCGGCGGGGACCGCCACGTGCAGCCGTACCTGGGGGACGAGCATGTCGTCGACGTCCAGCGCGCGGGCCGCGCCGTCCGGCTCCCAACCGGTGCTGGTGAGGAACTTGCGGGTGGCCTCGTCGCCGTCGAACGCCCAGGCCACCGCGTGGGTGAACCCGTCGGCCCGCCACAGGTCGACCGCTGCGGCGAGCAGCCGGCTGCCGTGCCCGCGCCGACCCCAGCGCGGCTCGACCAGCAGGTCGGTCACCGCCGCCACCCCGCTGCCCAGCGCCTGCTCCGGCTCGCCCGGGGCGAGCGCCTCGGCGTCCGCCGGCCCGGAAGCGGCGAAACCCACCAGATAGGATTGCTCGGCCTGTTCCACGGCGACGAGCACCCGGTGCGCGGCCGAGGGCGGCTCCTGCACCGCCGCGCTCCACCGCCGGGCGAGCCACGCCTCGTCCAGGTTGTCGAGCACGTGCCGGGGCAGCAGCCGACGGTACGCGACCCGCCAGGTCGCGAGCTGCACACGGGCGATCTCGGCGGCGTCCTCCGGACGCGCCGGGCGGACGTACCCCAGAGCCATGGCACGAAAGCCTAGGCCACAGCGAGGGAGACGACGGTGGCGCAGGGTGCCAGGCGGACGACCGGGCAGGTCGTCGCGGTGGCGGTGCTCGCCGTCGCGGTGACCGCCTTCCTCTCCGTGGCGGCCGTCCGGCACGGCTTCTTCGACCTGAAGGTCTACTACGGCGCGCTCAACTTCTGGGTCCACGACCACGGCGAGATCTACGACTACCTCAAGCCCGGCACCCAGTACGGCTTCACCTACCCGCCCTTCGCGGCGCTGGTGATGCTGCCGATGGCGTACCTGCCGTGGCCGGTCGCGATCACCACCAGCGTGGCCGCCACCGTGCTGGTCAGCGCGGTGCTGGTCTGGTGGTTGCTCGACCCGGTCGCCCGGCGGGCCGGCTGGACCCGCTGGTTCGTCCTGGCGGTGGCGCTCTGCCTGGCCGCCGCGTTCGAGCCGATGCGCGAGACGGTCAACTTCGGCCAGGTCAACATGCTGCTGCTCTTCCTGGTGGCGGTGGACCTGCTGCGGCTGCTGCCAACCGGTAACCGGTGGGCCGGGGTCGGCATCGGGCTGGCCACCGCGATCAAGCTGACCCCGGGCGTCTTCATCGTCTACCTGCTGATCACCGGGCGGTTCAGGGCGGCCGGCACCGCCGTCGCCGCCTCGGCCGCCGCGACGCTGCTCGCCGCCGCGCTCTTCCCCGACGCCGCCCGGGAGTTCTGGACCTCGGCGCTGTGGAACACCGACCGGGTGGGCGAGTTGGCGTTCGTGTCCAACCAGTCGCTGCGCGGGATGGTGGCCCGGCTGAACCCCGAGCATCCGAGCACCGTGGCCTGGCTGGCGCTGGTGCTGGTCACCCTGGCCTGCTGGGGCTGGCGTTGCCGGGCCGCGGTGGCGGTCGGCGACGAGGCCACCGGGCTGGCCCTGACCGGCGTGCTGATGTGCCTGGTCAGCCCGGTCACCTGGGTGCACCACCTGGTCTGGTTGATCCCGGCGCTGATCCTGCTGGTCGACAACGCCGTCGCCGCGCCCGCCGGCAGCCTGCGGCGGCGGGCGTTGCTGGCCCTCGCGGTGGTCGGCTACGGGCTGCTGTGCAGCCGGATCGTCTGGGCCTGGGAGAAGGACTTCACCGGGCTCTCCGGCTTCCTGGGCAGCAACACCTACGTCTGGATCAGCCTCGCGCTGCTGGTGCTGCTGCCGATCCGCACCTGGGCCGTGCCGGTCGGGGGCGGGCCAGGCAGCCCGGTGCCGCCCGCCGGGCCCGGCAGCCCGGTGCCTGCCGACCCGGCCGGACCGGTGCGGCCTGCCGACCGGCCGGGTGGCCCGGTGCGGCCGGCCGGGTCAACCGGTGAGCCGGCCGACGTAGCGCAGTTCGTCGAGGTGGACCGGGGGCGCGCCGCCGGCCAGCGGCACCCGGTAGCGGGACCGCTGGCCGTCGGCTGACAGGCCGGCCCGCTCGTAGAACCGGCGGGCGCGGGCGTTGTCGGCCAGCACCCAGAGCCGGTACTCCCGCCAGCCGTGCGCCGCCAGCCCGTCCCGGGCGGCGGCGAGTAGGGCCCGCGCGGTCCCGTCGCCCCAGTGCGCCGGCTCCACGTACATCGCCAGCACCTCGCCGTGCCCGAGGTCCAGGTCACCCCGGTCCTGGTCGTTGCGGTACGGGCCGAAGGTGGTGAACCCGGCCGGCATCCCGTCGATCTCGGCGAGCAGGGTGGTGAACGGGTGCTCCGGGTCGGCGGTGCCCAGGTCCCGCCGGCGTTGGGCCCAGGCCACCGGGTTGAGCCGGGCCAGCACCTCGGCCGGCATGATGCCGGCGTAGCCGGCCTGCCAGCCGTGGATGTGCACCCGGGCGATCGCCTCGGCGTCGTCCGGCTCCTCGCGGCGGATGGTGAGCATGTGTCCGTTCTATGCCCCGCCGGGCGGTCGGTCCAGTGTCCGCTCCGGTGTCGTACCGCTGGTCTAGGGTCGTCGTCGATGGTCGCACCGGAATCGCTCTCCCTCGCCCAGGCCCGGCGGATGACGCTCGCCGCCCAGGGCTTCGCCGACCCGGCGCCCACCGGGACGCCCACCCGCCGGCACCTGCGCCGGGTGCTCGACCGGGTCGGGCTGATCCAGATGGACTCGGTCAACGTGCTGCAGCGCGCGCACTACCTGCCGCTCTACAGCCGGCTCGGGCCCTACCCGACGAGCCTGCTCGACACCGCCGCCTACCGCCACCCCCGGGAGCTGTTCGAATACTGGGGGCACGAGGCGTCCCTGGTGCCGGTGGGGCTGCACGCCGCGTTGCGCTGGCGGATGGCCAAGGCCCGCGACGACGCCTGGGGTGGGATGCGGCGGATCGCCGAGGAGCAGCCCGAGCTGATCGCCTGGGTACGCGACGAGGTGGCCGCCGCCGGGCCGCTGACCGCCGCCGAGATCGAGCACGACGCGCCCCGGGAGACCGGCAACTGGGGGTGGAACTGGTCGGCGGTGAAGCGGGCGCTGGAGTTCCTGTTCTGGGCCGGCGAGGTCACCGCCGCCGACCGGACCCCCTCCTTCGCCCGCCGCTACGACCTGCCCGAGCGGGTGCTGCCGGCGGCCGTGCTCGACGCGCCCACACCGACCGACGCCGAGGCATACCGCACCCTGGTCGCGCGGGCCGCCCGGTCGCTCGGGGTGGCCGCCGAGCCGGAGCTGCGGGACTACTTCCGGCTCCCGCTGGCCGGTGCCCGACAGGCCGTCGCCGAGCTGGTCGAGGCCGGCGAGCTGGTGCCGGTGACGGTGCAGGGTTGGCGGCAGCCGGCCTGGCGGCACGTCGACGCCCGGCTGCCCCGTTGGTTCCGGGGCAACACCCTGGTCAGCCCGTTCGACCCGCTGGTCTGGGAACGGGCCCGCACCGAGCGGCTGTTCGGCTTCGGCTACCGGATCGAGATCTACGTGCCGGCCCCGCAGCGGGTGTACGGCTACTACGTGCTGCCGTTCCTCCAGGGGGAACGCTTCACCGCCCGGGTCGACCTCAAGGCCGACCGCAAGGCCGGGGTGCTGCTGGTGCCGGCGGCCTGGCAGGAGCCCGGCGTCGACCCGGGGGAGACCGCCGTCGCGCTCGCCGCCGAGCTGCGCCGGCTCGCCGGCTGGCTCGGCCTGGACGCGGTCGCCCCGCCCCCGGCGGGTGACCTGGCGGTCCCGCTGACCGCCGCGTTGCGGAGCCTCACCGGTGTACCGTGAGCCCGTGACGAGCGTTGACGGGCCGACCGGACCGACCGGGTTGAGCGGGTCGACCGGGCTGACCGAGGCGGCCGAGCCGGGCCGGCCGGGGCCGGGTGCCGATCCGAATTCGGTGCCGCCCGGGTCCTGGTCGGCATCGGGTGACGGGGTCGCCGAGGCGGTGCCGCCCGGGTCCTGGTCGGCGGGGCCGCCGGTGGCCTGGCAACCGCCCGAGCCGGACCGCCTCACCCGCTTCGTGCTACGGATCTACGACCGCTCGCCGCGCTGGGCGGTGCCGCTGGCCGCGCTCGGCTGCGTCGCTGCGGGAATGGCGTACGCGCTGGTCAGCGACCCGACCGCCAGTGACCCGGACGCCGCCCCGAGCTGCCTGCTCAAGCTCACCACCGGGCTGGACTGTCCGGGCTGCGGGGGCACCCGCGCGCTGTGGTACCTGCTGCACGCCGACCTGCCGGCCGCCGCCCGGCACCACGTCGTGTTCGTCTTCGCGGTGCCCTTCCTGGCGTACCTCTTCGTCGCCTGGGCCGGTAAGCAGGCGTTCGGCTGGCGGCTGCCGGAGCTGCGGCTCAGCACCCCGGTGATCGGCGGGTTCCTCGCCGTCTGGCTCGCCTTCTCGGTGCTGCGCAACCTGCCCTGGGCCCCGTTGACCGCCCTGTACGTCTGACCCGCCGCAAACCCCGTCCGGCCCGGCACCACACCACCCGGCCCGGCCACCACACCGCCGACCCGGCGCAACCCGCTCCCGCCCGGCTCCCGACCCAGCCGTCCCCGCCCGGCTCCCACCGTGTGGGAAGGCGGGCTGCGAGATCTTGGACACTTGCGGTTCGCCGGGAACGGTAGGTGTCCATGATCTCGCTGGTCAGGGCGGTGGCCCAAGTTTCCCCGCAGCCCACCTGGCCACTACAGTCGCAGGAATGCCGGAGATGGTGCAGCCCCAGGCCCAGCTGATCGCGTGGACCCAGTTCCAGGCCCCGGACGACGTGCCGTGGTCGACCGACGCCGAGGGCGGCCAGGCGCTCGCCGAGTTCGCCGGTCGGGCCTGCTACCAGAGCTGGAAGAAGCCGAACCCGGCGACCGCCACCAACGCCGGCTACCTGGCGCACATCCTGGAGGTCGGGCACCTGTCGGTGCTGGAGCACGGCACCGTGACCTTCTACTTCACCGGGGTGTCCCGCTCGTTCACCCACGAGCTGATCCGGCACCGGCACTTCTCCTACTCCCAGCTCTCCCAGCGGTACGTCCCCGAGCGGGACGCCGCGATGGTCGAGCCGGCGGTGATCGCCGACGACCCGGAGCTGCACAAGAAGTTCGTCGAGGCCGCCGAGGCGAGCGTCCGGGCGTACACCGAGCTGCTGGAGGGGCTGGAGCAGCGGTTCGCCGACGAGCCCAACCCGACACTGCGCCGCAAGCAGGCCCGGCAGGCGGCGCGGGCGGTGCTGCCCAACGCCACCGAGACCCGGATCGTGGTCACCGGCAACTACCGCGCCTGGCGGCACTTCATCGCGATGCGGGCCACCGAGCACGCCGACGTGGAGATCCGTGAGCTGGCCGTGGAGTGCCTGCGGCAGCTCCAGCGGGTCGCCCCGAACGTGTTCGCCGACTTCGTCGTCACCACCCTGCCCGACGGCACCGAAGTGGCGACGAGCCCGCACGCACAGCTGTCCTGAGCCCTTCCCCACCGGACGTCCGGTGCTCGTCCGCTAGGTTGTGAGCATGACGCACGACCACCCTGCCGCCCCCGACCGGGGCATCCCCCGCCCGTTCGGGCGACTGCTCACGGCGATGGCGACCCCGTTCACCACCGACGGCTCCCTCGACGTCGACGGCGCGGTGCGGCTGGCGACATACCTCGTCGACGCGCAGGGCAACGACGCGCTGGTGATCAACGGCACCACCGGCGAGTCGCCGACCACCACGGACGCGGAGAAGGAGACCCTGATCCGGGCCGTGGTGGAGGCGATCGGCGACCGGGCGCAGGTCGTGGCCGGGGTCGGCACCAACGACACCCGGCACACCATCGAGCTGGCCGCCTCGGCGGAGAAGGCCGGCGCGCACGGCCTGCTGGTGGTGACGCCGTACTACAGCAAGCCGCCGCAGCGCGGCCTGGTGCGACACTTCACCGCCATCGCCGACGGCACCGGCCTGCCGATCATGATGTACGACATCCCGCACCGCGCCGGGGTGCCGATCGAGACCGAGACGCTGGTGCGGCTCGCCGCGCACGAGCGGATCGTCGCGGTCAAGGACGCCAAGGGTGACCTGACCGCCACCAGTTGGGTGACCAGCCGTACCGACCTGGCCTTCTACAGCGGCGAGGACTCGCTCACCCTGGCCACCCTGGCGGTCGGCGGTGTCGGCCTGGTGGGCACCTCGACCCACTTCACCGGCGCGCTCGCCAAGCGGATGATCGAGGCGTACGACGCGGGGGAGACCGGCGTCGCGCTGGCCCTGCACCGGCGGCTGCTGCCGCTGTTCACCGGGATCTTCCGCAGCCCGGGCACCATCCTGGTGAAGGCGGGCCTGAACGCGAAGGGCCTGCCGGCCGGCCCGGTGCGTCCACCGCTGGTGGACGCCACCGACGACGAACTGGCCCTGCTGCGCGCGGACTGCGCGGCGGCGGGCCTGGACCTGCCCGAATGATCGAACGACACGACGGACGCCGGGTTACGGCGTCGCAGAATGAGGTGGACGCGTGACCGAGGCGCAATTCGAGGGTGAACTGCCCCCGCCGCTGCCCGAGGGCGGCCTGCGGATCATCCCGCTCGGCGGACTCGGTGCCATCGGTCGGAACATGACCGTCTTCGAGTACGGCGGCAAGCTGCTGATCGTCGACTGCGGGGTGCTCTTCCCCGACGTCGAGCAGCCCGGCGTGGACCTGATCCTGCCCGACTTCGGGCCGATCCTGGACCGGCTGGCCGACGTGCAGGCGATCGTGCTGACCCACGGCCACGAGGACCACATCGGCGCGGTGCCGTACCTGCTCGCCCACAAGCCGGACATCCCCCTGGTCGGCTCCCAGTTCACGCTCGCCCTGGTCGAGGCGAAGCTGGCCGAGCGGCGGATCCAGCCGTACACGCTGACCGTGCGGGAGGGCGGCCGGGAGCGGCTGGGCCCGTTCGAGTGCGAGTTCTTCGCGGTCAACCACTCGATCCCGGACGCGCTCGCGGTGGCCATCCGTACCCCGGCCGGCCTGGTGCTGCACACCGGTGACTTCAAGATGGACCAGCTCCCGCTGGACGGCCGGATCACCGACCTGGCCGGCTTCGCCCGGCTCGGGGCCGAGGGCGTCGACCTGCTCCTGTCGGACTCCACCAACGCCGAGATCCCCGGCTTCGTCACCCCGGAGCGCGAGATCGGGCCGGTGCTCGACTCGATCTTCGCCAAGGCGAAGGGGCGGATCATCGTCGCCTCGTTCGCCTCGCACGTGCACCGGGTGCAGCAGGTCTTCGACTCGGCGTTGGAGCACGACCGCAAGGTGGCGCTGATCGGCCGGTCGATGGTCCGCAACATGGGCATCGCCCGCGATCTCGGCCTGCTCAACATCCCGGCCGGCCTGGTGATCGGGATCGAGGAGGCCACCACCCTGCCGCCCGACCAGATCGTGCTGATGTCGACCGGTTCGCAGGGCGAGCCGATGAGCGCGCTGGGCCGGATGGCCAGCGGTGACCACCGGCACATCACCATCGCCCCCGGCGACACCGTCGTGCTCGCCTCGTCGCTGGTCCCCGGCAACGAGACCTCGGTCTACCGGGTGATCAACCGGCTGGCCCGGGCCGGCGCGGTGGTGGTGCACAAGGACGTGGCCAAGGTGCACGTCTCCGGCCACGCCCCGGCCGGTGAGCTGCTCTACCTGCTCAACGTCGTCCGGCCGAGCAACCTGATGCCGGTGCACGGTGAATGGCGGCACCTGCGGGCGCACGCCCGGCTCGGCATCGAGTCCGGCGTCGCCCCGGACCGGGTGGTGATCTGCGAGGACGGCGACGTGGTCGACCTGGTCGAGGGCCGCGCCAGCGTGGTCGGGCACGTGAAGAGCCGGTACGTCTACGTCGACGGCCTGGCCGTGGGCGACGTCAGCGAGTCCCTGCTCACCGAGCGGCGGATCCTCGGCGACGGCGGTTTCATCGCCACCACCGTGGTGGTCGACTCGGTCACCGGCAAGGTGGTCGCCGGTCCGACCCTGTCGGCGAAGGGCTTCTCCGAGGACCCGGCGGCGTTCAACCCGGTGATCCCGCTGGTCACCGAGGCGTTGAACCGGGCCGCCGCGGACGGCATCACCGATCCGCACCAGCTCCAGCAGATCGTCCGGCGCACCGTGGGGCGCTGGGTCAACGACGCGTACCGCCGCCGTCCGATGATCGTCCCGACCGTCGTCGAGGTCTGACGGGGGTCGTCGTACCGGTAGGAACAGGGTGAACGGACCGGCCGCCGTCAGCACGACGGCGGCCGGCCCGTCATCGGGCGTCGATCGGCGGGATCAACGGTGGCGCAGGGTGGCCACGATCAGGTTGGGGTCGGTCGAGGTGGTGTAGGCGGCACTGGCGACGAGGACCGTGTGCCCGGCCACCGCCACCGAGGTCGGGTTCTGTAGCCCGTCGGCGGCGGTCAGCAGGGTCCGGGTGTGCCCGGTGCCGTCGATGCCCACCACCGTGTTCGGTGCGTTGAGAGCGGCGATCACCTGACCGTCGCCGGTGAAGGCGAAGTCGTCGATGCCGACGAGTCCGGTCGCCCTGACCTCGATGCTCCCCGGGTGGCCCTGGCGCAGCGGGATCCGCAGCAGCGTGCCCTGGTCCAGGTTGGTCGCCCAGACCGCACCGCCGCGTACCTTGACGCCGTTGACGCCGAGGAACCCCGTCGGGGCCAGCGCGGACGCCGACGACCAGACCCTGGCCGGGCCGCCGGCCAGCGGAATGGTCGAGATGGTGCCGAGCACCGAGTCGGTGACGTAGAACGTCCTGCTCGTCGGGTCGAGCGTTCCGCGTCGTCGAGGCGCAGCGCCCGGGCGAGCGCGTCCAGCACCTCGGGCGAGGCGTTCGTCGCCTGCCCCTGCTCCAGCCGTGAGTAGTAGGAGGCGCTCACCCCGGCCAGCAGGGCCAACTCCTCCCGGCGCAGCCCGGGGACGCGCCGTCGCTCACCGTAGGTGACCACCCCGGCGTCCTCCGGACGAAGCCGGGAACGTCGGGAACGCAGGAACTCGCCGAGCTGTCGTTGCGCTTGCATGGCTACGAGTATTGGCGGCCGAGGTGGGACGAACCACACCCTGCCAGGGATGGGCAGGGCGGTGGGCAGCCCGGCGTACGGAGGTCGGGGGCGTGACCGGTCGGACACGATCCGTCGATAAGTGCGGATTTCCTCAACCGATCGGTGGCCGTCTCCGTACCTCCGTCCGGCAGGCGTACCCCGCGTCGGCCGGGAGGAGCATGGCGGATGGACCGCAGACGGATGACAGCGATCGGCGTCGTGCTGGCGGCGGCGGGACTGACGGCGGCGGTGACCCTGCCGTCGTTCGCCGGTGACCAGGGCGCGTCGGGCGCAGGTGGGACCGGGGCCAGGGTCACCGGCGGAGTCGCCCCCGAGGTGGTGGACGCGCTGAGCCGGGACCTGCGGCTCAGCCGGGACCAGGCGGTCCGGCGGCTGGCCGCCGAGCGACAGGCCACCAGCACGTTGACCCGGCTGCGGGCCGCCCTCGGCAACGACTACGGCGGCGCCTGGCTCAGCGACGACGGGACGACCCTCAACGTGGCGGTCGCCGACCCCGCCCAGGCGGACCGGGTCCGGGCCGCCGGTGCGGTGCCGAAGCAGGTGGACCGCGCGGTCGGGGAGTTGGACGCGGCGAAGAGCCGGCTCGACTCCGTGGGCCGGCAGGCGTCCCCGGACATCGCCGGCTGGTACGTCGACGTCGCCACCAACTCCGTGGTGGTGCTCGCCCAGCCGGGTGCCGAGGAGCGCACCCGTCGGTGGGCGGCGGGCAGCGGCGCCCCGGCCGAGGCGCTGCGGATCACCACCTCCCGTGAGCAGCCGCGTCCGCTGTTCGACCTGGTCGGTGGCGACCCGTTCTTCATCAACAACGCGGGTCGCTGCTCGATCGGCTTCTCCGTCGTGGGCGGGTTCGTCACCGCCGGGCACTGCGGTCAGGTCGGTGCCCGTACCACCGGTGCCAACCAGGCCCAGCAGGGCACCTTCGCGGCGTCGTCGTTCCCCGGCGACGACTGGGCGTTCGTCCGCACCAACGACCAGTGGACCCCGCAGGGCGTGGTGAACGACTTCAACGGCGGCGTGGTGCCGGTCAACGGCTCCACCGAGGTGCCGGCCGGCGCGTCGATCTGCCGCTCCGGCTCCACCACGGGCACCCGCTGCGGTGTGGTCCAGGCCAAGAACGCCACCGTGAACTATCCGGAGGGGACGGTCACCGGGCTGACCCGCACCGACGTCTGCGCCGAGCCGGGCGACTCCGGTGGCTCGTGGATCTCCGGCGACCAGGCGCAGGGCGTCACCTCCGGCGGCTCCGGTGACTGCACCGTCGGCGGCATCACCTTCTTCCAGCCGGTCAACGAGATCCTCCAGCGCAACAACCTGACCCTGGTGACCGCGAACGACGGCCAGCAGGAGGCGGAGCCGCAGACCGGCGCCACCCAGCCGCCGGCCGACGCCGGTGGGCAGGCCCCGCCGGCCGCCGGTGACACCGCCTGCGCCGGCGACGTGCGCCGGACCGGCACCGTCGCCGCCGGCCGCTCCCAGGCCCAGCCGGACGGCCGCTTCTACGTGGCCCAGGCCGGTGCGCAGAGCGCCTGCCTGGAGGCGACCGGGGACGGCCGGCTGGTGCTGGAACTCCAGCGCTTCAGCAACGGCACCTTCCGCACCGTCGCCCGCGCCAGCACCGTGGACGGCGTGGCGAAGCTGGCGGCGAACGGCGCGGCCGGCGCCTACCGCTACCGGGTCTCCGCGCTGAGCGGCGCCACCGGCTACACCCTGGCGTTCTCGGCGAACTGAGCCGAGGCCACCGGTACCGCGGCCCCCGACCCCCACCGCCCGGTGGTCGGGGGCCGCTCCACGTCCGGACCCCGGTCGCGCCGCCCGGTCGGCCGGATCGGCAGCCGCGGCACGACGCCGGGTCGGTAGCCCGGTCGCGCCGCCCGGTCGGCCGGATCGTTCCGGCAGCTCCGGGGCCGGCGGGGTAACGCCGTCGGCCGCGCCGGGCTCGGCCGGCGGCGGGTCGGTCAGGGCAGCGCGGCGACCGCCCCGGCGTACGCGACGCCGGTCGTGACCGCCGCGTCGACCAGGATGCCGAGCTGCGCCGGGGCCACCCCGTGCGCCAGGTCGGTGGTGACGTCGCCGGCCAGCACCAACTCGCCGCCGGGCAGCTCGTGCACGTACGCCTTCGGCAGCAGCCGGTCGTGGTTCCAGGCGTTGCAGAACTCGTACGCCTCGGTGAGTCGTCCCGCCGGCAGCCGCCGGGCCGCCACCACCCGGGCGTGCAGGATCTCCCCGTGCCGGCCCAGCAGGCGGAACTGGACGACCGCCTCGTCCCAGCGACCGACCACCACCCCACCGGCGTCCACCGCGTACACGTCACCCCGGGTGTCCAGCACGGCGGTGAGCAGCGCCAGGCTCAGCGGGGTCGGCTCCTCGGCCGAGGGCAGGAACGGTTCGTCGGCCGGATCGGTGACGCTCTCCTGCGCCGGCAGCGGCACCGGGTCGCCGACCGGCCGTTCGGCCAGCCAGGCGGCGATCCGGCCGGTGTGGTGGCCGGTGCCGTTGCGCGCGTCGAAGCTGCCCGCCAGCCCGTTGGCCTGTGCCAACAGGTCGGCGCCGAGGGCCGCCACGGCCAGCTCGGCGGCGGGCCGGTCGGCGTGCCCGGGGCGGCGCACCCGTCGATCGTCCCGCCCGGACTCGACGGCGAGCGCGCAGACCAGCGCCCCGGCGGCGGCGAACTCCATCGCCGACAGGTCGTCGTACGGGTGGTCCAGCCGGGGCAGCTGCTCGGCGAGGATGTCCAGCGCCCGATCCGGGTGCCCGGCCAGCGCGCAGAACCGCAGCTGCGCGGCCAGGTACGGGAACGCCGTCCGCTCGCGCCGGTGTCGCCGGTACGCCCGCAGGTGCGCCGCCCCGGCCTGCTCCGCCGCCCCGGCCCGCAGCCACGGCAGCAGCGCCACCGCGAGGGCCCGTTCCGGCTGGTCGGTGCAGTCGACCACGGCGTCGAGCGCGGGTCGCAGCGCGTCCAGCGCGGCCCGGTCGTCCCCCCAGCCGGCCAGCAGTTCGGCCCGACGGACCGGCAGGCAGCCGGGGCAGCCGGCCTCCGGGTCCGGGTCGGCGGTCGTCCAGCGGTCGTACCACTGGCGGGCTGTCGGCTCGTCGCCCTGGTGGTCGGCGAGCCGGCAGCGCAGCTGGGCGACCACCCCGGCGTCCTCGCCGACCCGCCGGGCCAGCGCGTCGAGGAGCGCCTGGGCCTGGTCCAGCCCGATCCGGGGGGTGCCGATCGCGGCTTCCACCGCGTGCCGCAGGTGCCGCCGCACCAGCTCCGCGTCGCCGGGGCGGGCGTCGAGCAGGTCGGGCGTCCGGTCCACGGCGGCCAGCAGGCGGCGTACCGGCTCGACTATCCGCCATCGCCCGCCGTGCCGCAGGTACGCCTCGACCAGCGCGAACCTGGCGTCCAGGGCGGAGTGCGGGTCGCCGAGCGCGTCGGCGCGGGCGGCGATCCGGTCGAGTTCGGCCAGCCGGGCCTCGCCGTCGGGCAGGTCCTCGGCGTCGGTGAGCGCAGCCGCCAGGCCGGGATCGCGGTGGGCAACGGCCGGTCTGCCCGCCCGGGGGCGGAACTCGGCGGTCATCCGGGCGTCCCGCCGGGCAGCAGGCCGACGGCGGCAGCGAGCTGACAGCCGGCGGTGATGCCGCAGTCGAGCAACTGGTCGAGCTGGTGCGGGGTGACCCCGCGTTCCAGGTCGGTGATCACCTCACCGCAGACCCGGGCCCGGCCGTCGTCGTCGACGTGCACGAACGCCTTGGGCCAGAGCTGGTCGTGGTTCCACGAGTTGCAGAAGGCGTAGAGCGGGGGCACGTGTTCGATGCCGAAGGTCGGTGCCGTCAGGGTGCGGACCTGGAGCAGCTCACCGAGGGTGCCCTGGCGGAGGAACCAGATCAGGCTGTCGTCCCACCGGCCGACGAGGTCGCCGTCGTCGTCGGCGACGACGTCGTACCCCCGGTTGCCCAGCACGGCGGCGACCAGGTCGGCGGTCAGCGGACGCAGGGCCTGCGGGTGACCCGCCAGAGGGTCCGGACGGTCCGCGAAAGCAGGCGACGCCATCGGGCATCCCTTCTGAGGCGAATAACACGTCTGCGGGCGTGGTCCGTGCTGCGACGCGCGGACACGACCCGGAAAAGCGGCGATCTGCCGGGCAACGCCGTTACGGTGACTCTATGGCGGGCCGTACCTCTCAGGCGAGCCGGCGACGCGGCGCGTCGCCGCGTGGCACCACGAACACTCGTGCCCGTCAGCCGGCGAAGAAGACCACCCGGGCGGCGCCCCGGCGGCGGCCGGCCGCCCGGCCCGCTCCGGCGGCGTACGTCGGTCGCGCCATCGGGGCACTGTGGATGGGGATGGCGCACGGGGTCGGCTGGGGGTTCCGGGCCGCCGGTCGACAGGCCGCCTCCGCCCGCGACCTGAACCCGGAACACCGCCGCGACGGCGCCGGCCTGCTGCTGTTCGGCCTGGCCATCCTCAGCGCGGTGGGTATCTGGTTCTCCGGCGCCGGTCCCCTCGGGGCGCGACTCGCCGACACCGTACGGCTCTTCCTGGGCGCGATCGCGGTGGTGGTGCCGGTGCTGTTGATGATCGGCGCCTGGCGGCTGATGCGTACCCCGGTGGATCCGGAGCACCGGGGGCGGGGCCTGGTCGGCTGGGGTTCCATGCTGGTCGCCACGGCGGCGATGCTGCACATCGGACAGAACCCGGTCGACCCGGTGCAGCGCGACTACGCCGGTGGCCTGGTCGGCGCCGGGGTCGGCGGGCTCCTGGAGCGGGCGATGACCGCCTGGGTGGCCATGCCGCTGCTGATCCTGCTGCTCGTCTTCGGTCTGCTGGTGGTGACCGCCACCCCGATCAACAAGATCCCGGAGCGACTCGGTCTGCTCACCGGCACGCTGGTCGCCCCGCCCGAGGCCCCCGCGGAGGAGGCGGCGGAGCCGACGGAGGCCGCCGGGAAGCCGGCCCGCCGCCGTCCGGCCCGCAAGGCCGCGCCACCGCCGCCCGACCCGGGCGACTTCGACGACGTCGGTCCGGAGGTCGACCTCCAGGAGACCATCGTGCTGCCGCGCCGGCCGTCGAGCCGGGTGCCCGCCAGCCGCAAGCCGGCGGAGCCGCCGGAGCACTCGGCTCCGCCCACCCGGGCCGAGCAGCTCGCGCTGACCGGGCTGGCCGGCGACTACACCCTGCCGCCGGCGAACATGCTCACCGGCGGTGCCGCCCCGAAGACCCGCAGCAAGGCCAACGACGAGGTGATCGCCGCGCTGACCGGCGTGTTCGACCAGTTCGGGGTGGACGCCGAGGTCACCGGCTTCACCCGGGGCCCGACCGTCACCCGGTACGAGGTCGAGCTGGGGCACGGCGTCAAGGTCGAGCGGATCACCCAGCTCTCCCGCAACATCGCGTACGCGGTGAAGTCGCCGGACGTCCGGATTCTGAGCCCCATCCCGGGCAAGAGCGCGGTCGGGGTGGAGATCCCCAACACCGACCCGGAGAACGTCGCTCTCGGTGACGTGCTGCGCTCGCGCGCCGCCACCAGCGACCACCACCCGATGGTGGTCGCCCTCGGCAAGGACATCGAGGGCGGCTTCGTGGTGGCCAACCTCGCGAAGATGCCGCACATCCTGATCGCGGGCGCCACCGGAGCCGGCAAGTCCAGTTGTCTCAATACGCTACTTATGTCCATTTTAACCCGGGCCACCCCGGACGAGGTGCGGCTGCTGCTGATCGACCCGAAGCGGGTCGAGATGACCGGCTACGAGGGCATCCCGCACCTGGTCACCCCGATCGTGACCAACCCCAAGAAGGCGGCCGACTCGCTGGAGTGGGTCGTCCGCGAGATGGACATGCGTTACGACGACCTCGCCGCCAACGGGGTCCGGCACGTCGACGACTTCAACCGCAAGGTGCGCAACGGCGAGATCAAGGCCCCGCCGGGCAGCGAGCGGGAGATGCGGCCGTACCCGTACCTGCTGGTGATCGTGGACGAGTTGGCCGACCTGATGATGGTCGCCCCGCGTGACGTGGAGGACTCGATCGTCCGGATCACCCAGCTCGCCCGCGCCGCCGGCATCCACCTGGTGCTGGCCACCCAACGGCCGAGCGTCGACGTGGTGACCGGCCTGATCAAGGCGAACGTGCCGTCCCGGCTGGCGTTCGCCACCTCGTCGCTGGCCGACTCCCGGGTCATCCTCGACCAGCCGGGCGCGGAGAAGCTGCTCGGCCGGGGCGACGGGCTGTTCCTGCCGATGGGCGCGTCGAAGCCGGTCCGCATCCAGGGCGCCTGGGTGACCGAGCGCGAGATCGCCGACGTGGTGAAGTTCTGCAAGGACCAGCGGGAGCCGGAGTTCCGTCCGGACGTGCTGGCCCCGGCGCAGGACAACAAGAAGAAGATCGACGAGGACATCGGCGACGACCTGGACCTGTTGGTGCAGGCGGTCGAGCTGGTGGTCACCTCGCAGTTCGGCTCGACCTCGATGCTCCAGCGCAAGCTGCGGGTCGGCTTCGCCAAGGCGGGTCGGCTGATGGACCTGATGGAGACCCGTGGGGTGGTCGGCCCGTCCGAGGGTTCCAAGGCCCGCGACGTGCTGGTCAAGCCGGACGAGCTGGAAGAGGTGCTGACCGGCCTGCGGGGCGACGTCGACTGAGCCGGCTCGCGCCGACCGGCATCGGTCCGGCCCGTTTCGGGACCGTTCCGGTATGGACGTCGCTGGGCGGCGGCCCGAGGGGTGGACGTGCGACGGGCCCGCCGGGATGCCGGCGGGCCCGTTCGCGGGGGAGCGTCAGGTCAGCTGTTGACCATGGCGCTGACGATCACGAGGCTGAGGATGATGGCGACGACGTTCGCCGCGGCGGCGTACCACCCCAGCGGCTTGTCGCCGAGCACCGCGCCGACGATGCCGAGCACCAGGCCGATGATGCCGAAGATGACCGGGGCGATCAGCAACGCGACGACGGCGAAGACGAACGCCAGGATGGTGCAGATCCGGGCGGCGTTGGTGCGCGGGCGAGCGGTGACGTGGGTGTCGGCCATGACGTCCTCCGTGATCGAGAGCCTGAGTGCTGCGGTTGGCCGATCACTACCCACAGGGGACGAGAACTACGCACCGGGCGGCAACATCCCACCGGGCCCGCTCCGGTGACAGGGTGAGAAACCCGATCGCCCCGGGACATGCCGGTGTGGCACGGTCACCCGATGCCGGTATCCCGCCGTGACCTGCTCCGTTGGCAGTTCGACCTGACCTGGTCCCTGTTCGAGTACCACCTGGAACGCCTGGAGCCGGCGGACCTCCTCTGGGAACCCGTGACGCATTGCTGGACAGTGCGCCCGGATGCCGACGGCGGGTGGGTGCCGGACTGGGCGGATGTCGAGCCCGAACCGATCCCCGTCCCGACGATCGGGTGGATCACCTGGCACATCGGTTGGTGGTGGACGGTCGCCGTCGACCATGCCCGGGGGCGCACGCCACGGGAGCGTACCGAGATCGGCTGGCCCGGTGACGGCGACCAGACGGTGGCCTGGCTTGGTGGCCTCCGTACCGAATGGTTGGCGGTGCTCGACCAGCTCAGCGACGCCGACCTCGACGCGACCGCGCCGTTCCCCTGGCGGGACGACCCTGCACACACCGTCGCCCACACGATCGCTTGGGTGAACGCCGAGCTGATGAAGAACGTCGCCGAGGTCGGCCAACTCCGGTTGCTGCGGCACGCGCGCGGATAGCCTGCCCAGGCCCGTCGCCCGGTGCCCAGGGTGGTCCTGTCAGCGCTCAGCCGGGCGCATCAGGTCGGCTCGGTGGCAGCGCGGGTCGGCCTGGCAGCGCCCGTGGGTCGGTTCAGTGGAAGAGTTTGAGGCCGACCACGCCGGCCACCACCAGCAGCAGGCTGAGCAGCCGGGGCAGGCTCGCCGACTCACCCAGCGCGACCATGCCGACAAGTGCGGTGCCGACCGCCCCGATGCCGACCCAGACCGCGTACCCGGTGCCGACGGGGATGTCGCGTAGGGCGTACGCCAGGCCCAGCATGCTGGCGATCAGGGTGACCGCGAAGACGATCGAGGGCAGTGGCCGGGTGAACCCGGCGCTGCGGTCGAGGGAGACCGCCCACGCGGTCTCCAGCAGTCCGGAGAGCACCAGCACGATCCAGGCCATCGTTCACCTCGGGGTGGTCGGTCCCGGGCCGGTCGGCCGGGGACGAGTCGGGTCGTCACGGGGCGTCTTGGCCTGACCGGGTACGCCCACGACTCGTCCGGGGTGGCCACGCGGGCCACCACCGCCGACGCTAGCACCGCCCGGGAGCAGGTCGGGGTGATCCTGCCCACCAGAGCTTGAGCTGAAGTCAGCTTCAGGTCGCAGTATGACGACATGACGCTGCTCTTCACCGACCGGCAGGTCGCCGCCGCCCTGGACGCGCCGACCACCGTCGCGGCGATGCGGGACGCGCTGCTGGCCGCCCACGCCGGCCGGCTCGTCGCCCCACCCCGGGCGTCCGCCCCGCTCGACGGTGGGCGGATGGTGCTCACCGCCGGTCAGCTCACCGACGAGTGGTACGGCTTCCGCTCCTACGACACCCTCGGCCACCCGGCCGGCGAGCAGCTGGTGGTGCTGCACGACGCCCGGACCGGGGCGGTCCGGGCGATCGCCGTCGGTGCCGAGCTGGGCTCCCGGCGGACCGGCGGGCTGGGCGGGGTGGCGGTCGACGCCCTGGCCCGCCCGGACGCCACCACCCTGGGCGTGATCGGCTCGGGCGGGCAGGCGTGGACCCAGGTCTGGGCGACCGCCGCCGTCCGGCCACTGCGCGAGGTGACCGTGCACAGTCGTTCGGCGGCCCGCCGGGAGACGTTCGCCGCCCGGGTCCGCGCCGAGCTGGGGGTGCCGGCCCGCGCCGTCGGCTCGGCCCCCGAGGCGGTCCGCGACCGGGACGTGGTGGTGCTCGCGACCACCAGCGGCACCCCGGTGCTGGACGCCGCCGACCTCGCCCCGGGCACCCATGTCAACGCCATCGGCTTCAAGCAGGTCCACCGGCACGAGTTCGACACCGACCTGCTCGACGCCGCCGACCTGCTGGTCACCGACTCGCCGGCCCAGGCGGCGACGTACGACCCGCCGCTGTTGACCGCCGTCGGGCCGTACCCGGGGAGGTTGCGGGACCTGGGGGCGGTGCTGGCCGGCGCGGCACCCGGGCGGACCGGCGCGGAGCAGATCTCGGTGTTCTGCTCCACCGGCCTGTCCGGCACCGAGGTCGCCCTGTTGGACCGGCTGGTCCGGGTGGGTGTGGCGGCGGTCTGACCGCCGCCCGCCGCCCGCCGGGACGGCCCGGGGACGGCGGCCGGGACGGCCGGGGAAGGGTGAACCGGCCGACACCGTAGGCCGCCGTTGGTCGGGCCCGCCGTATCGCCCGGTACCCTCGGATGGTGTCTGCCACCCCCACCCCCGACAACGCCGGTTCGGCGCGTCCGACGCCGCTCCGCGACCCGGAACAGCCGCCCGCCGACGGCCGCCGGGTCGCCCTGCTGACCCTGGGCTGCGCCCGCAACGAGGTCGACTCGGAGGAGTTGGCCGCCCGGCTGCACGCCGACGGCTGGCAGGTGACCACCGACGGTGAGGGCGCCGACGTGGTGGTCGTCAACACCTGCGGTTTCGTGGAGAAGGCCAAGCAGGACTCGATCCAGACCCTGCTCGCCGCCGCCGACACCGGCGCCAAGGTGGTCGCCGCCGGTTGCATGGCCGAGCGGTACGGGCGGGAGCTGGCCGACAGCCTCCCCGAGGCGCAGGCGGTGCTCAGCTTCGACGACTACCCGGACATCGCCGCCCGACTGGGCGCGGTGCTGGCCGGTGAGACGGTCGACGCGCACACCCCCCGCGACCGACGCGAACTGCTCCCGCTCACCCCGGTCAACCGGCGGGCGGCGGCGGTGTCGCTGCCCGGCCACGGCACCCCGACCCGGGTGACGGTGGAGACCGACGCGCACACCCCGGCGCACCTGCGGCAGGTGTTGCGTCGCCGGCTCGACACCGGCCCGGTGGCCTCGCTGAAGCTGGCCAGCGGCTGCGACCGGCGGTGCGCGTTCTGCGCCATCCCCGCGTTCCGGGGCGCGTTCGTCTCGCGTACCCCCGACGAGCTGCTCGCCGAGGCGGAGTGGCTGGCCAAGACCGGCGTCCGCGAGCTGGTGCTGGTCAGCGAGAACTCCACCTCGTACGGCAAGGACCTGGGTGACCCGCGGGCGCTGGAGAAGCTGCTGCCGCAGCTCGCCGCGATCGACGGCATCGTCCGGGTGCGGGCCAGCTACCTCCAGCCCGCCGAGACCCGCCCCGGCCTGGTCGAGGCGATCGCCACCACCCCGGGCGTCGCGCCCTACTTCGACCTGTCGTTCCAGCACTCCAGCGAGCCGGTGCTGCGCCGGATGCGCCGGTTCGGTTCCACCGACCGGTTCCTGGAGCTGCTGGCCAGCGCCCGCACCCTGGCCCCGGAGGCGGGCGCGCGGAGCAACTTCATCGTCGGCTTCCCGGGGGAGACCCGGCAGGACGTGGCCGAGCTGGTCCGGTTCCTGACCGAGGCGCGGCTCGACGCGATCGGCGTGTTCGACTACAGCGACGAGGACGGCACCGAGGCCGCCGGCCTGCCCGGCAAGCTCTCCGCCGCCACCGTCAAGCGCCGGTACGACCGGCTCGCCGCGCTCGCCGACGAGCTGTGCTCGCAGCGGGCCGAGGAGCGGCTCGGCAGCACGGTCGAGGTGCTGGTGGACACGGTCGACGACGGCGTGGTGGAGGGCCGGGCGGCGCACCAGGCCCCCGAGGTCGACGGCTCGACCACCCTGGTCGCCCCGGTCGGCGGCGGGGTCGACCTGACCGCGTTGCGCCCCGGCGACCTGGTCCGGGCGACGGTCACTGCGACGGAGGGCGTCGACCTGGTGGCGGTGCCGGATGAGATGATCTCGGCGGCGCCCGGCGCGGAACGGTGACGGTGGGCCCGGACGGAGCGGGGGAGCCAGGTGGGGCGGTGCCAGGTACGCCACGGCGGCCCGAGCGGGGCGCGGCGGTGACCGGGGCGGCGGAGTCCGCGCCGCCGGTCCGCCGGGTGCCGGTGCTCAACGCGGCGAACGGGCTGACCCTGCTGCGGCTGGTGCTGGTGCCCGTCTTCGCGGCCTCGGTGATCACCTCGGGGATGACCCACGCCGGGTGGCGGATCGCCGCCTGCCTGATCTTCGCGTTCGCCTCGATGACCGACCTGCTGGACGGTTGGATCGCCCGCCGGTTCGGGCTGGTCACCTCGGTCGGCAAGGTGGCCGACCCGATCGCCGACAAGGCGCTCACCGGCGCGGCCCTGGTGCTGCTCTCCGTCTACGACCGGCTGTCCTGGTGGGTGACGGCGCTGATCCTCGTCCGGGAGCTGGGCATCACCGGGCTGCGGTTCTGGGTGATCCGGCACGGCGTGATCGCCGCCAGCCGGGGCGGCAAGCTCAAGACGACGCTCCAGATCCTGGCCATCGCCTGGTACCTCTGGCCGATGCCGGCCGCCCTCGCCGCCGTCGGCCCCTGGATCATGGCCGCCGCCGTGGTGGTCACCGTGGTCACCGGCTTCGACTACATCGTCCAGGCGGTCCGCCTGCGCCGCCCCCGCCCCTGACCGGGCGGCTTCGGCCGGTACCGGACGGGCCGATCCTCGGCCTGCGCCGGGCCCTGCCCCGGTCGGCCTCGCCGCCCACCGCCGCTACTTCACCCGGGACCGGACCGCCCTGACCCTGGCGCACCCCCTGGGCCCACCCGCCCTCCCGGCGTCGGAGTCCCGCGCCGACGGGACGGCTGTCACTGCCGGACGGGACGGTCCGACCCACAGAGTCGACACCGCACCGACCCCTGCGGTCCGGTGCGGTGTCGGCCCGGTCGGGTCGACGCCCGGCGACAGCGGGCGGGTTGCGCCCGGTGGCGGGAGGAGCAGCGGTGGGGACAGCGACGAGACGTGCCGGGGGCCGGGGTCGGTCCCGGGGCGGCGGATGGAACGCCCGACGGTGGTGTGCGACCGGAGTGGCCGTGGTACTGGCGGTCACCATGCACCAGACGCCGGCCCGCGCCACCGACCCGGTGGCGTACGACGAGCAGGCGGTGCACGGGGCGCTCTTCGCAGCGGTGGTGCAGCTGCGCGACGCCGGGGCGGTCGGCCTGAAGGACGCCCTGCTCACCGCCGAGCTGCTGGACTGGCGTGCCGCCCACCCGGCCGCCGATGCCGGGCAGCTGACCGCGCATGTGGTCGCCACCCGGGCGGTCGCCGACGCGGCGGTGCCCGACGCCCGCAGTGAGGACCGGTCCCGGTTCGCCGTGGCGACGGCGGTGCTGGCCCGGCTCGGCGAGTCCACCAGCGCGGTGACCACCGGCCCGGCGGTACGCGCCTTCCTGACCAGCACGGTCGGCGCGGAGGGCGCCAACGTGGTGCCGGACGCGTTGAACCTGGTCCGCGGCGGATACCAGGACGCGGCGTGGAACACCCGTTCCCGGGAGCTGGTCCAGGAGACCTGGCGGGAGCTGCACCGCCGGGCCGCCACCGACGACACCCTGGCCACCGGCTGGGACGCCGCCTTCGGCGAGCGCACCCACACCGCGGCGCGTACCCCGGTCGACACGCTGTTGGCCGTCAAGATCCACAATCCGCGCGTCGACAGCAACGGTAACGTCAGCAACCCCGGGACCGTCGGCTACTACGTGCCGCTGGCCGCGATCCGCGACGCGCGCGGCGACCAGGCCGCCTACCGGGCGCTGGTGCAGGAGCGGGCGTACGCCACGCTGAAGGTGCTCGACGCCGACGGCAACGACCGGCTCACCGAGGTGATCGACTTCTCCACCAGCTACCCGCTCAACCAGGACCCGAAGCCGAGCGACCCGGTGGTCACCGCCGAAAAGGCGAAGACCGAGGCGAACCAGATGATATTCGAGGGGCTCGGGTCCACCGTCTCGGTGCTCTCCACCCTGGTCGGCTTCGCCGACAAGAAGTTCGGCAAGCAGTTGGAGACGATCGGCAGGGCCGTGGTGACCTCGGTGACCGCGATCAACACGTACGTGACGACGGTGCTCGGGCAGGGCCTGACCATGGCCGCGACGGCGATGGGCACGGCGGTGCTGACCGGCAACCTGCTCGGCGCGGCGGTCAGCCTGATCGGCCTCTTCGCCGGCGGCGGTGACCCGAACGCCGCCATCCAGGCGGAGATCGGCAAGCTGCGTCAGCAGATCGACCGGCTGGCCAGGGGGATGGACAAGCGGTTCGACCGGATCGAGTCGGCGCTCAAGGAGATGTACACCGGGCTGGTCGCCCAGCTCGACGCGCTCACCAAGGCGATCGACGAGGTGCGCGCCAACCTCGGCCGGATCGCCACCCAGTTGCAGACCATCGAGCGCAAGGTCGACTCGATGGCGCTCGCCACCCACGTGGCCCTGGAGAACATCGCCAAGAGCCAGCTCAACTCGGTGATCACCACGTACGTGCACCACAAGGAGATCACCGGGCAGCCGATCACGGACTACCTCGGCACGTACTACCCGAAGGCCGAGTCACCGACCTTCGGCTTCGCCACGGTCGACGCGGCAGCCGAGGGCACCTTCACCGTTCCCGCCGGCACCAGCCTGACCGACCCGGTCAGCGTGCTCGACACCCACCTGCCGGCGGGCTCGATCAACTATCTCGCACAGTGGGCCCGCAACCGGGTCGGCGGCGACTGGACCACCGGCCCGGTCGCCAACGCCGCCGCCTGGGCCACCGCCGCCCGGGTCTACAACATTCTGCAGCTGGAGAACCCGCAGTTCGCCGGCCAGGTCGCCGCCGGGCGGGGCGAGGCCGTCGCCGAGGTCGGGCGGAACATCAACGAGCGGGTCCGCCAGTTCAGCCGGCCGGCCGCCGACGGCAGCACCAACGCGCTGTTCACCGCCCTGATGGCCGACTACCGTACGGCGGTCGCCGGGTGGAACGCCCAGGTGGAGAACGTCCGCCGGGCGGTGGTCTGGAACGGCAGTGACGCCCTGCCGGTGCACGACATGTGGGGCAGCCCGGACCAGGAGCTCCCGGAGGCGAACCGGATTCCCGAGTCCGACGCGATCACGGGGTGCTCGGCGAGCCGGGTCAGCCGGCCGGTGCCGTCGACCGTGCGCCGCAGCAACCTGCCGAACCCCTTCCACCTGACCCACCACGCCATGCCGCCGGGCCACGCGCCGACCTTCTCCACCTGCTACGACGCCAATTTCGTCAACGTCGAGCAGCACGAGGGGCCCCGGTTCGAGACCACCACCGGCGACCTCCAGATCACCCTGCGGTCGCGGGTGAAGTGGCCGAACGGGCAGTGGCAGGAGGTGCAGACCGCCACCCGGACGTTCCCGATCGGCACGTTCTGCTCGTGGGACGTCCGCTCGCCCACCCCGCAGGGCTACTGCTACGACGAGAACAAGTACCTCACCGACCGGTGGGCCGGGACGTACCGGCCGGCGTTCGAGTCGGCGGCGATCCCGGTCGACGCCAACCAGACGGCGACCGCCCGCAGCAAGGCCGGCGCGATGCTGTCCGGCCGGCAGAAGTACTTCTACCGGGTGATGCGGGCCGGCACCGGCCCGACCGCGCCGAGCAGCGACACCTGGGAGGTGTCCCGGGTGCTCTGGCAGAAGGGCAAGGCGGTCTCCGACGCGCTGCGGCTGTTGCAGGCGTACACCGAACTCGGTTGGGGCACCGCGCTGGAGCTCGACGACAGCCTGAGCGGCCTGCTCTTCGGCGGCAACGGCCTGCCCGCCGACTACGCCCGCCCGCGCAGCGACGCCGACCAGTCGGCCCACCAGCACCTGCGCAACGCGATGACGCAGGCGGTGGTCAACTACGCCGACTGCGTCCAGGGGTTCGACTGGGATCCGTGCACCGGGGACCGCTCGGGCTTCGACCCGCTGCGCGACCAGGGCCAGTACGGCGCAGGCTGCGCGCAGGCCACCGTGCCGGACAAGCCGCGTGACCCGCTCAGCGCCTGCCTGGCCAGCGCGGCCTTCGTCCGGGTCGGGCAGCTCGGGCAACGGTACGACCACTGGTCGTCCCGGGTGCGCTCCGGTGGGTACGCCGAGGGGCTGCCCGAGGTGACCGCGACGACCGACATGACCCGGGCGACCACCACCAACCTCCACCCCGCACCCTGATCCAGGGTGGGGCCCCTTCCTCGCCCGAGGCGGAGAAGGGGCCCCGCCCGACATTCCGCGGTGCCGGCCGATCGATCCCGCCGGCCCGGGACATCCGACCCGGGTCGGCGGGACAGTCCGCGGGCGACGATGGCTCGGCCGTTCGCCGACGACCGCCGGTCCTCCCGGCGGTGCCACTGTGGACGGTCCACCACCTACGCTGCGGCGGACGGGTGCCGGGGAGCCGGTCCCGCCGTGCGCGCACCGGCATCCGAGGAGTGATCATGACCCTGAGCGCTGGCGACGACCGACGGATTCTGCTGATCGCCACCAACGACACGTTCTGCCACGTCTACCAGAACCTCGCCGAACTGCTGGCGACCGTCGATCACGACGAGAAGCTCGCCGGCGCCGTCGAGTTCTTCGACGCCACCGGTCGCCGGCTGCACCCGGTCTTCGCCGCCGGCTGGCGGCTGGAGGCGCTCGACGCCGGTGCCGCACCGGCGCAACCGCAGGCGGTCCGGCAACGGCTGACGGCGGTCGTCGCACACGTGGCGCAGTACGCCCGCAGCCACCCGGACGTGCTCGCCCGGTCCCGGATCTCGCTGGAGCAGGCCTTGGCCGAGCTGCCCCGCCTCGACGGCCCGGAGCTGGCCCGCGACCTCGACGCCCTGCCGGAACACCTCGAGCACGACAGCGGCAACTGGCTGCACAACCTCGCGCACTCCGCCGGCTGGGCGGACTGAACCACCCGACACCCACGACCGACGACCACCCGGAGGGCCTGCCGTGCCGTCGACCACCGGACCACTGTCCGCCCCCCGTCGGGTCCTGGCGGCGGTGGGCCTGGTCGTCGCCGTGCTCGTCCTGATCGGGCAGTGGCGTGACCCGTACCCGGCGTCGGCCGGGCCGGCGGCGTTGACCGGCGCGATCGCGATCTCGTTCACCGCGCTCGGCGGTCTGGTGCTCGCCGGGGTGCCCCGCCACCCGGTCGGTCGGCTGATGGTGGCGGCCGGTCTCGTCGCGGGTGTGGCGGTGCTGGCGCTGAGCTGGTGGACGGTCACCCCGTTGGCCTGGTTGAGCCAGTGGCTCTGGTGGCCGCCGTACGGCCTGATCTTCCTGGCCCTGCTGGTCTTCCCGGACGGCCGGCTGCCCGGCCGGCGGTGGCGTCCGGTCGCCGTCGGGCTGGTGGTCACGACCGGGGTGGCGGCCGTCGCGCTGGCGGTGGCCGCGACCAGCGACCCCCGGGGCCTGCTGTTGTCCGCCACGCCGGCCGCCGACCCGACCGCGCGGCTGCTGGTCCGGGTCGCGCTGTTGACCATCGCGGTCGAAGTGCTGCTGGTGGCCGCCGTGCTGGTGTCGCTGGCCCGGCGTTGGCGGCGGGCCGCCGGCGAGGCCCGCCAGCAACTGGCCTGCCTGCTGGCCGCCGGTGCGCTGTTCCTGCTCGGTCTCCTGCTGGACTGGCTCAACCTCTCCGGCTCGTGGCTGCTGATGGTGATCGCGATTCCGGGTGCGATGACCCTGGCGGTGCTCCGCTACCGGCTATACGGGCTGGAACAGGTGATCAACCGGTCCCTGGTCTGGCTGGTGATGAGCCTGTTGGTGATCGCCGCCTTCGTCGGGGCGGTCGCGCTGCTGCGGGACCTCGTGCTGCGCGGGAACACCTCGAACGCCTCCCTGGTGGCGACCGGCCTGATCGCGGTGACCTTCGAACCGCTGCGGCACCGGGTGCAGCGCGGGGTCAACCGGCTGCTCTACGGCGACCGCGACGAGCCGTACGCGGTGCTGGCCCGCCTCGGTGACCTGTTGGAGCGGACGGTGCAGCCGCAGGCGGTGCTGCCGCTGCTCACCGGCACCATCGCCCGCTCGCTCCAGGTGCCGTACGTGGCGGTGGAGCTCGGTGGGGACGACGCCGACGACGGGCCGCCCCGGCCGGTGCACGCCGCGCACGGCCAGGCCACCACCTCGGTGGAGAGGTTCGACATGGTGACCCACGGCGAGCGGGTCGGCCGGCTGGTGGTGGCCCACCGGGCGCCCGGCACCCGGTTCACCTCGGTCGAGCGACGACTGCTCAGCGACGTGGCGCTGCACGCCTCGGTGGCCGCCGCGACCGCCCGGCTGATCCGCGACCTGCGCGACTCGCGGGAGCGGCTGGTCACGGCGCGGGAGGAGGAGCGCCGCCGGCTGCGCCGGGACCTGCACGACGGTCTCGGTCCCACCTTCGCCGGGATGTCCATGCAGGTACGCGCGGCCCGCAAGCTGGCCGCCGCCGACCAGGACCGGTTGGTCCGCATCCTCGACGGGCTCGCCGACGACCTGCTCACCTGCACCGGGGAGGTGCGTCAGCTGGTCGACCAGCTGCGTCCGGCGGCCCTGGACCGGGGGCTGGAGTCGGCGCTGCGTTCGGAGTGCCAGCGCTTCGACGGCCCGAACCTGACGGTCCTGCTGAGCGCGGAGGACGAACTGCACCGGTTGCCGGCCGCCGTCGAGGTGGCGGCGTACCGGATCGTCGGCGAGGCGCTGGCCAACGCGGCCCGGCACGC
Organism: Micromonospora sp. NPDC051925; assembly: GCF_044548625.1. Taxonomy (NCBI): domain Bacteria; kingdom Bacillati; phylum Actinomycetota; class Actinomycetes; order Micromonosporales; family Micromonosporaceae; genus Micromonospora; species Micromonospora sp. NPDC051925. The sequence goes on along the minus strand of NZ_JBIUCH010000018.1, from coordinate 71,354 downwards.
CGGGGCGACCCGCTGCGACGTGGTGGTGCGCCGGGGGCGGGCGCTGGTCGTGGAGGTGTCCGACGACGGCACCGGAATCGTCGCCCGCCGACCCGGTGGGGTCGGCCTGGACTCGATCCGGGAACGCGCCGCCGAGCTGGGTGGCGACTGCGAGATCGTCGACCGCTCGCCGCACGGCACCCTGGTCCGGGTCCGGCTCCCCCTCCCGCCGCCCGGCGACGCGTCGGTCCCGCCGGCTGCCGGCGACGCGCCGGTCCTGCCGGCCGACGACGCGCCGGCGCTGTCGGGTGACGACACGCCGGTCCGGCTGTCGCCGGACGGTCCGGTCGGCCGGGAGGATGGCGGCGTGGCACAGGAACGGGCGGGGCGGTGAGCGCCGCCGGGGCGACGTCGGGGCGGTTCCGGGTGCTGATCGTGGACGACCACCCGGTGGTCCGTCGGGGGCTGCGGACCATGCTGGAGGGGGAGACCTGGGTCGACGGCGTCGTGGAGGCCGCCACCTGCGCCGAGGCGATCGGCATCGCGTCGACCGAGCCGGTGGGGGTGGTCGCGATGGACGTGGCGCTGCCGGACGGCGACGGCGTGGAGGCGACCCGGCGGATCGTGCAGGCCCGACCGGAGATCCGGGTGCTGATGGTGACCATGGCCGACGACGAGGACGTGGTCAGCCGGTCGCTGCGGGCCGGCGCCCAGGGCTACGTGCTCAAGGACACCGACCCGGACGTGATCGTCGACGCGTTGCGCACGGTGGCCGGCGGCGGGCTCGTCCTCGGCCCCCGGGTCGGCCCGCAGGTGCTGACCAGCCTGCGCCGTCAGCCGGTCGAGCTGCCGCCCCCGTTCGACCGGCTCACCCCACGGGAGCGGGACATCCTGCGGCGGTTGGCCGCCGGTGACACCAACGCCCGGATCGCCCGGCACTTCGGGCTCAGCGAGAAGACGGTGCGCAACCAGCTCTCGGCCGTCTTCGCCAAGCTCGGCGTCGCCGACCGGGTCCAGGCCGCCCTGCTCGCCCGGGACGCCGGTCTGACGGCCTGACCTTGCCCATCGAGCCGGCTGATCCGCCCACCGACGCGGATCGCCCGGTGCCGGACACCGGTGATCGGGCGGGACAGAATGGGTGGTGGGGTGACACCGGGGAAGGAGGGCGGCATGGGGACCGACGCGAGGCACGAGCGGCCGGTGGGCAGCCCGGCGGCGGGCGTGGTGCACAGCCTGCACGAGCGCCGGCAGACCCTGGCCACCGTCGAGTCCCTGACCGGTGGGCTGCTCGCCGCCGCGCTCGTGGAGATCGCCGGGGTCAGCGCCGTCTACCGGGGCGGACTGGTGACCTACGCCACGGAACTGAAGGCGCGGCTGGCCGACGTACCCGAGGAACTGCTGGCCGAACGCGGACCGGTCGATCCGGACGTGGCCGTCGCCCTCGCCGAGGGCGGCCGGCGGCGCTGCGACGCCGACTGGGGGTTGGCCACCACCGGGGTGGCCGGTCCCGAGCCGCAGGACGGCAGACCTGTCGGTCTGGTCTATGTCGCGGTGGCCGGACCGGGTGGCCCGGTCGTCCGTCGATTCGACCTCGACGGGGGCCGGGACCACATCCGGGCGGCCACCGTGATCGAGGCGTTACGCCTGCTCGCGGCACGGATTCACCTAGCCTTCCCGGAGGCCGGACCGGGCTTGCCCCCGGGGTCTGCGGCCGGTGTCCCCCCGGCCGGCACGGGCCGGCGGTGACCGGCCTTGTCCAGATCCGACAGGCGGGGTGGGATGTCGCCGGGCCGACCAACGGGTACGGTTGCGGGAAGGCTCCGACGTACGGCGTCGGCGGCGGCGCGGTGGACCGCGTCCGGCGCGGGCGTTCATCCGCCCGGAGAGTGAATCCCGTCAGGGGGAGGTGCGATGGTCCTGCTACGCCGGGTGATCGGTGACGCACTTCGCGCGCGCCGCCAGGGTCAGCACCGCACCCTGCGCGAGGTCTCCACCGCCGCCAACGTCAGCCTCGGCTACCTGTCCGAGATCGAGCGCGGTCAGAAGGAACCCTCGAGCGAGCTGCTGGCCGCCATCTGCGACGCGCTCGGCGCCCGCCTGTCCGAGTTGCTGCGCGAGGTGAGCGACACCGTCGCGCTCGCCGAGCAGTTGCCGGGCGTGCTCATGCCGGTGCAGGACGAGCCGGCCACCGCCGGCACCGTCCGCAAGGCCACCGGCCGGGGTGTGCGCCAGGTCACCACCGATGGGGCGGTCGCCGTCTCGGTCCGCCAGGACTCCCCACTCAAGGCCACCCTGCGGAGCGCCCGGGTCCGTCCCACCGACCGCGACGTGGTCTGCGCCGCCTGACCACCGTCCGGTCCCGTGGCCGGGCTGGCCGGCGCCGCGTAGTGTTGATCGCAGGCTGCCGGAGCGCTCCCCGCGGTACGAACGGCCCTGCTGGCGTCCGACTGCGACGATGGGGGGCGTGCCGTGCGGCCCGTCCGGCCCCCGGTGTGGCCGAGGCGCAGCGACGCTACTGAGGGGATACCGCGGAGATGGCGAACCCGTTCGTCAAGGGCTGGCACTACCTGATGGCGCTCTTCGGTGCCAAGATCGACGAGCACGCCGATCCGAAGGTGCAGATCCAGCAGGCCATCGAGGAGGCGCAGCGCCAGCACCAGGCGCTGGTCCAGCAGGCGGCGGCGGTGATCGGCAACCAGCGTCAGCTGGAGATGAAGCTGTCCCGGCAGATGACCGAGGTCGAGCGGCTCCAGGGCAACGCCCGGCAGGCGCTGGTCCTCGCCGACCAGTCCCGGGCCAAGGGCGACGAGGCCGAGGCCGGCCGCTACGAGCAGTCCGCCCAGGTGCTCGCCACCCAGCTGGTCTCCGCCGAGCAGGCCACCGAAGACCTGAAGACCCTGCACGACCAGGCGCTCGGCGCGGCGGCCCAGGCCCGGCGCGCGGTCGAGAACAACTCGATGATCCTCCAGCAGAAGCTGGCCGAGCGCTCCAAGCTGCTCAGCCAGCTGGAGCAGGCCAAGATGCAGGAGTCCGTGGCCCGGTCGCTGGAGTCGATGTCCTCGTTGACCGCGCCCACCAACACCCCCTCGCTGGACGAGGTGCGCGACCGCATCGAGCGCCGCTACGCCAACGCGATGGGCCGGGCCGAGCTGGCCGGCAACTCCGTCGAGGGACGGATGCTGGAGATCCAGAAGTCGACTCTGGACAGCGCCGGTTCGTCCCGGCTGGAGCAGATCCGGGCCAGCATGGCCGGTGACCAGCTCGGTGGCCGGCAGGAGCAGCCGTCGGCACAGCAGCAGGCCCAGCCGGCCGACCCGGCCGCCGCCGCCCGGCTGGACGAGCTCCGGGCCAGCATGAGCCGCGACCGCGGCGTCGGGGACAGCACCGCCGGCTGAACGGCCGGCACGAGGAGGTACGGGTGGCCGACGAACGTACGCGACACTTCCGTCGACTGGGCCGGCTGCGGCGTTCCGCCCGACGATGGAGCGTCCTGGCCGGTGGGCTCACCGGTGCGGCGGCGGTGCTGACCCCGTACGCGGGGCTGGGCCTGCCCGACGCGGCCTGGGCCGGGGCCGCGGGCAGCGCCGTCGCGCTGGCCGCCTGGCGCTGGGTCGACCTGCGGGCGTTCGCCGCCCGCCCCGTCCCGCCCGCCCTCGACCCCGCCGAGGCCGCCGCCCGGTCCCGGGCCCGGCTGGTCGCCGCCGTCGAACGGCTTCCGGTCGGCCCCGGTGTGCTGGCCGAGGCCCGCCGGTTCCGTTCCCGGCTGGCGCTGCGCGGCACCTCCGCCGCCGATTCCTGGGTCCGGCTGGACCGGGCCGCGCTCACCCTGGCCGGGCTGGCGCCCCGGTTGACCGGCCTCGCCGAGCCGGCGGTGCTGGAGGCCGCCACCGCCGACCGCTCGTTGCGGGACCTGGCCGACCGGACGGCCGGCGTGGAACGCGCCCTGAGGCTGGCCCCGGCCGAGGCGCGGCCCCGGCTCGCCGAGGCCCACCGGGCCCTGCTCGACCAACTGGTCAGCGGGGTGACCGCGTACGAGGGGCTGGTGGCTGCCGCCGCCGGTTACGTCGCCGAGGACGCCCAACCGGAGGTCGTCGCCGATCCGGCCGCCGCCCGGTTGATGGAGGCGACCGACCTGCTGCACGGCGTCGCCTCCGCCCTGGCCGAGCTGCGCACCGTCGGCGATCCGCTGCGTACCTCCACCCACTGGGGCCCCGCCGCCTGATCGCCGCCCCCGGTGGCCCGCCCGGCCCGCGCACCCGCCGACCTCAACCGGGCGGGCTGACCGGCACCGGGCTGGTCCACGGGGAGCTGCCCACCACGTTGAACGAGCGGACCCGGTAGTGGTAGGTGACGCCCCGGGTCAGGCCGGTGTTGGTGAAACTCCGACCGGTGACGGTGAAGCTGGCCACCTCCCGGCGGAACTGCGGGTCCATCGCGCGCTGCACCACGAACCCCGCCCCCGGACCGGGCGGAATGCTCGCCGCCCAGCTCAACGACACCGTTGCGGTGTCCGAAGCGGAGACACCGACCGTCGCGGCGAGGCCGGTCGGCAGCTCCGGCACGGGCGGGGTGGCCACCGTCGCCACTGTCGACCACGGCGACGCCGCACCGAGGTACGTCGTCCGGACCCGGTAGTAGTACGTGGTGTCCGGGGCGACCGCCGGGTCGAGGTGGTGGTCGGTCACCGGGACGGCGGTGGTGCCCGGACCGCTGGTGAAGGTCGGGTTGGTGGCCCGCTGCACGTCGAGACCGGTGGCGAAGGAGCGGTTCACCCAGCGCAACGCCACCCGCAGCGGCGCCGCCGCCGGCACCGCCGCGACCAGCCCGCTCGGCGCGGGCAGCCGTACCGACGCCGGGCTGCTGTTCGACCAGGCCGAGCAGCTGGCTGCGTTCTCGGACCGGATCCGGTAGTGGTAGGTGACGCCCGGGGTGATCGTGGCGTCGGTGTAGCGGGTCGCCGTGGCCGCCACGGTGATCGTGGTCAGTCCGGTGGTGAAGGTGGCGTCGGTGGCCCGTTGGAGCAGGTGGCTGGTGGCCGCCGGCCGGCTGCCGTTGCCCGTCCAGGCCAGCGCGATCGCCGGCAGCGCGGTCGCCGAGCCGGGCACCGGGGTCGCGGTCAGCCCGGTCGGCGCGCGGGGCGAGACCCGCAGCACCAGCGGCCGGCTCATGCCCAGGTCCCGCAGCCCCGCCGCGGCACTGGACCAGCGGAACTCCCAGCCCAGGTTGACCGGTTGGTTGACCACCGCCGTGGGCCGACCGTCCAGCGGGCTGACCGGGGTCGCGCCGATCCGGACCCCGGCCGGTCGGGTCGGATCGAGCAGCCGCAGGCTGTCGGCGACCTTGAACGGCAGCGGCGGCACCTCCGGTCGGAGGGCCACCACCACGTCCTCGGCCGGGTTGACCCGGACGGTCTGCTTCCAGCCCAGCTCGCCGCCGTCCGGGGCGCGGACCGTGCCGTCCCCGCCGATCCGGTTGACCACCTGCACGTCGCAGCCGTCGAAGCGGACCGGGTGGGTCTGCCGGCCGGTCCCGCTGATCCGCCACAGCTGGATGCCGTCGGCGGGTTCGCCCGCCCCGACGGTCGGGTCGGCCGCGGCGAGGATCTCGGTCGCCGGGTCGACCGGGCCGAGCGGCAGGGTCGTCGGGCCGAGCGGACCGGCGGTCGGGTGGGCCACGCCGAGCCGGCCGGCCCGCCGCCCGTACTCCGGTTCGAAGACCGTCCCGACGGTCTTCACCTGGATCGGTAGGGTGATCGGCCCGGTACCGCCCGGCGGGGTGAAGGTGACCGAGGTGGCGTGCGCGGGGGCGACGACGCCCCGCCCGGTGCCGGTGCCGAACGCCCGGTCGTAGGCCGGTTGCGGCACGACCGGTGGCCGCTGGCTGGCCGCGTACGCGGCGGGCAGCCGGTCGGCCAGCCGGTCCGGGTCGTACCGGCGGGTCGGGGTGCCGGTCACCCGGAACTGGAGCACGGTACGGGTGTTCGGGCCGTAGCCGGGCAGGGTGCCGGGGCCGCCGCCATCGGCGCGGTGGTCCGGGGCGTCGGTGTGCCGGTCGTAGCGGGGGTCGAAACCGGGCAGCGGGGCCGGACAGTCGTTGTAGAGCAGCACCGTCGCGCCGGGCGGCAGGGTGGAGAAGTCGACGATCACGTCGGCCCGCTCCCCGGGGGCGAGCAGCAACGCGGCCGAGTCCACGTTGAGCACGGTCGGGTCGCGTCGGTCGTACCGGTAGCCGACCGGGCGGTTCGGCACCACCACCGGTGCGGGAAGCAGCCCGCACTCGTTGCCGATCTGGATCATGGGCGGGCCGGCGGCGGCCGGATCGGGCACCCCGCCGTCCCGGCCGTCGGTGGGCCAGTCCGCCGGCCGGCCGGGGGCGCGGACGGCGTCCACCATCGGCACCTCGCCCGCGTCGGCGTCGGCGAGGCTCCCGTCGGCCCGCCACATCGGCCCGTCGGAGCGGGCCCGGTAGAGCTGGAGGTTGAGGGCCCGGTCGGCGCAGGCGTTGACGATCCGGAACCGGTACGCCGTCGGCCGCACCCGCAGGTACGGGTAGGCGACGCCGTTGACCAGCATGGTGTCCCCGTACGCGTCGGGCACGGCGCTGGGGTGCGGCACCCCGGGGGCCCGAGGGGGCTCCTGCGGCGCGGCCACCGGATCGTGGTGCGGGTTGCCCACCGGCCCGACCCGGGGTGTGTCCCGGCCGTCGACGCCGGGCAGCCACGGGCCGTAGTCCCAGCGTCCGGTGGGGTTACGCCCGGAGTCCCGGTACGGGTCCTGCCGGGGCTGGTAGACGTGCGGGTGCCACAGGCCGCCCCGGGTGCCCCAGCGGTCCCGGTCCCAGGTGGGGTCCTCGGCGGCGAGTTGGGCGTCGTCGGGGACGAAGGTCCGGTCCTGGATCACCAGGGGGACCTGGTCGGCGGGGAGCACCCCGTCGGCGACCAGCTCCTCCTCGGCCGGGTCGGTGAGCAGGTAGAGGGCGAACTGGCCGGAGAGGACTGTCAACCGGGACAGCCCGAGGGTGTTGTCGTGCAGGCACATCAGCCGCCCGCTCTGCGCGTTCGGGTAGTAGAGCGTGGTGGCCCCCGCCCCCGGCGGTGGCATGTCCGGCACGTGGGTCAGCCCCGGTCCGGTCGGGTACGGGGTGATCTCGCCGGCCGGGGTCACCCACTGCCACGGGTTGCCGGCGCTGATCCACCCGGTGTGCGCGCCGGACAGCTGCGGCACGGCCCGGTTCTGCGGGTAGGGCGCGGGCCCGTCCAGTGGCCCCGGCCCGGCCCCCGGGAGGCTGGTGTCCACCGGCAGGAACAGGTCCCCGGCCGGGCCGGTGGGGAGCTGGTTGATGAACTTGATCCGCACCGGGCGTCCCCGCCGCGCCATGATCAGCGGGCCGAGGTGGTACGGCCGCTCCGGCGGGGCGACGGTGTTGTGCCCGTCCGGGTCGGTGCCCTGGTTGAGCTGGCGGTAGCCGCGCAGCCGGGTGGTGGGCAGGTCCCGGTGCAGCCGCTGGGTGTACTCGGACAGCCCGATCTCGTAGTAGTCGCAGCCCGGCCAGCTGACCGTGTCCGGGGTGGCGACCGGCAGGTACCCGCCCAGCTCGTTGCGGCCCAGCGGGCCGGGCAGGGGGAGCGCGTCGACGAACTTGCGCAGGCCGGTGCCGGCGATCACCCGGCCCTGCGGGTCGAGGACCGGCCGCGGGCTGCCGGCGAAGTTCGGCACCTGGCCGAAGCAGCGCGGAACGGCGGCCGGGTCCAGGCTCGCCGGGGTGGGATCGGGCCCACCGGTCCGGGCCGCCGGCACGGTGGGCGGGACCGGACGGTCGGCGCGGACCACTCGGGTCGTCCAGTGGGGTAGCAGTCTGCGGAACAGGGCCATGGCTCTCCCCGGGCGCGGGGACGCGCCGACCGCCACCCCGGCGTGGCGGGCGGTCGCGTCCGGTGGTGACGAACGGTGAGCACTCAAACGCAGCATGCGACGTGGATGGCCGGATAGGAATTACCCATTCGTCCGTGTCTGGCGTGTCGTCCCGTCAGGCGGGAGGCGACCCCGGTGTGGCGCTGGTCGTCGCGGACCGGCTCAACGGGCCGCCGGGGTCGTGGTGGGCGGCGGCTGGCAGGTCGGGCACCAGTAGGTGACCCGTTCGCCCAGCTCCTCCCGACCGATGGCGGTGCCGCACCGGCGGCACGGCTCGGCCCGCCGGCCGTACACGTAGCTGGTCTGTCCCCGACGCAGCGAGCCGGTGGTGCTCTGGGTCCACCGGCCCCGGTTGGCCGCGAGCAGCCGCTGGGCCAGGGCCACCGTGCCGGCCAGATCGGGCACCGCGCCGACCGGCGTCCACGGCGAGAGCCCGCGCAGGAACAACAGCTCGCACGTGTAGAGGTTGCCGACCCCGGCCAGGTTGCGCTGGTCCAGCAGCGCCTCGCCGATGGTCGCCTCGGGTACGGCGGCGAGCCGGCGGACCGCCTCGTCCGGATCCCAGTCGTCGCCGAGCAGGTCGGGGCCGAGGTGTCCGAGCAGGCTCTCCTCCTCGGCGGTGGGCAGCAGGGCCAGTTCGTGCAGGTGGTAGCCGACCGCCACCGCCTTCGGGCTGCGCAGCACCACCCGGATCAGGTGCGCCGGCCGGGCCGTCCACCGTTCCCCCGGGGCGTACGCCCGCCAGGTGCCGTCCATCCGCAGGTGGGAGTGGAGCGTCCAGGCGGCGGTCGGCGACGTCTGTGGTGGCGCGGTCAGCCGGAGCAGCAGGTGCTTGCCCCGGCTGGTCGACTCGCGCACCGTCCAGCCGGTCAGGTCGGTGGTGGCCAGCGAGGGCACCCGGAAGTCGCTGCCGGTGAGCCCGGCCCCGGCGAGCGCCCGGTGCAGGACGCGGGCGGTGTTCCAGACGGTGTCACCTTCGGGCACCCCGGCATTCTCCCTCGTCCGAACAGAATTCGCATGTGTCGCTATTTGTAGGGTGCTTCCTATCGATCTATGAAAAAAGCACTATTGGGGGGTTGTGAGGAGAATCCTATGTCTTTCGGCTCTCGCCGTACCCCGTCGTCCCTGCTGGTCGGTCTGCTGACCCTGGCCCTGGCCGGTGGTCTCACCCCGGCCGCCGCGTCCGCCGCACCCCGCCACCCCGCGCTGGACCGGTCCGCTTCCGACCGGTCCCGGTCCGCCGTCGACCCGCTCGCGACGGCCGGCGGTGAACGCTGGTCCGTCGACCTCGCCGTCGGCGGCGGTGACGACGTCAACGTCCGGTCCGGTGCCGGCCGGCTGCGTCTGGCCGACACCCGTCCGACCAGGCGGAACCGGCCCGCCGCCCTGGCCGCACCGGTGGCCGAGGGCGCCCTGCTCACCCCCGCGCGCATCCTCGCCGGCCCGACCACCCGGGTCCGCGCCGATTTCACCGCCGAAGCGCCCCCGGGGACCGGCGTCCAGATCCAGGTCCGGGGCTGGCGGGCCGCCGGCTGGACCGAGTGGCGGGAGGCGGGCACCGTGCCGGCCGTCTTCGACCGGCCGGTCACCCGGGTCCAGGCCCGGGTGCTGCTCACCACCCGCGACCCGAAGGCCGCCGCCTCGGTACGCGCGGTCCGGCTCACCGCCGACAGCATCGCCGTCCAAGTGCCCCCTCCCACCACCGTCCGCAGCTACCGGGTCTTCGCCACCCGGGAGGGCGAGGTCGGCGGGGTGACCGCCAACGGCCGCACCATCCAACCCCGCGACCACTTCGTCGCGCTGCCGTCGCGGCGCGGGCTCTCCCCGCTCGACAGCGGCGACTACACCGTGCGGGTCTGCACCACCAGCGGCAGCCGTTGCGAGTACGCGCCGGTCTGGGACGTCGGCCCGTGGAACACCCGGGACGACTACTGGAACCCCGCCGCCGTCCGGGAGAACTGGAAGGACCTGCCACAGGGGCTACCCGAGGCGCAGGCCGCCTACCAGAACGGCTACCACGGCGGCAAGGACCAGTTCGGTCGCACCGTGCTCAACCCCGCCGGCATCGACCTCGCCGACGGCACCTTCTGGGACGGCCTGCTGTTGACCGACAACGCCTGGGTCGACGTGACGTACCTGTGGACCGGCTCCGGCCCGCGCGGCGTGATCGGCTCCGGCCCGCTCAACATCCGTACCGGCCCCGGCATCTCGTACCCCGTCCGGGGACTCGCCGCCACGCACGCCGACGTGCCGATCCAGTGCTACGTCTACGGGCAGACGGTCGTCGGGCCGTACCGGACCACCAACCGGTGGAACCGGCTGGCCGGCGGCCAGTACGTCAGCCACGCGTACGTGTCCACCGTGTACGGCGGCACCGTGTCACCCTGCTGACCGGTGCCCCGGCAACGGACCGGGCCGCCCTGACGTCGCCGCCCCCGGCGCGTCGAGGCGGTCGGCTCAGGGCCGCTCGTCCGGGCGGGGCGGGCGGACCATGTCCTGGTAGCGGGGGTGGCTGGCACCGTACACGGCGAAGTTCAGCCGGGCGTGGGTGAGACTCAGCTCACCGTTCGGGCCGCCCCGCACCACGTCGGCGTCGGCGTCACCCTGGCCGTCATCGGTCCAGAAACAGACCGGGCAGGTGCCGCCACCCGTCCGGGACGCACAACAGGGACAACCCACCGGAACCCACACTTCACCCACCGCAGCAGCATTCCATACCGGACGCCGGGCAGGGAGCGCAGCTCACCCCCTGATACGTCCCCGCACCGTGACCGTCGTACCCGGGGCGGCCCCGAGCAGGTCCACCGCCCGACCGCCGTTACGGGCCACCGCCACCAGGCCGGCGGAGTCGACGAGGACGACCAACGACCCGGCCGGCGCGTCAGCGAACGTCCGCCCCCGTACCGCCGGGCGGCCGGCGACCTCCACCGCCTCGGGCAGCGACGTCAGCAGGTCGGCCCCGGCGGCGAGCTGCACGTTGCCGAAGTGGTCCACGGTGAGCACCTCGGCGGTGAACCCGTCGGCCTCTCGGCGCAGCACCGGCGGGGGCAGGGTGACCAGGGTCGCCGGGTCGACCTCCGGGCCGGCGTCGGCCGGTGGGTCACCGAGGGCCAGCCGGGCCGCCACCGGGGCGAACACGTCCCGACCGTGGAAGGTGTGTGACACCTCCGCCGCCAGCCACCCCGGTTCGGTCAACTCGACAGCCGAGGTCACCCCGCCCAACGCCTGCGCCGCCGCCAGCAGCACCCCGTTGTCCGGCCCGACCAGCAGCCCGCCCGGCGCGACCAGGGCCACCGCCCGCCGGGACGTGCCGACACCCGGGTCGACCACCGCCACGTGCACCCCGTACGGCAGGTGCGGCGCGACCTGGGCGAGCACCGCCGCGCCCCGCCGGACGTCCCCCGGCGGCACCAGGTGCGTCACGTCGATCACCCGTGCCGCCGGGGCGATCCGGCCGATCACCCCGTGGCAGACGGCCACGAAACCGTCGGCGAGTCCGTAGTCGGTGGTCAGCGAGATCCAGGCGGTCGGGGTCATGCCGGCAGGCTAGTGCGGCGACCGCCCTACCACTGACCGGATACCCCGATCGGCCGACCGGCCGGTGCCGGCCAGGTATCCGGTTCGGCAGACTGCCGGGGTGACGAAACGCCTTCGTATCCTGTCCACGACCGCCACCGTTCTCCTTGCCCTGGCCCTGGCCGCCTGCGGCGACGACCCCGCCGACGAGCGGGACGGCGGGGCGTGGGCCGACGGCAGGTCGAAAGCCCCGGCCACCACCGAGGCCGCCCCGAAGGACGGCGCACCGAAGGCCGCGAAGCCGGGTGTCACCCCGTCGGAGAGCCCCTCCACCCCACCGTTCGTGATGCCGACCAAGGACAAGAGCGCCCCCGCCGCCCGCAAGGTGGTCGACGCGTTCAAGGCGGCCGGGCTGAAGGTGCCCGACGTGCGCGACCGGTCCAAGGACTGCGGCCCCAACGGTTCGGGGGTCGGCTGCGCCCAGCTGCTCGTCACCGACACCGTCTCCGTCTACGTCTTCCCCGACGAGGCGACCGCCACCAACCAGACCGACATGTGGGGGGCCAAGGCGTACCGGGCCGGGGCCGTGGTGCTCAACTACCTCGGCACCCGGACCAGCACCGCCGAGCAGAAGCGTTACAACGACGTCCTGGCCAAGCTCGCCTGACCTGCCACGCCACCGGCCCCCGGGTCAGCCGCGCAGCCGCAGGCCCCGGGGCGTGGCGCGGAAACCGGCGGCGGTGAGCGCGTCGCGCAGCGGCGACGAGTGCACCGCCTCGCCGTCGGCCCGCTCCACCGACATCGCCCCCAACGCCCCGGAGTGCACCGCGTCGGCGAGCGCCTTGCCGGCCGCGGCCAGCGCGTCGGTGTCGTCGGTGAAGGAGAGGATCGTCCGCCCGCCCCGCTCGACGTAGAGGGCCAGGTCGCCGCCGACCAGCACCACCACCGCCCCGGCCTTGCGCCCGGCCCGGTGCCCGGTGCCCGGTGCGACGCCGTCACCGGAGTCGACGGCCCGCTCCGGCCAGGGCAACGCCGCGCCGTACGGGTTGGCCGGGTCGGTGGCGGCGAGCACCGTGGTCGCCCCGTCGCCCCGCCCCCGGGCCCGGTCGGTCGGATCGGCCAGCGCCCGTAACCGGTCCACCGCACCGGGCACCGCGAACTGTGCCGCGCCCAGCCCTTCCACGAAGTAGCCCCGGCGGGCCGCGCCACGCTCCTCCAGCGCCGACAGCACCGGGTATACGGCGGCGAAACCGCCGGTCACCTGCTCGGCCACCACCGCACCCCGGGTCACCACCCCGTGCCGGTCGAGCAGCAGGTCGGCCAGGGCGGCGGCCCGCCGGGTGGGGTCGGTGTCCCGCTCCGGCAGCCGGGACCAGCGTCCGGCCACGGTGGGCGGGCCGCCCCGGCTGGGCAGCGCGACCCGGCCGGGGCGACGGTACCGGGTACGCGGGGCGGCCGGGCGGGACCGGTGTGCCCCACCCGCGCCGAGCGCCGCCCGCAGCGGGGCGAGGGTGTCGTTGGTGAGCTGCCCCGCCCAGACCAGGTCCCAGATCGCGGCGCTCAGGGCGGTGTCGTCGGCCGAGCCCACCCGGTCGGACAACGCGCGGAAGAAGAGCGCCTGCCCGTCGGCGAGCGCGTCCAGCACCGCGGCGTGCAGCGGCGTGCCGGCCCACGCGTCGTCCGGCGGGGGGAGCAGCAACGGCGCGACGTCCGCGTACGCCAGGGTGATCCAGCCGTCGCCGCCGGAGATCGCCCCCGAACCGGCCCACACCACCTCGCCACCGGCGCACAGCTCGTCGAGCTGGGCGGGGGAGTAGTCGGCGACCCGGGCGGGCAGCACCAGTCGCTCCCAGGCCGACGCCGGCACCGCCGTGCCCTGCAACTGCTCGATCGCGGCGGCCACCGCCTCCACCCCCCGCGCCGACGAGCCGATCTGCTGCCAGCGGGGCAGGAAGCCGGCCAGGACCCGGGGCGGCACCGGCTCGATCTCCCGGCGCAGCGCGGCGAGCGACCGGCGGCGCAGCAACCGCAGCACCTCGGCGTCGCACCACTGGGTGCCCACGCTGTCCGGGGCGAACTCGCCGGAGACCACCCGTCCGGTCGCGGCGAGCCGGCGCAACGCCTGCTCCACCACGAACACCCCGAGCCCGAACCGGGCCGCGCAGGTCGCGGCGGCGAACGGCCCGTGGGTACGGGCGTACCGGGCGACCAGGTCGCCGAGCGGGTCGGCCACCGGCGTCAGGTACGCCTCGGCCACCCCCACCGGCAGCGCCACCCCGAGCGCGTCGCGCAGCCGGGCGGCGTCCTCGATGCCCACCCAGCGCTCCTCGCCGGCGATCCGGACCCGAAGCGCCCGGCGGGCCGCCGCCAACTCCGCCGGCCAGTCCGTCGGCACGCCCCGTTCGGCCAGCTCCGCCTCGGTCAGGTCGCCGACGACCCGGAGCAGCTCGGCCACGTCCTCGGCATCACGCGGGCGACGCTTGTCGGTGCGCCAGCGCAGTTGCCGTTCGGTCTCGGCGAGCACCGCCGGATCGAGCAACTCCCGCAGGTCGACCCGGCCGAGCAGTTCACCGAGCAACGCCGAGTCCAGCGCCAGCGCGGCGGCCCGGCGCTCGGCCAACGGGGCGTCCCCCTCGTAGAGGAACGCGCCGACGTAACCGAAGAGCAGCGACCGGGCGAACGGCGACGGGCGTTCGCTCTCCACCTCGACCAGCCGGATCCTGCGGCTGGCCAGGTCGCGCATCAACTCGGCCAGGGCGGGCTGGTCGAAGACGTCCTGGAGGCACTCCCGGGCGGCCTCCAGGGTGACCGGGAAGTCGGCGTACTCGCGGGCCACGTCGAGCAGTTGGGCGGCGCGTTGGCGCTGCTGCCACAGCGGCTGCCGGCGGCGCGGGTCACGCCGGGGCAGCAGCAGCGACCGGGCGGCGCACTCCCGGAACCGGGCGGCGAAGAGCGCGGAGGTGCCCACCGACTCCTCGACCAGCTGGGCGATCTCGTCGGGCTCGAAGACCACCACGTCCGCGCCGGGCGGCTCCTCGGCGGTGTCCGGCAGCCGCACCACGATCCCGTCGTCGGCGGGCATGACCTGGGCGTCCACCCCGTACCGTTCGGCCAGCCGGCGGCCGATGGCCAACGCCCACGGACCGTTCACCCGGGCCCCGAGCACGCTGTGCACCGCGAGCCGCCAGTCACCCAGCTCGTCACGGAACCGCTCGACCAGCACCGTCCGGTCGTCGGGCAGCGAGCGGGTGGCGGCCTGCTGCTCCCGCAGGTACGCCATCAGGTTGCCGGCGGCCCAGTCGTCCAGGCCGCCGGCGCGCAACGCGGCCAGTGCGGTGTCGTCGTCGTGGCGCAGCAACGTCCGGACCCGGGCGCCGATGGCCCGGCCCAGTTCGACCGGTCGGCCCAGCTGGTCGCCCTTCCAGAACGGCATCCGGGCCGCCTGGCCGGGGGCGGGGGAGACCAGCACCCGGTCGGGGGTGATCTCCTCGATCCGCCAGGACGAGGAGCCGAGCAGGAAGACGTCGCCGACCCGTGACTCGTAGACCATCTCCTCGTCCAGCTCGCCGACCCGGGCGGCACGCTCCGCCCCGGCCAGGAAGACCCCGAACAGCCCCCGGTCGGGGATGGTGCCACCGCTGGTGACGGCGAGGCGCTGGGCACCCGGCCGGCCGGTCAGCACGTCGGCGGCCCGGTCCCAGACCAACCGGGGACGCAGCTCGGCGAAGGCGGTCGACGGGTAGCGGCCGGAGAGCATGTCGAGCACGGCGTGCAACGCCGAATCGGGCAGCTCGGCGAAGGGCGCGGCGCGGCGGACCAGCACCGCCAGGTCGCCGACCGGCCATGGTTCGAGGGCGACCATGGCGACGATCTGCTGGGCGAGCACGTCGAGCGGGTTACGCGGATAGTGCAGCTCCTCGATGGCACCGGCCGCCATCCGCTCCGCGACCACGGTGCAGGAGAGCAGGTCGCCCCGGTGCTTGGGGAAGACCACCCCCCGGGACACCGCACCCACCTGGTGCCCGGCCCGGCCGACCCGTTGCAGACCGGCCGCGACGCTGGGTGGGGCCTCGATCTGCACCACCAGGTCGACCGTGCCCATGTCGATGCCCAGCTCCAGGCTGGAGGTGGCCACCACGGCGGGCAGCCGACCGGATTTGAGCGCCTCCTCGATCTGCTTGCGTTCCTCCCGGGAGACGCTGCCGTGGTGGGCCCGCGCGATCACCGGCGTCGCACCCGCCGCCGTGCCCGACTGGGCCAGCATCTCCGCCGGAGGGCGGAGCGCCCGCACCGGCCCCACCGGACCACCCCACCGCCGCGCCCCACCCGGGTCACCACGCCGGTCGACGCCCGCGTCGTCACCCTGGTCACTGCCCGCGTCGTCGCCCGGATCGACGCCCGCGTCGTCGCCCTGGTCACTGCCCGGGTCAATGCCCGCGTCGTCACCCGGGCCGATCGGCGGCCCGGCCTCGGCGGTGGCCAGCTCCTCGGCGGCCAGCTCGTTGAGCCGGGCACAGAGCCGTTCGGCGCTGCGCCGGGAGTTGGTGAAGACGATGGTCGAGCGGTGCGCCCGGATCAGCGCGAAGACCCGTTCCTCCACGGCCGGCCAGATCGACGCCCGACGCGGGCCGGGGCCACCCAGGTCGTCCTCCGGGGGCTGCTCGGACTCGTCGAGACGGGTCATGTCCTCTACCGGGACCTGGACGCTCACCTCGATCGTCTTGGGGGTGGCCGGCTGCACCACGTCGACCGGGCGGGCGCCGCCGAGGAACCGGGCGCAGGCGTCGATCGGCCGGACCGTGGCGGACAGGCCGATCCGCTGGGCGGGCCGCTCCAGCAACCCGTCGAGGCGTTCCAGCGAGAGGGCCAGATGGGCGCCGCGTTTGGTGCCCGCGACGGCGTGCACCTCGTCGACGATGATCGTCTCGACGCCGCGCAACGAATCCCGGGCCGCAGAGGTGAGCAGCAGGAACAAGGACTCGGGGGTGGTGATGAGGATGTCCGGCGGGGTGCGGGCGAAGGCCCGGCGCTCGTCGGCGGGGGTGTCTCCGGTGCGCATTCCCACGGTGATGTCCGGGGGTGTCACGCCGAGTCGGGTGGCCGCCTGCCGGATGCCGGTGAGCGGGGCGCGGAGATTGCGCTCGACGTCGACCGCGAGCGCCTTGAGCGGGCTGACATAGAGCACCCGGCAGCGCCGCCGGGCGTCGGCCGGAGGCGGTGCGCCGGCCAGCCGGTCGAGTGACCAGAGGAACGCCGCGAGGGTCTTGCCCGAGCCGGTGGGGGCCACCACCAGGGCGTTGCGGCCGGCGGCCACCGAGCGCCAGGCGCCGATCTGGGCGGCGGTGGGTGCGGCGAAGGCGGCGCTGAACCATTCCCGGGTGGCCGGACCGAAGCCGGCCGGCACTCCCGCCGTGCCCGTCATGCCCCGCTGCCCCGTCACGCCCCCATCCTGCCTCGACGGGGCGACATCCCGTGGGAACGGATGGTGATCTGTCATGCATTGCTATCTGATAGGTGCATTGTACTTTTCGTGCCTTAAGCCTTACTTAACTGCTTGCATGTGGGCCACAACATAAAGTAACTTCTCCCGGAACGCAGCTTTGGGTGAAAGGAACCGGATGTTCGTCGAGGAACGTGGCCCCATGCCCGGCACCGACGTGCTCATCCGCAAGGTCGAAGGTCACCTCACCGCCCTGCGGACCAGTCTGCGCGGCCCCGAGCTCGAACTGGCCGAGCGTCTCGCCGACAGCCTGCGGGAGCTGGTCGTCTCCACCGCCCAGTCCAGCGCCGCCGACCGGGGTCAGGTGCGGGTCGCCGTGCACTACTTCGTGCTCCGCCGGGAGAGTCGCGGCAAGCTGCTCCCGGTGCGCTCGCTCGCCGTCGCCCAGCGGGTGGTCGACAAGGTGGCCCTCCAGCTCGGCCGCCCCGACCTGCTGGTCGAGCCCCGTCGGGACCTGGCCCCCGCGCTCCCCGGCGGGGACACCCCACCCGCCTGACGGTCCCGCCCCACCCATCCCTGCCCGGGTCTCGACGCGGATTCTTCCAAAACCGCCCATAAAGGGCTGAACTGGCGTGTGATCGGTCTGGCCGGGACATCTCGCCCGGTGCGCGCCGCCAGTTCGACGGGAGGACGCGTGCTCGTACTGCTACTCCTCCACCTGGTGGCGGCGCTCCTCGCGCCCCTGTTGGTCCGGTGGTGGGGGCCACGCGCCTGCTACCCGCTCGCGTTGGTGCCCGCCGCGGCGTTCGGCTGGGCGTTGACCCGCACCCCGACGGT
The DNA here is from genome assembly GCF_044548625.1 of Micromonospora sp. NPDC051925. NCBI lineage: Bacteria > Bacillati > Actinomycetota > Actinomycetes > Micromonosporales > Micromonosporaceae > Micromonospora > Micromonospora sp. NPDC051925. The sequence goes on along the minus strand of NZ_JBIUCH010000018.1, from coordinate 53,672 downwards.
CCGTGCCGGCGGCGCGGTCGTCGAGACGTACCACTGGATCGGTCAGCTGGACCTCGACGTGGCGTTGCGGATGACGACGCTGTCCTGGCTGATGACCCTGCTGGTGGGCGGGGTCGGCGCGTTGGTCCTGGTCTACTGCGGTGGGTATTTCGTCCGCGGCTCGGAGGGGCTGTCCCGGTTCGTCGCGGTGCTCGTCGCGTTCGCCGGGGCGATGCTCGGCCTGGTCCTCGCCGACGACCTGCTGCTGCTCTACGTCTTCTGGGAACTCACCACCGTCTTCTCCTACCTGCTCATCGGGCACAGCACCGAGCGACGCTCCAGCCGGTGGGCGGCGGCCCAGGCGCTGACCGTCACCACCATGGGCGGGTTGGCCATGCTGCTCGGTTTCCTGATCCTCGGCGGGCACGCCGGCACCTACCGCTGGTCGGAGATCGCCGGTGCGCCGCTGCCCGGTGGCGGGACGCTTGTCGTCGCGGTGCTGCTGGTCCTGACCGGCGCGCTCGCCAAGTCGGCGATCGTGCCGTTCAACGGGTGGCTGCCGGTGGCGATGGCCGCGCCCACCCCGGTCAGCGCCTACCTGCACGCGGCGGCGATGGTGAAGGCCGGCGTCTACCTGATCGGCCTGCTCGCCCCGGCGCTCGCCGACGTCGGCCCGTGGCGTCCCGTGCTGCTCACCCTCGGCCTGGTCACCATGATCGTCGGCGGCTGGGCGGCGCTGCGCCAGTGTGACCTGAAACTGCTGCTGGCGTACGGCACGGTCAGCCAACTCGGCCTGCTGACCGTGACGATCGGGACGGGCAGCGCGGACGCCGCGCTCGCCGGGCTGGCGATGCTGCTCGCACACGCCCTGTTCAAGGCGGCGCTGTTCCTCGTGGTCGGCATCATCGACCACGACGTCGGCACCCGCGACCTGCGGGAACTCTCCGGCCTCGGTCGTCGGGCACCGGTGCTGGCGGTGGTCGCCACGCTCGCCGCCGCCTCGATGGCGGGCGTGCCGCCGTTGCTCGGCTTCGTCGCCAAGGAGGCCGTCTTCACCGCCACGGGCGACCGGCCGGTGCTGCTGGCCGGGCTGGTCCTGGGCACCGTGCTCACCGTCGCCTACAGCATCCGTTTCCTCTGGGGCGCCTTCGCCACCCGCCCCGACGTCGCCGCCACCGAGCCGGGGCCGGTCCCGCTGCCGATGCTCGCCCCACCTGCCCTGCTCGCGCTGGCGGGACTGGTCGCCGGCCCCGCCGCCGCCGCGCTGGACGGCCTGCTCGGCCCGTACGCGGAACTCTTCGGCCCGCCGCACGAGAAGCTGGCCCTCTGGCACGGCCTCACCCCCGCCCTCGGCCTCTCCGCGCTGGCGCTGGCCGGCGGGGTCCTGCTGCACACGGTGCGCGGCCCGCTCGCCCCGACGCTGGCCCGGTGGCGTCTGCCGTTCAACGGCAACCAGGGGTACGAGTGGGCCACCCACCGGTTCGACCGGCTGGCCATCGAGGTCACCGGCGCCACCCAGCGCGGCTCACTGCCGCTCTACCTCGGCACCATCCTGCTGGCCCTGGTGCTGGTGCCGGGCACCGCCCTGGCCAGCACGAGCCCCTGGCGGACCCGGATCGTGGTCTGGGACAGCCCACTGCAACTGGTGGTCGGAGTGGTCATCGGGGCCGCGGCCGTCTTCGCCGTCAACGCCCGGCGACGGCTGACCGCGATGCTGCTCGTCGGGGTGACCGGCTACGGCACCGCGATGCTGTTCGTGCTCTACGGCGCACCCGACCTGGCGCTGACCCAGTTCCTGGTGGAGACCGCCACCATCGCCGTCTTCGTCCTGGTGCTGCGGCGACTGCCGGAGCGGTTCTCCGCCCGGCCGCTGCGCCGCAGCCGGTGGGCCCGCCGCCTGCTCGGCATCGCCGTGGGGGTGGTGCTGGCCGGTCTGGCGCTGATCGCCTCCGGGGCCCGTACCGCGATGCCCATCTCCACCGCCTTCCCGGCGCTCGCCGTCGCCGAGGGGCACGGGCGCAACGTCGTCAACGTGATCCTGGTGGACATCCGGGCCTGGGACACCATGGGAGAGATCGCCGTGCTGGTGGTCACGGCGACCGGGGTGGCCAGCCTGATCTTCGAGCGCTCGCGCACCGGGCCGCGACCGCGCCGGGTCGAGCTGTCCTCACCCCGCCGTGACGACCGGCCGGTCTGGCTGCACGGCGGGGCGACCCTGCACGAGCGACGCCGGTCCATCGTCTTCGAGGTGGTGACCCGGCTGCTGTTCCACACCATCGTGCTCTTCTCCCTGTTCCTCCTCTTCTCCGGCCACAACGCGCCCGGCGGCGGCTTCGCCGGCGGCCTGGTGGCGAGCCTGGCGCTGGCCGTGCGCTACCTGGCCGGCGGCCGGTACGAGCTGGCCGAGGCGGCCCCCGTCGGGGCGGGCACCGTGCTCGGCGCCGGCCTGGGGATCTCCGTCGGCAGCGGGGTGGTCGCCCTGCTGACCACCGGGGCGGTGCTGGAGAGCGCCAAGGTCGACCTGCCGCTGCCCGGCCTCGGCGGGCCGTACCTGGTCACCTCGCTCTTCTTCGACATCGGCGTCTACCTGATCGTGGTGGGGCTGATGCTGGACATCCTGCGCAGTCTCGGGGCCGAGATCGACCGGCACATCGAGGCGGCCGGTAAGTCCGAACGGGGACTCGTGGTCGACCGCGAGGGGGACCGACGGTGAGGGACAGCGGGGCGGGACCGACGCTGGTGCTGGTGGTCGCCGTGGGCGTGCTCGCCGCCACCGGGGTGACCCTGCTGCTGGAGCGCAGCCTGACCCGGATCCTGCTCGGTGTCATCCTGCTCGGCAACGGGGTGAACCTGCTCATCCTGGTCGGTGGCTGGTCCGGCGGGGCTCCGGTGGTCGGCACCGGCCCGGTCGGGGAGATGAGCGACCCGCTGCCGCAGGCGATGGTGCTCACCGCCATCGTGATCACCTTCGGGCTGACCGCCTTCCTCGCCGCCGTGGCGTACCGCAGCTGGTATCTCAGCGGCAACGACGAGGTCCAGGACGACGTGGAGGACCAGCAGATCGTCCAACTCGCCGCGCGCAACGAGGTGGCCAACGCCGACCTCGGCGGCGAAGGGCCCGGTGACGACCCGGAACAGGTGGACCCGGAGCCGCCGCAGCGACGACTGCGCCGGTCGGACGGTGAGCGATGACCCGCATCCTCCCGCTGCCGGTGGTGGTGCCGCTGCTCGGTGCCGCGCTCACCCTGATCCTGGTGAACCGGCCCCGGGTGCAGCGCACCGTCAGCGTGGTCGCGCTCGGCACCAACCTGGCCGTCGCGGTGCTGCTGCTGGTCTGGGCGCACCGGCACGGCACGTTGGTGACCGAGGTGGGTGGCTGGCACGCACCGGTCGGCATCGTGCTGGTCGCCGACGAACTCGCCGCGCTGATGCTGGTGGTCTCCTCGGCGGTCACGCTCTGCGTGCTGCTCTACTCGATCGGCCAGGGCCGTGGGGAGACCAGCGAATCCGCCCCGGTGAGCATCTTCCACCCGACGTACCTGGTGCTGACCGCCGGGATCTGCAACGCGTTCCTCGCCGGTGACCTGTTCAACCTCTTCGTCGGGTTCGAGATCCTGCTCGCGGCGAGCTTCGTGTTGATCACCCTGGGGGGCACCGAGGCCCGGCTCCGCACCGGCTCGACGTACGTGGTGGTCAGCATCCTCTCCTCGATGATCTTCCTGGCCGCCGTGGGGCTGGTGTACGCGGCCACCGGAACCCTCAACCTGGCGCAGCTCGCCGGCCGACTCGACGCGCTGCCCGACGGCGTACGGCTGGCGTTGCAGCTGACGCTGCTGCTCGCCTTCGGCATCAAGGCGGCGGTCTTCCCGGTCTCCGCCTGGCTGCCGGACAGCTATCCGACGGCCCCTGCTCCGGTCACCGCCGTCTTCGCCGGCCTGCTCACCAAGGTCGGCGTCTACGCGATCATCCGGACCGAGACCCTGCTCTTCCCCGGTGGTCAGGTGGCCAACCTGCTGTTGGTGGTGGCCGGGTTGACCATGGTGGTCGGCGTGCTCGGCGCGGTGGCCCAGTCGGACATGAAGCGGCTCTTCTCGTTCACCCTGGTCAGCCACATCGGTTACATGATCTTCGGGGTGGCGCTGAGCACCGCCGCCGCGCTCTCCGGCGCGATCTTCTACGTGGTGCACCACATCACCATCCAGACCACGCTGTTCCTGGTCGCCGGCCTGGTCGAGGAGCGGGCCGGCAGCACCGACCTGCGGCGGATCGGCGGGCTGGCCCGGGTCACCCCGCTGCTGGCGGTGCTCTTCTTCGTCCCCGCGATGAACCTGGCCGGCATCCCGCCGTTCTCCGGCTTCCTCGGCAAGGTCGGCCTGCTCCAGGCGGGGGTGGCGCGCGGCGGCCCGCTGCCCTGGGTGCTGGTCGTCGCCGGGACGGTGACCAGCCTGCTCACCCTCTACGCCGCCTCCCGGGTGTGGAACATCGCGTTCTGGCGGGCCCCGCAGCTGGCCACCGCCGAACCGCCGCCCCGGCTGCCCCGGCTGATGGTCGGGGCCACCACCGCGCTGGTGGTGCTGGGGTTGGCCCTCACCGTCGCCGCCGGCCCACTGTTCCAGGTCACCGCCGACGCCGCCGCCGACCTGCGCCTGCGCACCCCGTACGTGCGGGCCGTCCTCCCCGGCGGCCCGCCGTGACCGGCGCGTCGTCGCCGCGCACCGGACGCCGCAGGGACCAGCTCATCGCCCTCGGCTGGCTGGTCGTGGTCTGGAACCTGCTGTGGGGGCACTTCTCGCCGGCCAACATCCTCACCGGTCTGCTGGTCGGCGGGGCGGTGCTGCTGTTCTTCCCGCTCCCACCGGTCTCCTTCGGCGGTCGGCTGCGGCCCCGGGCACTGCTGGTGCTCGCCGGGACCTTCGTCGTCGAACTGGTCAGCGCCAGCATCCACGTCGCCGCCATCGCCGTACGTCCCGGCTTCCGCCCGCGCGGCGCGATCATCGGGGTGTCGCTGCGGGTCCGGACCGACCTGAACCTGGCGCTCACCGCCGAACTGCTCTCGCTGGTGCCGGGCACCCTGATCGTCGAGGTGGACCGGGACGCCGGGGTCCTCTACGTGCACGTGCTGGACGTGCGCTCACCGGCCGACCTGACCGACAGCCGGGACCGGATCCTCGCCGTCGAGGAACGGATCGTCCGGGCCGTCGGCTCCGACGCCGAACTGCGGCAGCTCACCACCGAATCCACGGAGGCACCGTGACCGTCTTCCTCGCCGTCGTCCTGACCGTGCTGCTGTCGGTCACCGCGCTGCTGGCGCTGGCCCGGATCTACCGGGGCCCGTCGCTGCTGGACCGGGTCATCGCCGCCGACCTGCTGCTCGCCACCATGCTCGGCGCGGTCGGCGCGGAGGCGGCGGTGAACCGGCACGCCACCACGTTGCCGGTGCTGGTGGTGCTCTCCCTGCTCGGCTTCGTCGGCTCGGTCGCCCTGGTCCGCTTCGCCGCCCGCGCGGAATCATGAGCCCGCCCGGCGCGGCACCGGGTCGCGGTCGGGTGGTGCCGGTGACGGCCACCGGGGGGCAGTCGTGAGTACGGTGATCGACTGGCTGGCCGCCGTCGCCCTGGTGTCCGGAGGGCTGCTCAGCCTCGCCGCCGGGATCGGCGTGCTGCGCTTCCCGGACGTGCTGGACCGGATGCACGCCGCCACCAAACCCCAGGTGCTCGGGGTGCTGCTCCTGCTGGTCGGGCTGGCGCTGCGGCTGCGTACCCCCGCCGACCTGGGCATGATCCTGCTGGTCGGGGTCTTCCAACTGTCCACCGCCCCGGTGGCCGCCCAGATGATCGGCCGGGCCGCCTACCGGTCGGGTCGGGTCGACCGTGGCCTGCTCGACGTCGACGAGCTTGCCGAACCGCTCCGGCCCGGCGAACAGCAGGACGACCAGGCACTTTGAGCCTACCCTCAGCGGATGCCCAGCAGCCGAAGATAGAATCGCCGGATGATCGACTCTTCTGCCCAGGAGGGCAGCAGTAGCCAGCCGGGTCGGGCCCGGCAATCCCCCGTCCCGGCGTCCGCGGGAGCCCTGAGCGACCCGTGTTGATCCTCGTCGGCCTCGCACTCATCATCGTTCTCACCGCCGCCACCGGTTACTTCGTCGCCCAGGAGTTCGGCTACGTCGCCGTGGACCGCGGCAAGCTCAAGCAACTCGCCGACGACGGCGACGCCAAGGCGGCCCGCGCCCTGGAGGTCACCGGCCGGCTGTCGTTCATGCTCTCCGGCGCGCAGCTCGGCATCACCGTGACCGCCCTGCTGGTCGGCTACGCCGCCGAGCCCTACCTCGGTGCGGGCTTGGCCGAACTGCTCGGCGGCGTCGGCGTCGCCAGCAGCGTCAGCCTGCCGCTGTCGGTGGCGTTGGCCCTGGTCATCGCCACCGTCGTGCAGATGGTCCTCGGCGAGCTGGCCCCGAAGAACCTGGCCATCGCCCGACCCGTGCCGCTGGCTCGGGCGCTGAGCCGGTCCACCCTGCTCTACCTGAAGGTGGCCGGGCCGCTGATCACCCTCTTCGACCGGGCCGCCGTCCGGCTGCTGCGCCGCATCGGCATCGAGCCGATCGAGGAACTGCCCAGCGGCGCCACCCCGGCCGACCTGGAACAGATCATCGCCGAGTCCCGGGAGGAGGGACGCCTCGACGCCGAGATGTCCGACCTGCTCGACCGGGGTCTCGACTTCCGGGAGCTGACCGCCGGGGAGGCCATGGTGCCCCGGGTCGACGTGCACACCGTACGGGCACACGAACCGGTCAGCCGGGTGGTGGAGCTGCTCGACACCGGCCACTCCCGCTTCCCGGTGCGCGGCGCCGAGGGCGTCGACGACCTGGTCGGCGTGATCGGCATCTCCGACGTGCTCGGTGTGCCGCCGGCAGAGCGCGCCACCACCCCGGTCAGCGCGGTGGCCGTACCGCCGCTGCTGGTGCCGGAGACGTTGCCGCTGCCCACGGTGCTGGACCGGCTGCGGTCCGGGCACCGGCAGCTCGCCTGTGTGGTCGACGAGTACGGCGGCTTCGCCGGCGTGATCACGCTGGAGGACATCGCCGAGGAGTTGGTCGGGCCGATCCGCGACGAGGACGACCCGCCCGAGCGGGCCCCGGCCCGACAGGAGGACGGCTCCTGGGTGGTGCCGGCCCGCTGGCGGATCGACGAGGTCGCCGACAGCACCGGCATCTCCCTGCCCGAGGCCCCCGAGTACGACACCCTCTCCGGGCTGGTCATGCGGGAGCTGGGCCGGGTGCCCGAGGTGGGTGACCGGCTGGAGATCGCCCTGCCGGCCGACGGCGAGGAGTCGGCGGAGCGGCCGAAGGCCCTGGTCGAGGTGCTCGCGGTGGACCGGCACGTGGCCGACTCCGTCCGGTTGACCATGGCCGACGACCAACGCGGGAGTACGGATCCCCGCACCGTCCGCAGCGGGGGCGACCGACGTGGCGGTGCGGAACTCCGCGCCGCCCGGGGCGGGGAGGGACGGTCATGAGCCCCGTCGTCGCACTGCTGGTGTCGGTGCTGCTGCTCGCCCTCAACGGGTTCTTCGTGGCGGCCGAGTTCGCCCTGGTGGCCGCCAAGCGTTACCGGCTGGAACAGACCGCCGCCGGTGGCGGTCGGGCGGCCCGCGCCGCGCTGGACGGGGTACGGGAACTCTCCCTGATGCTGGCCGGCGCGCAGCTCGGCATCACCCTGTGCACGCTGGGCCTGGGCGCGTTGGCCGAACCGGCGATCGAGCACCTGCTCAGCCCGCTGCTGCACGCGGTCGGGCTGCCGGCGGCGGCCAGCCACGTCGTCGCGTTGGTCTTCGCGCTGGGGCTGGTGACGTTCCTGCACCTGGTGGTCGGCGAGATGGCCCCGAAGTCGTGGGCGATCACCGACGCCGAACGCTCGGCGACGCTGCTGGCGCTGCCGTTCCGGGCCTTCGCCCGGGTCGCCCGGCCGGTGCTGTCCCTGCTCAACGCCCTGGCCAACGTGATGCTGCGGCTGGTCGGGGTGCAGCAACAGGACCAGCTCGCCCAGGTCCACGGTCCGGACGAACTACGCATCCTGCTGGAGCAGTCCCGCGAGCACGGGTTGCTCGGCGCCGAGCAGCACCAGATGCTGACCAGCATGCTGGAGTTGCAGGGCACCACCGTCGCCCAGGTGATGGAGCCCTTCGACCAGATCGTCACGGTCCGCCGGGACGACACCGCCGAGCGGATCGAACAGGTCAGCCGGGACAGCGGCCGGTCCCGGCTCGCCGTCCTGGACGGCGGTGGCGAGGTGTGCGGGCTGGTGCACGTACGGGAGGCGGTACGGGCGGTCACCACCGGCCGGGCGGCCACCGCCGCCGAGCTGATGACCCGCTCGTTCACCCTGCCGGCCACCGCCTCGGTCACCGAGGCGGTCGCCGCGATGCGCGCCGACCAGGCCCAGTTGGCGTTGGTCCGCAACGGTGGCGGTCCGACCCGGCCGATCGGTTTCGTGGCGCTGGAGGACCTGCTCGAGGAGGTCATCGGCGAGTTCGACGACGAGACCGACCCGATCCCCCGGGGCCGCCGCCTGCGCTGACGATGGAGGGTACAAGCGTCGAAAGAAGCCATATCAATTCTACGGTAGAGAGGGTGCTTCGCCTCCACTCGGACTTCCTTAGATCCAATGCCGCGTAGCTTAAGTTGCTCATGGTTCTGAGCTGGTTCTTTGTGGGGCTCCGGCGGGGTGGGATGGATCGATCCTGGCGGTAGGTTGGATCGCGGTTCATGGTGGCGGATGTGGTGGATCGGCCGGTGGTGCGTCCTGTGGCGGTATCCCCGCACCTCGGATACCGCCACATTGCTGAAACGTCGCCTTGTCCGCGGCCGGACAGCTGGCACGACTAGTGGGCGAGGGAACGCCGCTAGGGCAGCTCTACGTCGTCCAATTCCAGGGCCGGCCCAGCCACCCGAGCCGCCCGGCCCAACACCGCGAACGTTCATGGTCATGGCACTATTTGATAACCCACTTCGCGTAATCGCCCGCCCCACTCGGAGGCGGGGATGGAGACGAAGAGGGAGACGGAAACGAAGACGAAGAGGGGGAGGGGGAAGGGCTTCCACCCTCATTCAGGCACGACATCAGGACGACGATCGTCCCAGGCGTCGGGTTGTTCCCGTAGATAGAGAGACACCAGCCGCCTGACAGACCACTCAGCAATCTGCCGCCATTGGTAAGAGTCCACTGTTGGTTGGGGTTAGTGGAACCGCAGGTCCAGTCGAGCACGGAGGTTCCGTCGGCGGTCACGCCGTTCAGGACATCGACACATCGTGTCGGATCGGCTTGGGAGGAAAGAGCGCCAGCATTCCCAGCGCTGAAAGCCCAGCTCATAGGCCTCCCGCGTTGGTCGCATGGCATGACGACCAGCGGCGCCCCATCGATCGTGTTGCCGTTGTAGAGCGTGAGACACAATCCGGATGCTGGATTCATGAGCTGATAGTAGTTGGCGTTGACACCCACTTTTGTGTCATCCCGATCGGAAGCTTCCAGTTGCGCCGTCGCGCCAGCGGCTGGCCATACCAGAAGACTCAGCGCGAGGAGGACGGCTCCGAATCCTGCCGTGCGGGCGCGGCGATCACGATGGAGATGATTCATACGTTGGTCCATTCGTAGGAGTGAATATTTGTCATAAGTATCCGGGTGCGAGCAGGGTATTGCAATAGCCGTTCAGCCATTGCATCGATCACCGCTCCTCCTCCTGATCGATCACCTCCCCTCCTCCTGATCGCCCAGCGATCTTTCCGAGACGTAGGCGCCAGGCCGCTGGCTCCGCGAGCGAAGATTTTTTGTGACTGATCAGGTGGTCGTCGGTGGGTTGGCCTGACCTGCGGGCTGAGAGTTGGATCATGGTCGGGTGTCCGGAACGCCGTCCATCGTGGAGTTGCTGGAGCGGCTTGCCTGGATGGGAAGCCGGTTTGGTGATCTTGGGCGTGAGAATGCCGGTTTGCGGCAGGAGAACGCGGTGTTGCGGGCGGAGAACGCGGATCTGCGGGCCCGGCTCGGGCCAATGCCGCGTAGCTCAAATTGATCATGTTGGTGGGTGGGGTTGGGGCCGCCAGATGTGGCTGGTCGGAGCGGCGGCCACGATCTTCCCGATCCACCGGGGGTTGGGCTGACGTCGCGAAGGGCTCTGAACACCATCTTGAGCAGCGAGTTTCCGCGTTCGCCGATGAGTGTCACACGCACCGCCGTGCTACAGGACCTCTAATCTCCATCTACCGATGTCCATCAGGCGCGTTTCGGACCTTGCGGACACCGGGTCCGCTACAGCCAGCAACCGGGCCGTTGCGCGGGATGGCTCGGTGACCTCTCCCATATGGGTGGTGGTCCACCCCCACCACGCTCCGGTGCCACCCCTGCCGACTGGCCAGGGGGACTGAGTGGCTCAGTCGTGGAGGGTGACGTGGGGCATTGGGTGGCCGGTGGCGTCGAACAACGCGGTTCCACAGTCGCAGCGCTCGTCGGCCAGGGTCTGGGTCGCCGACAGTTGCCAGAGCAGCATTTCCGCGCAGTTCGGGCAGTCCAGGCTGACCACGGTCTCTTCGGGTTCCGAGCCCCAGGCCCGCACCGGGAGGCCCTGGTACGTCAACCCGGTCAGCTCACGCTCACCGGTCGGCGCGACCAGCACCTCGTAGGTGTCGGTGCCGTTGTCCCACACCAGGAGCGTGCAGGCGAGAGGTGCCAGCACCCCGGTCAGATGATCGAGCTGGCGTACCGGGAAGTCACCGCGGCGCAGGGTCGGGTCGGCCTCGGCCGCGTGGTAGACGACTGTGGTGTCGACGTCCGTCGGCTCCACCCCGAAGGCCCGTACCCGACCGGCCACGAACTCCGCCAGCTGGCCCGGGTGGTCCTCACCGGTCCAGTCCATCCCGAACATCACACTGTCGACCCGGACCCCCCGGGCCCGCTCGCCGGGGGTCAGGACCAGTTCTGCCAGCTCTGTCACGACGAGCACGCTACCAACCGCCGTGCGGCGGACCGTGCCGTCGTCGGGCGTCGCCGTGCCGTCGTCGGGCATGACCAGCACCAGCACCAGCACCCGCCCACCGACCAGCCGGGTTCCCCCGGCGTGGAACGCCTGTCCGCGCGACCCCTGCGTCTCGCCCGGGGTCGGGTCCTGCTCCGGGGCTGGTCTCGCCCAGGGCTGGGTCCTGTCTCGGGGGCTGGGTCCTGCTCGGGGGCTGGGCGTTGCTCCGGAGGGCGAGGAGTGCCGGGCCGGACAGTGGGAATCCACCACCTCGCGCCGGGCCGGTGGCGCTCGCCCGGCTCGTCGGTGGGTGGGCGGTCGGCGGTCAGCTCGGGCGCGACGGTGGTCGGCCCGGGGAGGTCGGTCCGGCGGAGGTCGGCGGGGTCGGCTCGCCGCCGGGACGGGTGGACAGGCGACGAACGGGGGGAGCGGCGGGGATGCGGTTGACCGGGGTGTCCCGGGAGTCCGGGTGGACCGGGTTGGCGGTGAGCACCACCCTGACCAATCCGAGCACCCGCCCGGGGCTGCGCCTGCCGGGGAGGGTGACGCTCACCGCCGGGCCGCAGGACGTGCCGATCCGGCACGTACGGCTCGGTCTGGTGGCCACCGCCGAACCGGAGGACCCCCGTTCACCCCGCCGCCTCGTGCAGTACCACCAGGTGCCGGTGGGGGGTCGGTTCGTCGTACCGGCCGGGCGGCGGCGGGCCATCGACTTCGCCGTACCCCTGCCGTGGGAGACCCCGGTGACGATCTTCGGCGGGGTGCCGTTGATGAGCCTGCGCACCGGGCTGCGTACCGAGGTCTCGGTGGACCCGGAGCTGGAGCAGGGGGCGATGGTGCCGATCTTCGTCCACCCGCTCCCGACCCAGCAGCATGTGCTCGCGGCGCTGGACACGCTCGGCTTCGTGCTGCGGCAGGCGGGCCTGGTGTCCAGCCGGTTGCCGGGGGTCGCGCAGAGCCTGCCGGTGCACGAACGCCTCGGCTACTGGGTCGCCCCGCTGTACGCCGGCCCGATCACCGAGCTGGAACTGATCTTCGTGGCCAACTCCGCCGGCCTGGAGGTGCTGCTCTGGATGGACCGGCGGCTCTCGCTGACCGGGATCAGCCACCAGAGCATCAGCCGGTTCCGGATCTGGCACACCGACGCCGATCAACGGGACTGGGTCTCCGTCGTGGACGGCTGGCTACGCGAGGCGATCAACCGGCACGCGGCGGCGGCCTCGGACGCACACTGGTCGGCCCGGATAACCGAGTCGGCCCACGTGAGCCGCCGGCCGGACGAGCCGGTGCGGCCCGGCTACGGGCTGGGCGGCACCGGCGGCGGCGGGGGAATCGGTGGTGGCGGCGACGGCACCTGACCGGCGGGACGGCGCAGGCCGATGGTTCGCCCGTCGATGGCGGCCGGTGGTCAGACCGAGGCGGTGGCGAGCTTGATGCCGAAGCCCAGGAAGAGCACCGCGACGCCGGTGGTGGCCCCCGCGGCCAGCCGCCGGCGACGCCGGAACTGGGTGGCCAGGAAGGTGCCCGCGAAGATCAGCGCGGTCAGGTAGAGCACGCTGGTCACCTGGGCGATCAGCCCGAGCAGCAGGAACGACAGCGCCGGCCAGGCGTAGCCGGGGTCGACGAACTGGATGAAGAACGAGATGAAGAAGAGGATCGCCTTCGGGTTGAGCAGGCTGATCACCAGCGCCTTGCGGAACGGGCTGCGCAGCGCCGCCGGCTCGGCGGCGTCGATCAGCCGGGGTGCCGCCGGGTCGTGGCGGTCGCGCCAACGCCGCCAGGCCCCGCGCAGCATGGTCAGCCCGACGTACCCGAGGTATGCCGCACCGGCGTACTTGATCACGAGGAAGAGCGACGGGTACGCCTTGAGCAGCGACGCCACCCCCGCGGCGGAGAGGACCATCAGCACCGAGTCGCCGAGGAACACCCCGCCCGCCGCCCGGTAGCCGACCGCCACGCCCCGCTTGGCGGCGGTGGAGAGCACGAAGAGGGAGTTCGGCCCCGGCAGCAGAACGATCGCCACGGTGCCCAACACGTACGTCCAGATGTCGGTGATGCCCAGCACGCCCGTCATCCTCGCCCCACCGGGGTCGTACGACGAAGTTTTTCCCGCAGCCTGGCCTGTGCGTTCGGCCACTCGTCGACGGTCATCGCGTACTGCGCGGTGTCCCGCCAGGAGCCGTCCGGTCGCCGACGGTGCATCCGCAGCACGCCCTCCCGGGTCGCGCCGAGCCGTTCGATCGCCGCCTGGGACCGGGTGTTGCGGATGTCGGTGTGCCAGACCACCCGCACCGCCCCCAACTCGTCGAACGCCCGGGTGAGCAGCAACAGCTTGGCCTCGGTGTTGATGCCGCTGCGCCACCACGGCCGGCCGAGCCAGGTGTGCCCGACCGCGACGCAGCGCTGCTCCGGATCGACCTCGTAGTACGAGGTGCTGCCCACGACCGCTCCCGTCCGGGCGCACCGCTGCACCCACGGCACCCGTTCGCCCCGTTGCCGGGCCGCCAGCGCGGCGGTGACGATCGCCCGCATCGCGGCCGGGTCGGCCGGCAACGGATGGCCCAGGTGGGCCCAGACCTCCGGCTCGGCGGTGGCGGTGAAGAGTTCGTCGGCGTGCGCCAGGGCCAGTGGCTCCAGCAGCACGTGCGCACCGCGCAGCGGCACCGGCTGCCACCACGGCGACCCGGCGGAATCCGGCCCCGGCGACCCGGTGGGGCGCAGGTAGGCCGGCACCGGGACGGCCACCCCGGCGTCCGGCTCGGGTGGCCCGGCGGTCAGCCGCAGCGGCACCACCCCGGCCCAGTGCGGCAGGTCGAGGTCGGCCGGGTCGTCGCGGACCCGGCCGGTGCGGGCGCGCACCGACACCTCGCGCAGCGGCAGCGCCAGCACGGCCGTCTCGGCCAACTCCCGGCGGGTCGGCGGGCGGCTGTCGGCGGCCCGCCCCGCCCCGACCTTCTCCACCAGGGCGGTCATCGCCGAGCGCTTGTCGTGCTCGGTGGTGACCAGGTGGGCCGTGCCGTGTGCGACGACCGACCGGTAGTTGGCGCTGTGGTGGAACTGCGAGCGGGCGTAGACCAGCCCGTCGAGCAGGGTCACCGTGACGCAGACCGGCAGCCCGGCATCGCCCCGGGCGGCGAGCAACGGGCGGCTGCCGGTGGAGCCGTGCAGGTAGAGGGTGTCGCCGACGCGGACGTGCAGGGTGGGCAGCAGGCGCGGCTCGCCGTCGACCACGAACCCCAGCACGCAGTGGTACGCCTCGTCGAGCACGGCGTGGGCGGCGGCCCGGTCGTAGCTCATCCGGTCCCGGCTGCGGCTGGCGGTGGTGCGTGCGGTCGGCGCGTACATGTGACATCCCGCCTTTGTTCTAGTACGATCCTGGAACTGTGGCAGCACATTATCAGATCCTCGGCTCCACGTCCGCCGCGATTTCGGCGAGCGTGGAAACCGGCATCCGCACCGGAGCGTTCGACGCGGGTGACCCGTTGCCGCCGGTGCGGTCCCTCGCCGCCGCGCTGGCGGTCAGCCCGGCCACCGTGGCTCGGGCCTACCAGGAGCTGCGCCAGCGGGGCCTGGTCGTCACCGCCGGCCGGCACGGCACCCGGGTGCGGCCCCGGCCGCCGGTCGCCACCCGCCGCGCCGCCCGGCATCCGACGCCAGCCCCCGGCGCACGCGACCTGTCCCAGGGTCAGCCCGACCCCCGGCTGCTGCCGCCGCTCGGCCCGCACCTGGCCGCGCTCGCCGCCGAGATCGGCCCTCCCACCGGGTACGCCTCGACCGGCGTGCACCCCGCCCTGGCCGAGGCCGCCCGGTCCCGGCTCGCCGCCGACGGGGTGCCCGCCGACGAGTTGACCGTCACCGGGGGAGCGCTCGACGGCATCGAGCGGTTGCTCGCCACCCGGCTGCGCCCCGGCGACGCGGTCGCGGTGGAGGATCCGGGCTGGGCCAACCTGCTCGACCTGGTCGCCGCGCTCGGGTTGCGGCCGGTCGGCGTGCCGGTCGACGACGAGGGCCCCACCGTCGCGGGGGTGCGCGACGCGCTGACCCTGGGTGCGCGGGCGCTGGTGGTGACCAGCCGCGCGCAGAACCCGACCGGCGCCGCCGTCTCCGCAGACCGGGCCGGTGCCCTGCGGGCGCTGCTCGCCGGCCGCTCCGACCTGCTGCTGATCGAGGACGACCACGCCGCCGAGCTGTCCCGGTTGCCGCTGCACCCGCTGGCCGGGGCCACCCCGGCCTGGGCGTTCGTCCGCTCGGTGAGCAAGCCCTTCGGGCCCGACCTGCGGCTGGCGGTGCTGGCCGGTGACGAGGTGACGGTGTCCCGGGTGGCCGGCCGGGCCAGGGTGGGCGCTGGCTGGGTCTCCACCGTCCTGCAACGACTCGTCCTGTCGCTCTGGCGCGACCCGGCCACCACGACCCTGATCCACCAGGCCGCCGACGCGTACGAACACCGCCGGTCCGGCCTGCTCGCCGCGCTCGCCGACAGAGGGCTGGCGGGGCACGGCCGCAGCGGCATCAACGTCTGGTTGCCGGTGCCCGACGAGACCGCCACGGTCACCGCCCTGCGGGATGCCGGCTGGTCGGTCGCTCCCGGCGGCCTCTACCGGATCGGTGCCCCACCCGCCGTACGGATCACGGTGAGTGCGCTCGACGACGCCGACCTCGCGCCGCTGGCCGACGCGGTGGCGGCGGCGGTCCGTCCCACCGGCCCGATCGGCTTCACCGCCTGACAGACCGTCCCGTCGACCTCCTCCCGCTCGCCTGCGGTGGGACGGGAGCGGGCGGCGCGGTCAGACCTGCCGGCTGCACGAAGATCTTCCGCCGGGCCACGGCGTCGCCGGCCGCGTTCAGCTGGTACCCCTCCAACCAGACCCAGCCGTCGTACGTGGGCCAGTCGAGCACCCGGATGACCCGGAACCGGATGGGCCGGAGGAACTGCACGCTGGCGGCCCTGGTCACGTACACCAGATCGCCGGCCTTCATCGGCGCTTCCCGTCCCGCCAGGCGCGTAGCGTCTCGCCCGCGTCGACCAGGCGCACGCACGAGCCGTCCGGCTGGCACCGGGAGCAGGCGTTGCGATGGTGGAAGTCCACGACGTAGCCGGCCATGAGCACGGCGAACGGTGGCTCTGGACGTGGTCGCTGCTCAGGCATCTGGCCAGGAGCCCCGGTTGAGCTTCCGGGCATTCCGTGCGCCCCACCTGGCTTCGGGAGTCAACTGGCGTGGCACGACCGACGGGCGGTCGCGGGCCCGGGTGCCTCGGGCGTGGCCAGAGGTGTGGGCTGCTGTACGACGTCGACGGGTTCAGCAGGTCGGAGGAACCACTTCCAACGAGGCATGTGCTCTCCCTGGCATTGGGGTTGACAGCCGTCCAACCATAACCCAGTCCTAGTGGAGCTATGCTAGCAATATCGTATGATGATTATCAAGGCAAATCGTACCTACGCTTGCCGGTATGGCATTGCTCAGAGGCACCCAGTTGGAGGTGTGGGGAGCCGCCGAGATCCAGGAACGCCTGGGAATCTCAAGACAGCGCACGTACATCCTGATCAGCCGCAGGGATTTCCCGCCGCCGGCCGCTGTTCTCAAGATGGGTCAGATCTGGTTGAAGTCCGACGTAGAGGCCTGGATTCTCGAGAAGCGACCCCACCTGCTCGAAGCCGACGAGAAGTCGTAGCCGGACCGGTCCGGTCACCGGTCAGGCCGGCTCCGAGGCGTCTGGCCGCTGTCCACGCGCGACGCTGTTGAGGATGGGAAGACCGGCGGGTCCGTCGTGGAGTGGGTCACCGGACCGGGTAGAACAGTCGCCATGGCCGAGCAGACCGACCCACCCGGTGCCCAGCAGTTCATCCCGCCGCAGGCCGACACACTGGCCGAGCTGCGCGCCGCAGCCACCGGTTGCCGGGGCTGCGAGCTGTACCGGGACGCCACCCAGACCGTCTTCGGCCGGGGCGACGAGCGCGCCCGGGTGGTCTTCGTCGGCGAGCAGCCCGGCGACCTGGAGGACCAGAAGGGGCTGCCCTTCGTCGGCCCTGCCGGCCGGCTGCTGCGCCGGGCGGTCGACGACGCCGGCCTCGACCCGGCCCACCTCTACATCACCAACGCGGTGAAGCACTTCCGGCACGAACTGCGGGGCCGGCGGCGCATCCACCAGACCCCGGACCGGGTGCACATCACCGCCTGCCGGCCGTGGCTGGTCGCCGAGTTCGCCCGGCTGCGCCCCGAACTGGTGGTGGTGCTCGGCGCGACGGCGGCGAAGGCCCTGCTCGGCCCGGCGTTCCGGGTCACCCGGCAACGCGGCCAACTGCTGCCCTGGCCGGCCGCCGCCGAACACCCGCAGGACTTCACCCGGGTGCCGGTGGACAGCGCCGGGACGCTCGCCGACGCGCCCGCCGCCCGCATGCTGGCCACCATCCACCCGTCGGCGGTGCTGCGCGCCGACAACCAGGACGTCGCCTACCGGGGGCTGGTCGACGACCTCACCGTGGCCGCCCGCGCACTGGTCGGCTGACCGGCCGGCGACTCGACAGGGAAGTCCCGGCGACCCGGACCGGCCAACCGGCCGGGGCCACCTTCGTCCGGGTCCGCCGGCTCGGTCGTCGGCTGGCCGCCGTCCCCGGGGCGCTCGGATCGCCGCCCCGGTCGACCGGTAACCCCGATGCGGGCGGCGGGCCGGCTGCGCGACGATGAGGCTCCCCGAACCAGGAGCCTGCGATGACCGTCGACCTGCGCGTGCCCGCCCGGCCCGACGTCGCCCCGATCCAGCGGCGCACGCTGCGACTGCTCTTCGCGACCCAGATCATCGGTGGCATCGGCGTGGCCATCGGCATCTCCGTCGGGGCACTGCTGGCGGCCCGGGTCGCCGGCGTCGCCGTGGCCGGACTGGCACAGAGCTGCGGTGTGGTGGGCGCGGCGCTGCTCGCCGTGCCGGTCACCCGGATCATGAACGGACACGGACGCCGTCCGGGGCTGGTGGTGGCGTACCTGGTCGGGGCGGTCGGGGCGGTGCTGGTGGTGCTCGCCACGGTCACCGGTGGAGTGCCGCTGCTCTTCCTCGGGATGCTGCTGTTCGGCGGCGGCACGGCGGCCAACCTCCAGGCCCGCTACACGGCGGTGGACCTCGCCGAACCGGCCCGCCGGGGCCGGCAACTCTCCCTGGTCGTCTGGGCCACCACCATCGGCTCGGTGGCGGCGCCCAACTTCGCCGCGCTCGTCGACGGGGTCACCCGGGACTGGGGCCTGCCGTCGCTGGCCGGCCCGTTCGCGTTCAGCGCCGTCGCGTTCACCGTGGCTGCGGTCGTACTGCTGATCCTGCTGCGACCGGACCCGCTGCTTACCGCGCGCCGGCTCGCGGCGGCCGACGCCGCCGCACCGCCCGTGGCCGGGGCCGCTCCGCCGCCGACCGACGTCGGTACGTCGCCGCCGGTCGCGCGGCGGGCGGGCATGGGGGCGGCCTGGCGGGTGGTGCGCGGTCGGCCGGCCGCCCGGCTGGGCATCGCCGCCGTCGCGGTCGGCCACCTGGTGATGGTCGCGGTGATGGCGATGACCCCGGTACGTCTCGGCGAGTCGCACTCCGACGCGGACGTGCTGCGGGTCGTCGGCATCGTGCTGAGCCTGCACATCGCCGGCATGTACGCCCTCTCCCCGGTGGTGGGGTGGCTCACCGACCGGCTGGGCCGACGCGTGGTGATCCTCGGGGGCGCCGGCACGCTGCTGGCCGCGTGCGCGGTGGCGGGCACCGCCGGGCACCACACGCCGCGCCTCTCGGTCGGTCTGGCCCTGCTCGGGCTCGGCTGGTCGGCGACCATGGTGGCGGGTTCGACGCTGCTGTCCGAGGCAGTGCCGGCCGGGGTACGCCCCAGTGTGCAGGGGCTGTCCGACCTGACGATGGGGCTGGCCGGGGCGGGCGCGGCAGCGGCCAGCGGGTTTGTCGTGCGGGTGGCGGGCTATCCGACCCTGACCCTGCTGGCGGCGATCGCGGTGGTGCCGCTGGTGGCGCTAGCGTTGCGTCCGGTGCCGCCGACGGCACCCGACGAGGAGGAGTGATCACGTGCGGCTGACCGACTTCTGGACCCGGCTGGACGAGGCGTTCGGGCCGGGTTACGCGGCCAGCATCGCCAGCGACCAGGTGCTCTCCCAGCTCGACGGGCGGACCATCACGCAGGCCCTCGCGGCCGGTGAGCAGACCCACGTCGTGTGGCGGGCGGTGGTCGCCGCGTACCCCGACCGGGTGCCCGCACGGCTACGTTGAGCTGCTGTTTCGGCGCTTCCGCGTGTCGCTTGCCGACTCGTACACCTGTTCGGCTATTGTCCACAGCGAGGTGCTCGTCCACAGCTCACGGCCCGTCGGCTGGTTTTCTGTCGGACCCAGCGCCTAGCGTGTTCGCGTGACGCGAAGCTCAGGAAAGACGCCGGCGAAGGCAGGGGTGGCAAACATGGCCGCAGGGCCCGATCGGGAGAAGGCACTCGACCTTGCTCTCGCTCAGATCGACAAGCAGTTCGGCAAGGGCTCGGTGATGCGGCTGGGCGAGCGCCCGGTCGTCCAGACCTCGGTCATTCCGACCGGCTCCATCGCGCTCGACGTGGCGCTCGGGGTGGGTGGTCTGCCCCGGGGCCGGGTCGTGGAGGTCTACGGCCCCGAGTCCAGCGGTAAGACCACGGTCGCCCTGCACGCGGTGGCCAACGCCCAGCGGGCCGGCGGCATCGCCGCCTTCGTCGACGCCGAGCACGCGCTCGACCCCGACTACGCGAAGGCGCTCGGCGTCGACACCGACGCCCTGCTGGTCTCCCAGCCGGACACCGGCGAGCAGGCGCTGGAGATCGTGGACATGCTGGTCCGCTCCGGCGCGATCGACATCATCGTGATCGACTCGGTGGCCGCCCTGGTGCCGCGCGCCGAGATCGAGGGCGAGATGGGCGACAGCCACGTCGGTCTCCAGGCCCGGCTGATGAGCCAGGCGCTGCGGAAGATCACCGGCGTGCTCAACAACACCGGCACCACGGCGATCTTCATCAACCAGCTCCGCGAGAAGATCGGCGTCATGTTCGGATGTATGTCGTACTCGACCAGGGTGACCCTGGCAGACGGCACCCAGGAGAAGATCGGCAAGATCGTCAATCAGCGGATGGACGTCGAGGTTCTCTCCTACAACCCGGAAACCGACCGGGTGGAGCCGAAGCGGATCACCAACTGGTTCAACAACGGCCCGGCCGAGCAGTTCCTCCAGTTCACCGTGGCGAAGTCGGGCGGCAATGGCCGCGCACAGTTCGCCGCCACCGCCAATCACATGATTCGTACGCCCGGTGGTTGGCGGGAGGCTGGTGAGTTGATCGCCGGTGACCGGGTCATGCTGGCCGAGCCGCGGCGGCTGAGTGAGCAGCAGTGGCAGGTCGTGCTCGGTTCCCTGATGGGTGACGGTGCCCTCTCGCCCAACCGGGCAGACCGCTCCGGTGTCCGGTTCCGCCTCGGGCACGGCGCGGCGCAGGTCGACTATCTCGACTGGAAGGCGTCCCTGCTCGGCAACATCACCCACTCCCGCCGCACCGATGATCGTGGCGCTGCGTTCGTCGACTTCACGCCGCTGCCCGAGTTGGACGAGCTGCGTCGCGCGGTCTACCTGGGCGACGGCAGGAAGCACCTCAGCTGGGACTACCTCAAGGCCCTGACCCCGCTGGCCCTCGCGGTGTGGTACATGGACGACGGGTGCTTCACCGTCCGCTCCAAGGGTGTGCAGGAGCGTACCGCCGGTGGCTCCGGGCGGATCGAGATCTGCGTGGAGGCGATGGCGGAGGGCAGCCGTGAGCGGCTGGTCGAGCACCTGCGCGACGCGTACGGCATGGAGGTGAAGCTGGTTGCCCGGGGTGCCCGGGGGACCGCGTCGATCATCTTCACCACGGCGTCGTCCGCCCGGTTCCAGGAGTTGGTTGCGCCGTACGTGCCGGCGGCGATGGAGTCGAAGCTGCTGCCGCGGTTCCGGGGGCAGTGCGCGGTCGAGCCGCAGTTCGCCCCAGCGGAGCTCACCCCCGTGCCGGCGCGGATCATCGACGTACACGTCAAGCCGCAGACCCGCTCGATGAACCGGTTCGACATCGAGGTCGAGGGCAACCACAACTACTTCGTCGACGGGGTCATGGTGCACAACAGCCCCGAGACGACCACCGGTGGGCGGGCGCTGAAGTTCTACGCGTCGGTCCGGCTCGACGTGCGCCGCATCGAGAGCCTCAAGGACGGCACCGACGTGGTCGGTAACCGTACCCGGGTCAAGGTCGTGAAGAACAAGGTCGCCGCGCCGTTCAAGCAGGCCGAGTTCGACATCATGTACGGCAAGGGCATCTCCCGCGAGGGCTCGCTGATCGACGTCGGCGTGGAGCAGGCGATCATCCGCAAGTCCGGTGCCTGGTACACCTACGACGGTGACCAGCTCGGCCAGGGCAAGGAGAAGGCCCGGGAGTTCCTCAAGGAGAACCCGGACGTGGCCGCCGAGATCGAGAAGAAGATCCTGGAGAAGCTCGGCGTCGGGGTCGGCGCGGGTGACGCCGCCGGTGGCCCTGAGCTGCCGCCGGTCGACTTCTGACCGGTCGCGGCCGAGTGGCAGGACGACGCGCCCGCACGGGGCGGGGCTGGGATGCCTCCCCACCCCGTGCGGGCGCCGACGACGTGACGCCCCGCCCTCGGCGAGGTCGCCGGGGGCGGTCCGACGAGACCGAGCCGACAACTACCGAGTCGACATCCGTTGCCGAGTCGACATCCGCCGGGCCGACGCCCCGCGACGAGGCCGAGGTGGCTCGGGAGATCTGCCTGCGGCAGCTCGCGGTGCGTCCGCGTACCCGGGCCGAGCTGGCCGGGGCGTTGGCGAAGAAGGGCATCTCCGACGAGGTGTCCGCCCAGGTGCTCGACCGCTACGACGAGGTCGGCATCATCGACGACGCGGCCTTCGCCCGCGCCTGGGTCTCCAGTCGGCACAACGGTCGGGGGTTGGCCCGCCGGGCGCTCGCCAACGAGCTGCGTCAGCGTGGCGTGGACGGTGAGGTGGCCAGCGAGGCCCTCGACGAGTTGGACGAGGAGACCGAGGCGGAGACCGCCCGTGCCCTGGTCGACCGGAAGCTGCGGACCGCCCGGGGCGAGCCCGACGCGGTGTTCCGCCGGCTGGTCGGCATGCTCGCCCGCAAGGGCTACCCTCCCGGGCTGGCGATCCGGGCGGTGAAGGACGCGCTCGCCGCCCAGAGCGCCGAGGCCGCCGAGTTCGCCGAGCAGATCGACGCCGACGCTCTGGCCGAGGCCGAGGGTGAGCGGGGTTGACCCGGTGGTGGAAGGCGTCGCTGAACGGTGCCCGTCGGCGTGACGAGCACCCCGCCGTGCCGTTGACCGCCGCCGAGTTGGCCGCCGACGCGGTCCGCTGTGCGGCGCTGGGGGTGGCGGCGGTGCACGTACACCCACGGGATGCCGATGGGGTCGAGTCGCTGTCCCCACCGGTGATCGCCGAGGCGGTGACCGCCATCCGCGCCGCCCGGCCCGGCCTGCCGGTCGGGGTGAGCACCGGTGCGTGGATCGCACCCGACCCGGCCGACCGGGTCGCCGCCGTGCGTGCCTGGTCGGTGCTGCCCGACTTCGCCTCGGTCAACGCGCACGAGGAGGGTGCCGAGGCGGTCGCGGCGGCCCTGCACGAGCGCGGTGTGCTGGTCGAGGCCGGCCTCTGGTCGGTGGACGCGGTCCGCGCCTGGCGTCGGTGGCGGGTGCCGGCCGGTCGGCTCCTGATCGAGTGCCTGGCCGAGGACCCTGCTCGGGCGTTGGCCGACGCCGCCGACATGCTCGCCATCCTCGTCCCGGGCGATCCTGCGGTGTTGCTGCACGGCGAGGGGGCGGCCACCTGGCCGGTGCTCGTCGAGGCGGTCCGCCGTGGCCTGGACACCCGGATCGGCCTGGAGGACACCCTTCATCTCCCGAACGGTGAACTCGCCCCCGACAACGCCGCCCTGGTGGCGCACGCCCGCGCCCTCGGCACCACCTGATCCGGCCCGGCTCGGCTCGAGCGGGTCCGACCCGGCCGGCGTGGGCAGGACGTACTTCTGGGATGGTTATGGCGGGGGTGTCCGGATCTGGATCACCAATGGGTGACATCTTCAACTCTCTCCGTTCGGGGGGTTTGATCATGAGTTCTTGACCGAACGGCCTTCCGAGACCTAGCCTCGCCATACAGGCTCACTTTGCCCGACCAGCGCAGGCTAAGCGCACAACATAGATCTCGTAACAGAACCGCATCACTTTGGCCAGCTCCACCGGCCTTGACGGTCGCTCCGGACAGCCGGTCCGGAGCCGACCCGACAACTGCACCCGGCTGTCGGCGATGCCTCCTGGGCACCGCCGACGGAGAGCTATCCCCACGGCCAGCCGCTCGGTCGGGCGTCCAGAGCCGCAGAGGTGCGTGCCCATCGGCACGCTTCCCCTGCGGCGTAGACGTTTGGGGAGGCACGACCATGGCGGGTCGGCACAGGGACCGGGGGTCCCCAGGAGGTGGTGGCGAGCGCGGCTACGCCAGCGCAGCGTGGCAGCCCGCCGACCCGGGTGACGGGACACCGGCATGAACGCCTTCGATGTGGTGCTCCTGGTCGTCGTCGGAGTCCTGGCCCTGGTCGTGGTCGGCGTGGTCCTGGTCGGTCTACGGGCGCTGCGCCGCATCGGTGCGGCCCCGGCCCCGGAGGACCCCGCCTTCATCGCCGAGAAGGACCGGCAGGAACAGTCGCTGGCCGCGTTGCGGACCGCCGCCGACGAGGTGAACAGCACCATCGACGTGGCGAAGTCGGCCGCCTCCGCGGCCCGCGCCGAGGCGGCCGGGGCCAAGGCCGAGGCGAAGTCGGCCCGTGCGGAGGCCCGGCGGGTGCTCGACGACGCCCGCGCCGAGGCGGACACCGTGCTGGAGCGCGCCCACCGGCAGGCCGAGGCGGACGCCGAGCAGTTGCGGGCCAGCGCCCGGCGCAGCGGTGAGCGTGAGGTGGCGGTGCTCGCCGCGACGACGCGTGAGCAGGCGGCCGAGGTGGAACGTCGGGCCGCCCGGATGGACGAGCGGGAGCGGCTGCACACCGAGGAGGTGGAGCGGCTGGCCGAGCGCGAGCGGCAGCTCACCGCCGCCAGCGCCGCGCTTGCCGAACGGGAGTCGGCGATCAGCGCCCGGGAGGCCGCGCTGGCCGTGGCCGAGGAGCAGCGTCGCCGGGAGCTGGAACGGGTCGCCGGGCTCACCGCCGAGTCGGCCCGGACGGAGCTGATCGAGGCGATCGAGACCCAGGCGAAGCGGGAGGCGGCGCTGCTGGTGCGGGACATCGAGTCCGACGCCCGCAACACCGCCGAACAGCGCGCCCGGCACATCGTGGTGGACGCCATCCAGCGGGTGGCCAGCGAGCAGACCGCGGAGAGCGTGGTCAGCGTCCTGCACCTGCCCGGGGACGAGATGAAGGGGCGGATCATCGGCCGGGAGGGGCGCAACATCCGCGCCTTCGAGTCGGTGACCGGGGTCAACCTGATCATCGACGACACCCCCGAGGCGGTGCTGCTGTCCTGCTTCGACCCGGTGCGTCGTGAGGTCGGCCGGCTCACCCTGGAGAAGCTGGTCCTCGACGGGCGGATCCATCCACACCGGATCGAGGAGGTGCACGACCTGGCCCGGCAGGAGGTGGAGGAGCTGTGCCACCGGGCCGCCGAGGACGCCCTGGTCGAGGTGGGCATCACCGAGATCCACCCCGAGCTGGTCACCCTGCTCGGCCGGTTGCGCTACCGGACGTCGTACGGGCAGAACGTGCTCAAGCACCTGGTGGAGACCGCGCACATCGCCGGCATCATGGCCGCCGAGTTGCGGTTGGACGTGCCGACGATCAAGCGGTCGGCGTTCCTGCACGACATCGGCAAGGCGCTCACCCACGAGGTGGAGGGCAGTCACGCCATCATCGGCGCCGACCTGGCCCGTAAGTACGGCGAGAGCGAGGACGTGGTGCACGCCATCGAGGCGCACCACAACGAGGTGCCGCCGCAGACCATCGAGGCGGTCCTCACCCAGGCGTCCGACGCCTGCTCGGGTGGGCGGCCGGGGGCCCGGCGGGAGAGCCTGGAGGCGTACGTCAAGCGGCTGGGGCGGATCGAGGAGATCGCGGCCGGCAAGCTCGGCGTGGAGAAGGTCTTCGCCATGCAGGCGGGCCGGGAGATCCGGGTGATGGTCAAGCCGGACGACGTCGACGACATCGGTGCGGCGGTCCTCGCCCGGGACGTGGCGAAGCAGATCGAGGAGGAGCTGACCTACCCGGGGCAGATCCGGGTGACAGTGGTCCGCGAGTCCCGGGTCACCGAGATCGCCCGCTGACCGGCCTGTCTGACTTCTCCCGCCACAGCCGCGCCAGCTCGACCGCCCGTCCTCGGCCCGCTGACCGGCAGCATCCTGGCTACTCCCTGTAATTTTGTGATGACTCATTGACGTCGACACATGCAATTCGTAGGCTATTTGGAGCCGGCAAGATCAAAGGAGTGAATAGATTCGATTGCGAATCTACGTACCGCGCGGAACGTCTACCCAGTTGTCCAATCGTGAGTGGGATGCGAGCATGACTTCTAGAGGGAAGAACTTGACCGCGGCTGCCTTGGCTGTGCTGAGTTGCAGCAACCGGAGTGGTGGGAGTTGCCACCCCCGCGCCGGCGACTGCGGCTCCGGAATGCTGGACGACCCCACTGACGAACGACCGGGAAGTGTGGGGTCAGTGCGCTCAGGGCACCATCATCGGCCAGTACCGGGTGGTCATTAGGTGCGAGGAGAACAACGGGCACCTCTACAGCCGCTACGGCGGCTGGGTCTACGCGCCCAATATTTCCAAGGCAATCTGCGCCGAAGGATCGTGGTGGGTGGATAAGTGGATTGAGTACCGCTGATCGACCCAGACGTCTTGCCTTGAACGTCGAACGGTTGTATTAGCCTTTTCCCGATTTTGCTCTGGCGGGTAGTCCCTAATGCTGGCGCGACCTGACAGTCCGTCGCTCTGACAGTTGGGAAAAGGTCGTCCGGCGGGTCTGGACACCCAGGGCAACAACGACGCTGGCTCGGCCGGACCGTGGAGGATCGGACAGGAGCGGGATCGCGCCGAGGGATTGAACGAGCAGACCGAGCGGACATGCCTAAAGTCTGCTGGCTGCTGCATCCGTGGGTCGTTGGCGCGGAGTCAGGGCGCGGGGAATGAGGAGATTCCCCGCGCCCTGACCCGTCGTGCGGGTCCACCGCGTCGTGGTCAGCCCTGTGGCTCGCCGACGGTGCCCCCGCCGGCGGGGGTCGAATCCCGGACGTTCAGCTTCGCGGCCCGGACGCTCTGCTTCGAGGCGCGGTACGCTCGACGGCTGCTGCGTCGGTCGAGCCAGCCCGCCAGCATGGTTATCAGAGAGTTGATCACGATGTAGATCGCGGCAACGACGATCGCCGCCGCCACCACGTTGCCGTAGTTGGCCGAGAGGTCGTTGACCCCGCGCTGGAGTAGTTCGGGGAAGGCCACGATGTAGCCGAGCGCGGTGTCTTTGAGTAGCACGACCAACTGGCTGACGATCACCGGCAGCATTGCCCGGGCGGCCTGCGGCACCAGGATGAGCTGCATGACCTGGCTCTTGCGCATGCCCACGGCATAGGCGGCCTCGGACTGGCCCGTTGGGATCGACCTGATGCCAGCGCGAAACGCCTCGGCGAGCACCGATCCGTTGTAGAGAGTGAGGCCCACGACCACGGACCAGAACGCCGAGACGGGTCCCTGGATGAGGAAAGGCACGCCGTAGAAGATGAAGAAGATCAGCAGCAGTAGCGGCACGGCTCGGAAGAACTCCACCACGATGCCGGACGGCACCCGGATCCACCAGCGCTCGGAGAGGCGCCCGACCGCGAAGAGGATACCGAAGACGAGCGACAGGAGCATCCCGGTGGCTGCGGCGAGGAGCGTCTGCCGCAGGCCGGGGATGATGAACTGGGTCCAGGTATCCGGCTTGGTGAACGGCTGCCAGAGCCGACCTTCCCACTGACCGGCCTCGTCGAACTGGCGGTAGACCCACCAGAGCAGGACGACGATGCCGATGCCGAAGACCACGCTGAGCACCGCGTTGCGGGCGCGGGCGCGCGGTCCCGGGTGATCGTACAGAACCATGCTGCTCATCAGCGCTTCACCGCCAGTCGGTTGGCCAGCCAGCCGAAGAAGTAGCCGGTGGGGATCAGGAGCGCGGCGAAGGTGCCGGCGAACACCAGGAAGATCGGGATGACCGCGTCGCCGTTGCTGTTGATCAGGTCCTTCATCACGCTCGACGCCTCGATGAGGCCGATGGTGCCGACGATCGTCGCGTTCTTGCACAGCGCGATGAGCACGCTGCCTAGCGGTGCCACCACCGCCCGCCCGGCCTGGGGCAGGATCACGATCCGCAGCGTCTGGAAGAACGTCAGCCCGATGGCCCGGGCCGCCTCCGCTTGGCCGGCGGGGACGGTGTTGATCCCGGAGCGCACCGCCTCGCAGACGAACGCGGCCGTGTAGACCGACAAACCGACGACCCCCAGCCAGTAGTTGTTCAGGTTCAGGTCGTCGGAGAGGCTGAGCCCGAGCGTGGAGAAGAGGCCGAAGTAGGAGAAAAAGATAATGAGCGTCAGCGGGGTGTTGCGGAAGATGTTGACCCAGGCGGCGCCCAGGCCGCGCAGCACCGGTACGGGTGAGACCCGGAACGCGGCGATCAGCACGCCCAGCACCAGCGCGAAGAACGCCGAAGCGCCGGTCAGCTTGAGGATCCACAGGAAGCCCGACACGTACGCGTCGAGGTTGGTCTGATCAGCGAACACGTGCATTCGTCGACTCCCGGGGCAGGTCGTCCGCGTCGTGACGGTCCGGGGCCGGCACCACGAGGGTGCCGGCCCCAGACTCCGTCAGACGCTGCCGCAGTTGGTCAGCTTGGTGGTGTCCAGCTCGGGCGCGGCCTTGCCGCTCTTGCCCAGCGTCGAGTCCCAGGCGGCCTTGTACGAGCCGTCCGAGGCGGCGGCCTTGAGGATCTCGTTGACCTTCTCGCAGCCGTCCTTGTCGTCCTTCTTCAGGCCGATTCCGTAGGGCTCGCTGGAGAAGGGCTTGCCGACCACCTTGAACTTGCCGGCGTACTGCTCCTGCGCGGCGTAGCCAGCCAGGATGATGTCGTCGGTGGTCACCGCATCCACCTGGCCGTTCTCCAGCAGCGGCAGGCACTTCGAGTACGAGTCGAACTGCTGGAGCTTGGCCTTCGGGTGCTCGGTCTGGATCCGCTTGGCCGGCGTCGAGCCGGTCACCGAGCAGACGGTCTTGCCGTCCAGTCCCTCCGGCCCGGCGAGCGTGGAGTCCGCCTTGACCAGCAGGTCCTGCCCGGCGATGAAGTACGGCCCGGCAAAGCTGATCTTCTGCTTGCGCTCGTCGTTGATCGTGTACGTCGCCACGACCAGGTCGACGGTGCCCTGTTGGATGAAGGGCTCGCGGTTGTTGGAAACGGTGGTCTTCCACTCGATGCTGCCGGCCTCGACGCCCAGGCCCTTTGCGACGATCTTGGCGATCTCGACGTCGAAGCCTTCGTACGTGCTGCCGGTCTGCAGGCCCAGGCCGGGCTGGTCCGCCTTGACGCCGATGACCAGCTTCTTCTGGTTCTGTGCCTTGCCGATGAGGCCCTTGCTGCCCGAACCGCCGGACTCGCCGTCGCTGTCGCCGCCGCAGGCGGCCAGGCCGAGCGCCAGAGTGGCCGCCGCGGCGACTGCCGCTACGCGCTTCATACGCATACTGATCTCCTTCTTCGTCGGAACCCACCGGATGCGGCGCGCTCCACTACGGACGCCTAGTGCGTGAGGATCTTGGAGAGGAAGTCCTTCGCCCGCTCGCTGCGCGGGTTGGCGAAGAACTCCGTCGGCGGGGCGTCCTCGACGAGTTGCCCGTCGGCCATGAAGATGACCCGGTTCGCGGCGTGCCGGGCGAAGCCCATCTCGTGGGTCACCACCACCATCGTCATGCCCTCGCCGGCCAGCGACGTCATCACGTCCAGTACCTCGCCGACCATCTCGGGGTCGAGCGCGCTGGTCGGCTCGTCGAAGAGCATCGCCTTGGGTTGCATGGCCAGCGCGCGGGCGATGGCCGCCCGCTGCTGCTGTCCACCGGAGAGCTGGGCCGGGAACTTGTCGGCCTGGTTGGCGATGCCGACCCGGTCGAGCAGGGCCAGGCCGCGCTCGCGGGCGGCGGCCGGCTTCTCCTTGCGGACCTTGACCGGCCCGAGGGTGACGTTCTCCAGGATGGTCTTGTGGGCGAAGAGGTTGAACGACTGGAAGACCATGCCGACCTCGCTGCGCAGCTTCGCCAGCGCCCGGCCCTCGGCCGGCAGTGGCTGGCCGTCGAAGGTGATCGTGCCGTCGCTGATCGGCTCCAGCCGGTTGATCGCCCGGCAGAGCGTCGACTTGCCGGAGCCGGACGGCCCGATCACGACGACGACCTCACCCTTGCCGATGGAGAGTGACACGTCGTGCAGCACGTGCAGGGGGCCGAACCACTTGTTGACCCTGTCCAGCACGATCAGCGGTTCGCCGGTCGCCACGTCGTCCACCGTCCCTGTCGTCCACCGGAAAGCGGGGTCGGTCGACCCCCGGTTGGGCCACTGTAGGCGGGGCGACGTGGCGGATCGCTACCCAACGGGTCACGGAGAGGTAACACCGGTGTCGGTCGTGCCCAGGGGTCCGGATTCCGTCACCGGTCGGGCCTGTCGGGTGGCGGGTCGGCCGGCTGGCGGAGATCATGTGGGGATGAGCGACCGGGTCCGCCTGACCGAGCACGCGCGTGGTGGCGGCTGCGCCTGCAAGATCCCGCCGGGGGAGCTGGAGGCGATGGTCGCCGGCCTCGGCCCGGCCACCGGCACCGCCGAGCTGCTGGTCGGCCTGGAGAACGGCGACGACGCCGCGGTGGTCCGGCTGGACGAGCGGACCGGCCTGGTCACCACCGCCGACTTCTTCACCCCGGTCGTGGACGACGCCTACGACTGGGGGCGGATCGCCGCCGCGAACGCCCTGTCCGACGTGTACGCCATGGGCGGCACCCCGCTGGTCGCCCTGAACCTGCTCTGCTGGCCCCGGGACACCCTCCCGCTGGAGCTGGCCCGGGAGGTGCTGCGCGGCGGTCAGGACGTGGCCCGCCAGGCCGGCTGTCACCTGGCCGGCGGGCACAGCGTCGACGACGACGGCCCCAAGTACGGGCTGGCCGTGACCGGGCTGGTCCGTCCCGAGGAGCTGATCACCCTGGACGCCGGCCGGGCCGGGCTGCCGCTGTCGCTGACCAAGCCGCTCGGTGTCGGGGTGCTGAACACCCGGCACAAGGCCACCGGGGAGGTCTTCGCCGAGGCGGTCGCGTTGATGACCACGCTCAACCGGGAGGCGGCCCGCGCCGCCGTCGCGGCCGGCATCCGCTGCGGCACCGACGTGACCGGCTTCGGGCTGCTCGGGCACGCCTCGAAGCTGGCGCGGGCGAGCGGGCTCACGGTGGCGATCGACGCCGCCCGGGTGCCCTACCTGGCCGGTGCCCGGGAGGCGGTGCGGGACGGGTACGTCAGCGGCGGCACCCGCCGCAACCTGGACTGGGTGGCCCCGTGGACCGGGTTCGGCGCGACCGGTGAGGCGGACCGGCTGCTGCTGGCCGACGCGCAGACCTCCGGCGGGCTGCTGCTCGCCGGGGAGGTGCCCGGCGGCACGGTGATCGGCGAGCTGCTGCCCCGGGGCGAGTCGATGGTCGTCGTCCGCTGACTGTTGCCACCTGCCCCGGGCGGGCGGCGCGCGGCGGTGCGCGCGGCACGCGGCGGCTTGGCCCGCCCGGGGCACCGTACCCGATAAACTGTCATCTTTCCGCTACTCGGAGCAGCGGCGCTCTGGGAAATTTTGCCCGGAATGGTCACAGACCGGTAACTTGCCCCCGGTTGAGGTCAAATGCCCCCCACCATCGTCATTAAGGCCCGATCCGGAGGCCGGTGGGACGAACGCAGCGAGGAGGCGGCATGACCGAGCTGTGGAACTGGAGAATCGACCGGGCCGCACCCGTGGAGGTGTACCCGGCCCTGGCCGAGGCGCTCGGTCGGGTGGTGATGCCCCTCGCCGTGGCCGACCCGGCCCGACTGCCCACGTACGCGGTGATCTGCGACGTCTGGGAGGCGCCGGGGGAGTTCGGCACGATCGTCGACTGCTACGGCGTACCCGAGTCGCTGCACCAGCTGAGCGCGATCGCCGCGCTGGCCCGGCTGCTCGACCGGGACTGTCTGCTGGCCGACGACACCCTCGACGCCGGCCGGCACCTGCTGGTCGCACCGGGGGGCACGATCCGCCCGGTGCACTTCGAGGTCACCGAGACCGACGACGGCGAGGTGCTGTCCGCTCGCCGGCTCTGCACCCTGGCCCACCCGGGCTGCCGGGGCTGGTCGCGGTGCCGCCGCTCGCGCTGGGCCCCCGACTCGGTCAACCCGGCGCTGGCCGCCGCCTGACCGGGCCGCCACCCCGTTCCGCGGCCGGCCCCGGCCACCCCGACTCCGCCGCCCGCCGCGCGCCTCTGGCACCCGGGCCCGTCGCGCGGCGGTCAGGGGGTGGTGGTGGGGCGGGTGCCACGGACCTGCAACCGGTCCAACAGGGTCGTGGTGGCGGCGGTCACCGCCTGCACCGCCGCCTCGAACGCCGCCGCGTTGTGCGCGGCCGGGGCCCGGAAACCGGACACCTTCCGGACGTACTGCAACGCCGCCGCCTCGATGTCGGCCGGCGTCACCGTCGGGACGTACGGTTCACGCAGGGTCTTGATGCTCCGGCACATGGCTACTCCTCGTTCGGGTCTTCCCGGTCGGTCCGGATACGCTGTGCACGTCATGACTACCGCAGCCGTGGGCAGCCCGCGCACCTACCAGGTGCGCACGTACGGCTGCCAGATGAACGTGCACGACTCCGAGCGCATCTCCGGCCTGCTGGAACAGGCCGGTTACGTGCGTGTCGCCGAGGCCGACGACAACCCGGACGTGGTGGTGTTCAACACCTGCGCCGTCCGGGAGAACGCCGACAACCGGCTCTACGGCAACCTCGGTCACCTGCGCCCCGTAAAGGACAAGCACCCCGGGATGCAGATCGCCGTCGGCGGTTGCCTGGCCCAGAAGGACCGCGGCGACATCGTCCGCAAGGCCCCCTGGGTGGACGTGGTCTTCGGCACCCACAACATCGGCTCGCTGCCGGTGCTGCTGGAACGGGCCCGGCACAACACCGCCGCCGAGGTGGAGATCCTCGAATCCCTCGACGTCTTCCCGTCCACCCTGCCGACCCGGCGCGAGTCGACGTACGCCGGCTGGGTGTCGATCTCGGTGGGCTGCAACAACACCTGCACGTTCTGCATCGTGCCCGCCCTGCGCGGCAGGGAGAAGGACCGCCGCCCCGGGGACGTGCTCTCCGAGGTGCGCGCGCTGGTCGACGAGGGCGTGCTGGAGGTGACCCTGCTCGGTCAGAACGTCAACTCCTACGGCGTCGAGTTCGGCGACCGGTACGCCTTCGGCAAGCTGCTGCGCGCCTGCGGCGACATCGACGGGTTGGAGCGGGTCCGGTTCACCAGCCCGCACCCGAAGGACTTCACCGACGACGTGATCGCCGCGATGGCCGAGACCCCGAACGTCTGCCACTCGCTGCACATGCCGTTGCAGTCCGGCTCCGACGACGTGCTGCGGGCGATGCGCCGGTCGTACCGGTCGGAGCGCTATCTCGGCATCATCGACAAGGTCCGGGCGGCGATGCCCGACGCGGCGATCACCACCGACATCATCGTCGGCTTCCCCGGCGAGACCGAGGCCGACTTCCAGCACACCCTGGACGTGGTCCGGGCGGCCCGGTTCTCCTCGGCGTTCACCTTCCAGTACTCCAAGCGCCCCGGCACCCCGGCCGCCACCATGGACGACCAGTTGCCCAAGCAGGTGGTGCAGGAACGCTACGAGCGGCTGATCGCCTGCGTCGAGGAGATCACCTGGGCGGAGAACAAGCGCCTGGTCGGCGAGATCGTCGAGGTGCTGGTCGCCGTCGGCGAGGGCCGCAAGGACGAGCGCACCGGCCGGCTCTCCGGCCGGGCCCGCGACGGGCGGCTGGTGCACTTCGCGACCGGTGCGCCCGGCCAGACCGGCGAGGCCGGCGCGATCCGGCCCGGCGACATCGTGCACACCACCGTCACGTACGCCGCCCCGCACCACCTCAACGCCGACGGTGCGCCGCTGGCACACCGGCGTACCCGGGCCGGTGACGCCGCCGAGGCGGGCCGCGCCCCGCGTACCCCCGGGGTGTTGCTCGGGTTGCCCTCGGTCGGTGCGCCGGCCGCGACGCCCGCGCCGACGCCCGGCTGCGCCGCGCACTGACCTCCGGCCGGCGGCGGCGCGCACCGACCGCGACCGGTGCGGGCGGACCCCGGCCGGGGACCGCCGGTGCGGCGGACCCCGACCGGTGCGCGGTCAGACCGAGATGCGGCCCGCGCCGGCGCCCGCCGTCACGATGGACTTCACGCTGCTCGCGGTGTCCAGGGTGTACGAGTACGGGATGCCGGCGACGCTGCCGCCGGTCTGCCCGGCGGACGAGTTGACGAAGTGGTTGTTGCGGGCCACCAGGCTGCCCGGCCCGGAGTCGCCCTCACCGAGGTGGTACGTGTCCTTGACGTTGTCGAAGTAGTTGCCCTCGACGAGCACGCCGGCGCTCATGGTGGAGGCCACCCCGTAGCCGGCGTTGTTGTAGTAGTAGTTGTTGTAGACGTGCACCGGGTTGCCGAAGCGGACCCGGGGGTTGCGCTGCTTGCTGCCGTCATACCAGTTGTGGTGGTACGTCACCCGCAGGTGGCCGATGTCCTGGCTGCCGTTGTCGTCGCTGTGCCCGAGCAGCATCGTCTTGTCGTGGTTGAAGACCCGGTTCCACGAGACGGTGACGAAGTCCGAGCCGCGCTTGATGTCGACGGTGCCGTCGTAGCCGTTGCTGAAGGTGTTGTGGTCGATCCAGATGTTGGTGGCCGAACTCTCCACGTTGATCGCGTCGTCGTTCCAGTCCCGGAACGTCAGGTTGCGGATGATGACGTTGCGGTCGCCGCTGATGGTGAAGCCGCAGCCGACGATGGTCGCGCCGGCGTTGCCGAGGATGGTCTTGTTGGACCGGACCCGCAGCATGCCCGAGCAGGAGATGGTGCCGGAGACCCGGATCACCGCCGCGCCGGTGGCGTTCAGCGCGCTGGTCAGCGCGGAGGCGGTGGAGACGGTGGTCGTGCCGGCGCTGCCGCCGCCGGTGGTGCCGCCGTTCTGGGTGGCCCAGCCGACCAGGCCGGTCTGCGGCGCGCTGGTCGGTGGCGGCGTGGTCGGTGGCGGCGGGGTCGTCGGCGGGGGCGTGCTCGGCTGCGGCGGGGTGGTGGGGGTGCCGGTGGGCGAGGTGCCCCCGGTGCAGGTCACCCCGTTGAGGGTGAAGCTGGTCGGTGCCGGGTTGCTGGAGTTGTTCCAGGTGCCGTTGAACCCGAACGAGACGCTGCCGTTGGTCGGCACGCTCCCGTTGTAGCTGACGTTGGTGGCGGTCACCGTGCCGCCGCTCTGCGACACGGTGGCGTTCCAGGCGTCACTGACCGTCTGACCGGCCGAGTACGACCAGCGCAGGCTCCAACTGGACAGCGGGTCGCCGAGGTTGGTGACGGTGACGTTGCCGGTGAACCCGCCCTGCCACTGCCCGCCGACGGTGTAGCTGACCGCGCAGCCGGTGGCGGCGTGGGCGGCGACGGCGGTGAGTGCGCTGGTGGCGAGCAGGGCGACGGTGGTGGCGGCGATCAGCGTCGTACGACGCCGGGGTGTGCGCATGCTGCGTCCCTTTCGGGTGGGACAGGGCTGCCGTCGACGGGAGAGCCGCCGGTCGTTGCCGTGCCCGGGGGCACCGGTGGCTCTGCGACGTCGCCGATCGGCCCCTGCCAAGGGGTCAGGTCGGTACGAGGTGGCTCCCGTGTGGTGGCGCCCGCAGCCCGGACAAGCGCTTTCCTGAGCTAAGCATAGACAGAAGCGGATGTAAATCGGCGTGCCGGGCACCGCCTCGGAAGGCCGGTCCGCAGGCGGGTCGCCGGGCTGTCGACCGGCGACCCACCTGCGGATCCGTGGGGTGGTACGGGGATTCGGTTCAGCAGGTGGCGCCGTTGAGCTTCACGGCTGCCGGCGCGGTGGCCGTACCGTTGGCGGTGAAGCCCACGGTGACCGACGCGCCCGCCGCCAGGGACGGGGCGTAGCTCGGCGCGGCGGCGGTCACCGTCGTGCCGGACTGGGCGACGGTGGCGTTCCAGCCGCTGGCCAGGGTGACCCCGGCCGGCCAGGTCCAGCTCGCCGACCACGGGTTGACCGCCGACGAGCTGGTGTTCTTGACGGTCAGCTCGCCCTGGAACCCGCCCTGCCAGGCGCTCACCTGCTTGTAGGTGGCGGTGCAGCCACCGGTCGGCGGCGGCGGGGTCGTGGTCGGCGGCGGGGTCGGGGTCGGGCCGGTGCTGGTGGGCGTCGGCGTCGGGGAGGTGGGGGAGGGCGTGCCGGTCGGGTCGGCTCCGCCACCCACCGGTGCGATCAGGTACGGCTGGAGGATCGCCTGCTTGGCGGTGTTGATGTTGGTCCAGTCGTCCAGGGCGATGCCACCGGTGTCACCCGAGTTCGGGTTCCACGACCAGTAGGTGAAGGACATCCCGTTGACCCCGGTGCCGGTGTAGGCCATCAGCTTCTCCAGCCACACCTTGTCCCGGGGGTCGGCCAGGGTGCTGCCGAACTCGCCCATCATGATCGGCGCGATGTTCTGCTTGTACAGGTAACCCCAGTACCGGTCCCAGATCGCCGGCAGGTTCGCCGGGTAGTCGGCGGCCTTGAACCAGTCCTGCTCGTAGACGCTTGTGGCGTACTCGTGCGGCGAGTAGACCAGCCGGTTCGCCACGTTCAGCCGGACCGGGAACTGCCCGGCCTTGGACAGGTTGCCGCCCCACCAACCGCAGTCCTCGTCGTTGCTGGGGTCGTTGTCCCAGACGTTCGACAGGCCGCCGCTGGGGCAGCTCACCCCCTCCACGAAGATCAGCCAGTTCGGCTGGACCCCGAGGATCGCGTTGCCGGCCCGCTCGGCGGCGAGCCGCCAGTCCCGGGTGGTGTCGCCGCAGCCCCAGCACGCGCCGGTGGCGGCCGGGTTGGTGCCCTCGGCGTGCGGCTCGTTGTGCAGGTCCGCACCGATCACCGTGGTGTTGCCGGCGTACCGCTGGGCCAGCATCTTCCAGTCGTTGAGCCAGGTCGCCTCGGAGACCGTCGAGGTGTACCAGAGCGGCGACTGCCCGGCCGCGGTGGGCCGGTGCCGGTCCAGGATGACCCGCATGCCCTTGCTGCCGGCGTAGTTGATCACCTTGTCGAGGATCTGCAACGGCGAGAGCCCGACCAGGTCCGGGTTGACGAAGTCGTTGATCCCGCTGGCCGTCGCGCCCGCCTTCACCGAGTCGTTCGAGTACGGGATACGCAGCGTGTTGTAGCCCAGGCTGGCCATCTTGTCGAGCTGGCCGCGCCACGGGTTGTTCGACCACAGACCGTGGAACGTCTTGTTGTCGGTCTCCATGCCGAACCAGTTGATGCCGGTCAGCCGTACCGTCGCGCCGGTGCTGTCGACGATCTTGTTGCCGTTGGTGTGCAGGTAGCCGGTGCCGGTCCCGCCGACAGCGGCGGAAGCCGGGGTGGTGCTGACGGCGGCGGCGACGAGGACGCCGGCCGCAGCGGTGGCGAGCGCGGTGAGCGCGGCGCCGAGAATGCGGGGTCGGTGCATGGGAACTCCACTTCGGATGCCCGGCGTCGCGACGGCGACGCGGGGCGCAGAACCAGGGAAACGCCGGCCGCCGCCCGTCCGTCCCGCTCTTCTGTGGTACGCGGACAGTGCGCGACGTGCCGGGTCACGTGGACGCGGCCACTCGCTGCGGTGCCCCGGCGACTCCCGACGACGGTGTCCGTCGTCGGTGCCCTCGCGCCGGTGGATTCGACCTGGCTCTGCCGCTCATTCTGATCAGCCGACCTCGATGCGTCAACCGGCCGACCCTCTCACCCGCCCCCACGCGCGTTCGCCGGCAGGCCCACCGCCGCGTGGGCCCGACGGTGTGGCGGTGCGGTGGGCTACGCCGCTGCGCGGGCTGCAGCGGCGCGAGGGGTGTGGCGCGGTGTGCGGGGGTGCCGGCGGTGCGCGGGGGTGCCGGCGGTGCGCGGGGGTGCCGGCGGTGCGCGGGGGTGTGGCGGTGCGCGGGGCTACGCGGAAGCCCCCGGTCCCGAGGTGGGACCGAGGGCTTCCGGAACGCGTGGCTCAGCCGGCCTGTTCGGCGAGCTGGAGGAACTGCCGCTTGGAGGCGAGCGCCTGCTCGGCCTCCTTGACCCGGCGGGCGTCCCCGGCGGCCTGCGCCCGGGTGAGCCGCTCCTCGGCCTCGGCGACCTGCGCCCGCATCTGCGCGAGCAGCGGGTTGTCCTCCTTGGTGGTCCGCCGCCAGGCCGAGTCCATCACCTCGCGGACCTTGTCGTCGATCGCCCGCAGTCGCCGCTCCAGGCTGGCGGCGGCCTCCCGGGGCACCCGGCCGGCCTCGTGCCACTGGGCCTGGAGCTCCCGCAGCTTGGCCTGGGCGCCCTTCGGGTCGCCGTCGACGTCCAGCGCCTCGGCCTCGGCCAGCAGCGCCTGCTTGCGCTCCAGGTTGGCCCGCTGCTCGTTGTCCCGGGCCGAGAAGACCTCACTGCGCCGGGTGAAGAAGGCGTCCTGGGCGGCACGGAACCGTTCCCAGAGCTTCTGCTCCGACTCC
Source organism: Micromonospora sp. NPDC051925 (assembly GCF_044548625.1). NCBI lineage: Bacteria > Bacillati > Actinomycetota > Actinomycetes > Micromonosporales > Micromonosporaceae > Micromonospora > Micromonospora sp. NPDC051925. The sequence continues at coordinate 15,866 of NZ_JBIUCH010000018.1, read as the reverse complement.
TTGGAGGCGCGTGGGGCGGCCTTCCACTGGTTCATCAGCTCCTTGAGCTGGTTGGCGGTCGCCGCCCAGTCGGTGGAGTCGGAGAGCTTCTCGGCCTCGGCGACCAGCTCCTCCTTGACCGTGTGCGCCTGCTTGCGCTGCTGGTCGAGGGAGGCGAAGTGGGCGCCCCGACGCCGGGTGAAGCCGTCCCGGGCGGCGGCGAACCGCTTCCACAGCTCACCGTCGGCCTTCTTGTCGACCCCACGAATGGCCTTCCACTCGTCGAGGATCTCCTTGAACCGGTCGCCGGTGGTCTTCCAGCCGGTCGACTCGGCGGCCAGCGTCTCGGCCTCCTCGACCAGGGCGGTCTTGCGGGCGAGCGCCTCACCCCGGGCGGCCTCCCGGGCGGCGCGGGCCTCACCGGCCTTCTCCTCGGCGATGACGGCGAGCTTGTCCAGCCGCGCGGCGAGTGCGTCGATGTCCCCGACGATGTGGGCCTCGGCCAGCGAACCGCGGATCCGCCGGATCGTGCTCAGCGATCCACCCGCGTCCGCAGCGCCCGAGTTGAGCCGCGCCTCGGTCAGGTCCACCTCGGTGACCAGGTCGGCGAAGCGGCGGGCGAAGTGGGCCAGCCCTTCCTCGGGGGCACCCGCCTGCCAGGATCCGACCACCCGCTCGCCCTCGCTGGTCTTCACGTACACGGTGCCGTCCGCGTCCACCCGTCCGAAGGCAGTCCAGTCGCTCATGTGCACATCCTCGTTCTCCCGGCGTCAACGGGAAACCCCCCGCGATCGCCGCCACGGCGCAGCCAACTTGCTCCCGGCATTGTCACAGGTCCGACCCCGTCCGCGTCGAGCGCCTGTCTCTGACCGTGACCATACGGTGTCCTTACCCCCACAGACAGGCTCCGTGGGGGAGTGTCGCAACTGCCCGTACGGTGTACGGTACGACGTACAGGATGCTGCCGCCCGGCTGGCGGGCGGACGAGGAGGAGCAGGATGACCCAGTCCCACACCCGGATGACGCCCCCGGCCGACCCCGGGTTCGTGCCCGACGCCGCCGATCTCGCCGAGCTGGACGAGTGGTTCCGCCGCTACGACGCCCTGGCCGAGGCGGGCGAGGTGGCCGGCACCGCCGAACTGGCGATGTTCCCGCTGAACACGGTCACCGACGACGCGGCCGGTGAGGGCTCCGCCCGTCAGCTCGACCGGGCGGCGTACCTGGAGATGATGGGCGGCGTGCTCGGCGGCGGCGGTGACCTGCGGATGGAGAGCCGCCGCACGCCGTACTTCCTCACCCGGAGCCTGGCCGTGGTGCTCACCGAGGCCGAGTTCACCCTCGACGGCGAGCGCCAGCGGGTGCGCTACGCCGACCTGCTGGTCCGCACCGGCGGGCAGTGGCGGTTCCAGACCATGGTCCAGGGCGGCTGGGGCGGCCAGCCCGGCTGATCCTCGCGGCCGGGTCGACCAGCCCGGCTGATCCTCGCGGCCGGGTCGACCAGCCCGGCTGATCCTCGCGGCCGGGTCGACCAGCCCGGCTGATCCTCGCGGCCGGGTCGACCA
>NZ_JBIUCH010000018.1:0-14228 GCF_044548625.1 Micromonospora sp. NPDC051925 | reverse complement strand
CCAGCCAGGCCGATCCTCGCGGCCGGGGCGGCCAGCCGGGCCGATCGTCGAGGTGCCTCGCGCCCTCGGTGGGTCAGCCGGGCCTGCGGTGGGCCGGGCGGGCCGGCAGTGGGTCAGCGGCGCTGGCGGTGGGCCGGGCGGGCCGGGCGGTGCCGGGCCGCTAACGTTGCCTGGTGCCCCTGGTCGCCGCCGCCGTCTGCCCGCACCCGCCGCTGATCGTGCCCGAGCTGGCCGGTGCCGCCGCGCCCGAGCTGGCGGAGCTGCGCACCGCCTGTGCCGCCGCCGTCACCGCCCTCTACGCCGCCGGGGCGAGCACCATCGTGCTGGTCGGCTCCGGCGAGCACACCGCCGAGCTGGACCTGCCCTGCCAGGGCAGCTTCGCCCCCTGGGGACTGCCCCTGGCGGTGGGGCTCGGCGCGCGGTCGGCCGGTCCTGCCGTCCTGCCGGGCCGCGCCGGCGAGGTGGGCCGGGTGGGACGGTCGCCCGGTGGTGCGGACGGTCGCGTCGAGTCGTCGATCGGGGTCGACGGCACCCGTCGGCTGCCGTTGAGTCTGCTGGTCGGGGCCTGGCTGGTCGACCGGGTCGCGCCGTCGTCGCCGACTACCTGGCGGATGGTGAGCGTCGCACCGGACGAGCCGGTCGACCGGTGTGCCGCCGTCGGGGCCCGGCTCGGGGTGGACGGGCCGTGGGCCCTGTTGGCGCTGGGGGACGGCTCGGCCTGCCACGGCCCGAAGTCACCCGGCTACGAGGACCCGCGCGCCGGGGCGTACGACGGCGGGGTGGGTCGGGCGCTGGCCGACGCGGACGCCGACGCGTTGCTCGGCCTGGACCCGGGGGTGTCGGCGGAGCTGCTGGTCGCCGGCCGGCCGGCCTGGCAGGTGCTGGCCGGCGCGGTCCGTGCGGCCGGCGGCGACTGGCGGGGCGAGCTGCGCCACCACTCGACCCCCTACGGCGTCGGCTACCTGGTGGCCTCCTGGGCGCGGGCGGGCGGGCCGGCGTGGTGAGCGGCACGGTGGTCGCCGTGGTCGGGCCGACCGCGGCGGGCAAGTCGGCGCTGAGCATCGCCCTGGCGCACGCCCTCGACGGCGAGGTGGTCAACGCCGACTCGATGCAGCTCTACCGGGGCATGGACATCGGCACCGCCAAGCTCACCCCGGCCGAGCGGGACGGCGTGCCGCACCATCTGCTGGACATCTGGCCGGTCACCGCGCCGGCGAGCGTCGCCGAGTACCAGCGGCTGGCCCGCGCGGCGGTCGACGACATCCTGGCCCGGGGGCGGGTGCCCCTGCTGGTCGGCGGCTCCGGCCTGTACGTGCGGGCGGTGCTGGAGCAGTTCGAGTTCCCCGGCACCGATCCGGCGGTACGCGGGCGGCTGGAGGCGGAGCTGGCGCACCTCGGCCCGGCCCCGCTGCACGCCCGGCTGGCCGAGGCCGACCCGGTGGCGGCGGCCGGCATCCTGCCCGGCAACGGTCGACGGATCGTCCGGGCCCTGGAGGTGATCGAGCTGACCGGGGCGCCGTTCACCGCCTCGCTGCCCGACCCGACGCCGTACTACCCGGCGGTGCAGCTCGGCGTCGACCTGGACACCGCGCTGCTCGACGAGCGGATCGCGCTGCGGGTCGACCGGATGTGGGCCGACGGGCTGGTCGCCGAGGTCCGGGGCCTGCTCGGGACCGGCCTGGCCGACGGCCGGACGGCCAGCCGGGCCCTCGGCTACCAGCAGGTGCTGCGCCTCCTCGACGGGGAGACCGACGAGGCGCAGGCCCGCGACGAGACGATCCGGGCCACCCGGCGTTTCGTCCGGCGGCAACGTTCCTGGTTCCGCCGCGACCAGCGGGTCCACTGGCTCGACCCGACGTCGCCGGCGTTTGTCGACACTGCGCTGCGGGTGGTCGCCGAGCATCGGCAATGATGGGGGCGTGGAGTTCACCAAGGGTCACGGCACCGGCAACGACTTCGTCATCCTGCCCGATCCGGACGGCGCCCTCGACCTGACACCCGGCCTGGTCGCCGGGATCTGCGACCGGCGGCGCGGCCTCGGCGGCGACGGCGTGCTCCGGGTGGTGCGCGCGGCGAAGCACCCCGACGGGGTTGCCCTCGCCGACGCGGCCGAGTGGTTCATGGACTACTGGAACTCCGACGGCTCGTTCGCCGAGATGTGCGGCAACGGGGCCCGGGTCTTCGTCCGCTACCTGCTGGCGACCGGGCTGGCCACGCCGGTCGACGGGGCCCTACCGGTGGCCACCCGCGCCGGCCTGGTGCGGGCCCGGGTCGACGGCGACACCATCGCCGTCGAGATGCGCCGCCCCCGGCTGTACGACGCGTCGAGCGCCGTCCTGGGCGGGCTGACCCTGCCCGGCACGGCGGTGGACGTCGGCAACCCGCACCTGGTCTGTGCCCTGCCGGCCGGCATCGACCTGGCCGACCTGGATCTGACCCGTGCGCCCGAGTTCGACCCCCGGGTCTTCCCGCACGGGGTGAACGTCGAGTTCACCGCACCCGGCGACGCGGTGGACGGCACCGACGGCCACGTGCTGATGCGGGTCTACGAACGCGGCTCGGCCGAGACCCTCTCCTGCGGCACCGGTGCCTGCGCGGTCGCCGCCGTGGCCCTGCGCGACGCCGCCCGGGGCACCGGCACGGTGACGGTCGACGTCCCCGGCGGCCGCCTCACGGTGACCGTCACCGACGACTCCTGCTGGCTGTCCGGCCCCGCCCTACTAACCGCCACCGGCACCCTAACCCTCCCCACCTAACCCCACCCCACCCCACCCTTCCCTCCCTCCCCCTCCCACCTCCCCCTCCCACCCGCCCCTCGACATGTTGATCAAGAGGTTTACGTCACCGAAGCAGCGGAGGATGACGTAAACCTCTTGATCAACGGCGGCAGGTGGGTGGGTGGAGGGGGAGGTGGGAGGGAGGGGTGGGGTGGTGGGGGTAAGGGGTTAGGGGGTGGCGCTGGCGGTGGCGGCGATCTCGGGGAGGTCGGCGGGGCCGGGGTCGGCGGCGGGGGGTGGGGTCACGGCGGGGTTCTGGGCGGCGGCGCGGACGGCGGCGGCGACCGCCGGGGCGACCCGGGAGTCGAAGACGCTGGGCACGATCACCGTCGGGTTGATCTTGTCTTCGCCGACCACGTCGGCGATGGCACGAGCCGCCGCGATCGCCATCTCCTCGGTGAACTCCTCGGCGTGTGCGTCGAGCATGCCCCGGAACACGCCGGGGAAGGCGAGCACGTTGTTGATCTGGTTGGGCTGGTCCGAGCGGCCGGTGGCGACGATCGCGGCGTGCTTGCGGGCCTCCCGGGGGTCGACCTCCGGGTCCGGGTTGGCCAGCGCGAAGACGATCGCGTCCTTGGCCATGGTGGCGACGTCGTCCCCGGTGAGCAGGTTAGGGGCGCTCACCCCGATGAAGACGTCCGCGCCCCGGACCGCGCCGGCCAGGTCGCCGGCGTAGTTTTCCCGGTTGGTGTTCTCCGCCAGCCACTGCCAGGCCGGGTTCAGGTCGGCCAGGCCGCGGTGCAGGGCGCCCTGCCGGTCGTACGCGATGATGTCGCCGACGCCCTGGCGCAGCAGCAGCTTCATGATCGCGGTGCCGGCCGCGCCGGCCCCGGAGACGACCACCCGGACGTCGGCGAGCTGCTTGCCCACCACGCGCAGCGCGTTGGTCAGCGCGGCCAGCACGCAGATCGCGGTGCCGTGCTGGTCGTCGTGGAACACCGGGATGTCCAGCAGATCCCGCAGCCGGGCCTCGATCTCGAAACAGCGCGGCGCGGCGATGTCCTCCAGGTTGATCCCGCCGTACGCCGGGGCGATGGCCTTGACGATCGCCACGATCTCGTCGGTGTCCTGGGTGTCCAGCACCACCGGCCAGGCGTCCACCCCGCCGAAGCGCTTGAACAGCGCCGCCTTGCCCTCCATCACCGGCAGCGACGCCGCCGGGCCGAGATTGCCCAGGCCGAGCACCGCCGAACCGTCGCTGACCACGGCGACCGTGTTGCGCTTGATGGTGAGCCGGCGGGCGTCCGCCGGGTTCTCCGCGATCGCCATGCAGACCCGGGCCACCCCCGGGGTGTACGCCCGGGACAGCTCGTCGCGGGTCCGCAGGCCGACCTTCGAGTGCACCTCGATCTTCCCGCCCAGGTGCAGCAGGAACGTCCGGTCGGAAACCTTGCGCACGTCCACGCCGTCGAGCGCGGTCAGCGCCTCGACGACCTGGTCGGCGTGGCCGGCGTCGGCGGTGTCACAGGTGAGGTCCACGATCACGTGGGTCGGGTCGGAGTCGACCACGTCCAGCGCGGTGACGATCGCACCGGCCTCGCCGACCGACGTGGTCAGCCGGCCGATCGAGGAGGCGTCCGCGGGGACCGCGATCCGGATCGTGATCGAGAATCCGGCACTCGGCAGTCTGGTGATGGCCACGGAAATACCTCCGTCGTCGCTGGCGGCTCGTCAGCATTTCTACTCGCCCGCCACGGTCCGGTGGCAGCCGCCCCCGCGTTCGGCGACCTGTACCACGGGCATATAGCTGTCGCATTCCGCGTTGACGCATGTCAGGATTGCTCGGTACATGCACAGAACGGACAGGAGACGCAGCTTGCGCGACCAGGAGACCCACACCCCCTTCTCGGACGACGACCTCGACGCCACGACCGGTGAGTACGAGCTGTCGGAGCGGCAGGCGTTGCGGCGGGTCCCCGGCCTCTCCACCGAGCTGACCGACATCACCGAGGTCGAGTACCGCCAGCTCCGGCTGGAGCGGGTCGTCCTCGTCGGGGTCTGGACCGAGGGCAGCCAGCGTGACGCCGACAACTCGCTGACCGAGCTGGCGGCGCTGGCCGAGACGGCCGGCTCGCAGGTGCTCGAAGGGCTGATCCAGCGCCGCAGCCGCCCCGACCCGGCCACCTACGTCGGCCGGGGCAAGGTCGACGACCTGACCGCGGCGGTGCTCTCCTCCGGTGCCGACACGGTGATCTGTGACGGTGAGCTGTCCCCGTCCCAGCTGCGCAACCTGGAGCAGCGCACCAAGGTCAAGGTGGTCGACCGCACCGCGCTGATCCTCGACATCTTCGCCCAGCACGCCAAGAGCAAGGAGGGCAAGGCCCAGGTCGAGCTGGCCCAGCTCGAATACCTGCTGCCCCGGCTGCGCGGCTGGGGCGAGACGCTCTCCCGGCAGAGCGGTGGTTCCGGGCGCGGCGGCGGCGCCGGCGGCGGCGTGGGCCTGCGCGGCCCCGGCGAGACCAAGCTGGAGACCGACCGGCGGCGCATCCGGCACCGCATCGCCCGGCTGCGCCGGGAGATCAAGGCCATGAAGACGGTACGCCAGACCAAGCGCGCCCGCCGGTCCCGCAACGCCGTTCCCGCCGTCGCCATCGCCGGCTACACCAACGCCGGCAAGTCGAGCCTGCTCAACCGGCTCACCGGCGCGGGTGTACTGGTGGAGAACGCGCTCTTCGCCACCCTGGATCCGACCACCCGGCGGGCGACCACCTCCGACGGGCGGCTGTACACGTTGTCCGACACGGTGGGTTTCGTCCGGCACCTGCCGCACCAGATCGTCGAGGCGTTCCGCTCGACGCTGGAGGAGGTCGCCGAGGCCGACCTGGTGGTGCACGTGGTCGACGGCACCCACCCCGATCCGGAGGAGCAGGTCCGCGCGGTCCGCGAGGTGCTCTCCGAGGTCGGTGCCGACCGGCTGCCCGAGCTGCTGGTGGTCAACAAGACCGACGCCGCCGACGAGGAGACCCTGCTGCGGCTCAAGCGGCTATGGCCGGACGCGGTCTTCGTCTCCGCGCACAGCGGACGGGGGATCGACGGGCTGCGCGAGGTGATCGAGCAGCGGCTGCCCCGCCCGGCGGTCGAGGTTCGCGCGGTGCTGCCGTACTCCCGGGGGGACCTGGTGGCCCGGCTGCACCGGCAGGGCGAGGTGCTCAGCACCTCCCACCTACCCGAGGGCACGTTGCTGCACGTCCGGGTGGGGGAGGCGCTCGCGGCCGAGCTGACGCCGTTCGTGACGGTGGGTGATCCGGCGGTTGCCGGCAGCCGGTGAGCGCTCCGGTGCGACCTGAGGTTCATCGCGGCATGCGACACTGACGCCATGCGCCGCGCTGTCTCCTCGGTCACGGTTGCCCTTGCCCTGTTCGGCGCGGCCGTGGCACCTGCTGCTGCCGCCGGGGCGGCACCGGTCTCCGCTGTCCCCGTGGGGGCGGCACCGGTCTCTGCCGCACCCGTCGGCAAGAAGAAGTGCACGGTCACCGACGAGCGACTGCGGGAACTGTCCGGCCTGGTCGCCACAAAGACCGGCTACATCGTGATCAACGACGGCACCCTCCAGGAGAGCCGTAAGCGGGTCTTCTTCCTCGACACCAAGTGCAAGATCGCCAAGGAGCCGGTGAAGTACTCCGGTGACGGCCCGTTCGACACCGAGGACCTGGCCCTCTCGCCGGACGGCAAGACCCTCTGGATCGCCGACACCGGTGACAACGTCACCAGCAAGGAACGGCGTACCCGGGTCGCGGTCTGGACCATGCCGGTCAGCGGGTCGAAGCAGCCGGTGCTGCACCGGCTGTCGTACCCCGAGCGCAAGCCGCACGACGCGGAGGCGCTGCTGATCGGTGCGGACGGGCTGCCCCTGGTGATCACCAAGGTGCCCAGCGGGAAGGCGGAGATCTACACCCCGGAGGGGAAGCTCGACAGCGGGGGCAACGCCGAGCCGGTGCCGATGAAGAAGGTCGGCGAGATCACGTTGCCGAAGACCACCACCGACAACCCGCTGAACATCATCGGCCGGGTGGCCATCACCGGGGCGGCCCGCTCGCCCGACGGCAGCAAGGTGGTCCTGCGCACCTACGCCGACGCCTTCGAGTACGACGTCAGCGGCGACGACATCGTGGCCGCCCTGACCACCGGCAAACCCCGGGTCACCGCGCTGGCCGACCCGTTCGGCGAGGCCATCTCGTACACCCCTGACGGCACCGGGTTCGTCACCGTCTCCGACGGCGGGGAACTCGCCCCGGAGGACCCGATCGACATCCTCGGCTACACCCCGTCCACCAAGGGCGCCGAGCCGGCCGAGGGTGCGGCGGCGGCCAAGCCGGTGGCCGAGCAGTCCTGGTACGACACCATCAGCCTGGACCAGCTCACCTACCTGATCGGCGCGGTCGGCGCGGTCGGCGCCCTGCTGGTCGGGGCGGGCATCGTCGGGATCGTGCGATCCCGGCGGCGGGCCGCGACGGTCGACGACGAGCCGGACGGTGCCGACGACGAGGTCTTCACCTCCGGTGCCGTCCCCCGGGCCGAGGGTTACCCTGCGGAGGAGCCGCCCCGGGGCGCTGAGCTGGCCGCGGACCGGCCGCGTGGTGGTGGCGGCGTCTACGGCGCTCCGGCCCCGGTCGGTGGTGCACCCGCCCGCCCGGCCGGTGGCGCGGTCTACGGCGGTGGCCGGCCCCCGGCCGCGCCCGGCCCGGTTCCCCCGGCTGGTCCGGTTGGTCCGGGGGGTGGCACCCCACCGGGCGCTGGACGTCCGGCGGGTGGCGGTGTCTACGGTGGCGGTCGCCCCGTCGGCGGTGGGGTCTACGGTGCCGCCCCGGCTGGTGGCCCGCCGGCCAACGGTGTCGGTCCTCGCGGCGGTGCCCCGGGCGGAGGTGCCCCACGCGGCGCCTCCCGGGGCGGTGCGCCGGCCGTTGCCGGTCCGCGCGGCGGTGTTCCGGCGGGTGGGCGTGGCGGTGCTCCGGTCGGTGGACGTGGTGCTCCGCCGGAGGGCCGTGGCGGTGCCCCGGTGGGTGGACGAGGTGCGCCGGCCGGTGGACATGATGGCATTCCGCCGGGTGGGCGCGGTGCCGCGCCGGCCGGTGGGCGCGGCGGCACTCCGCCGGGTGGGCGCGGTGCCGCGCCGCCGGGTGGGCACGGCAGCATCCCGCCGGGTGGGCGCGGTGCGGGCCCGGCTGGCGGCCGGGGAGGCCCTCCGGCGGATGGGCGCGGTGGGGACGGCGTCTATGGCGGTGGCCGGGCCGAACCGCCACGCCGTGCGGCGGGTCCTCGTGAGCCGCGTTCCGGACGGCGCCACGACGACGGCCACGACGACCGGCGGGGCGGCCAGTACGGCCCGCCTCCCGGCCGCAGCGGCGAACGCTACTGACGAGCGTCGGCCGCCTCCCCCGGAGGCGGCCGATCGGGTGGTCAGATCCGGCGGAGCACGGCGACGACCCGACCCATGATGGTGGCGTCGTCGCCGGGGATCGGGTCGAAGGCCGGGTTCTGCGGCATCAGCCAGACGTGGCCGTCGCGTCGCCGGTAGGTCTTGACGGTCGCCTCGCCGTCGAGCATGGCGGCCACGATGTCGCCGGCCTCGGCGGTCGGCTGCTGCCGGACCACCACCCAGTCGCCGTCGCAGATCGCCGCGTCGAGCATCGAGTCGCCCTTGACCTGGAGCATGAAGACCTCGCCCTCACCCACCAGCTCGCGGGGGAGGGGGAAGACGTCCTCCACCGCCTGCTCGGCCAGGATCGGCCCGCCGGCGGCGATGCGGCCCAGCATCGGCACGTACGCCGGGGTGGGGCGCTGGGCGCGGCTCAGCTCGTCGTCGGCGTCGCCGGGGGCGCGGACGTCGACCGCGCGGGGGCGGTTGGGGTCGCGCCGCAGGAAACCCTTCTTCTCCAGCTCCTTGAGCTGGTAGGCGACGCTCGACGGGGAGACCAGGCCGACCGCCTCGCCGATCTCGCGGACGCTCGGCGGGTAGCCGTGCCGCTCCACCCAGCTGCGGATGAACTCCAGGATGCGGCGCTGCCGGGCGGTGAGGTCGACGGTGGTCGGGTCGGGGAAGCCGCTGACCACCGGCGTGACCGGGCGGACGGCCGGCTGGCCGGTCCGGCTGCGGGCGGCACGGGGGCGTCGCGTGGCCGGCGGACCCGCCTCGGCGATCGGCTGCGGGTTCTTCTGCCGGCTGGCCCGGTCCTCGGTCACGTCCGTCCTCCCTGGTCGGCGCTGGGTGCCTTGGCGGCTCGTGGTGCGTGCGGGGTGTCGCGGTGCCGGACCGACGTGGTGCGCCGTGCCCGGTCGTTCATGACCGTATAGGTGAGATCGGTCATTTTCAAACATCTGTACGACGCGTCTCGGCGTGTCGGGTGGAAAGACTGGCATCTCATGCGCCTGTTCTGCTAGATCGTACGTCCTCCTCGAACTCGTGTTCGACCGGTCGGTGGTGTCCCGGGTCGGTCGTCCGGTCCCGGGAGGTGGCCGGACGGCCGGTAACCTCCCGGCGGTCCGGTCGGTTGGAGCTGTCGGCGTCCGGGTGCGGCCGGGGTGCCGGGCGGCGGGCGGGCGGCTCGGGCGTGACGCGCCGGACACGCCGGCAACTTGACCCGACCCGGTCGGCGGCCTACGGTCGACCCCTAGATGTAGTAGTCACATGGGCGTAAGTTGCCCACAGGTTGGGTTCGACTACCCACCGCACTCCCGTATCGTCGATGACGGCGGCGGCCGGCGAAGCCGGCCCTGCCGGGTCGACGCGTGCCCGGAGGCGGGTGGGCGGGCCCCGGGTCGATCAAGGAGGTCAGGCGATGCGGTGTCCGTACTGCCGGCACGCCGACTCCCGGGTGGTCGACTCCCGCGAGGCCGACGACGGTCAGCTGATCCGTCGTCGGCGCTCCTGCCCGGAGTGCGGCAAGCGGTTCACCACGGTCGAGGAGGCCGTGCTCGCGGTGGTCAAGCGCAGCGGGGTGACCGAGCCGTTCAGCCGGACGAAGATCATCGGCGGGGTGCGCAAGGCATGCCAGGGCCGGCCGGTCGACGAGGACTCCATCGCGCTGCTGGCGCAGAAGGTCGAGGAGACCGTCCGGGCCAAGGGGGCCGCCGAGCTGCCGAGCCACGACGTGGGGCTGGCGATCCTGGGCCCACTGCGCGACCTGGACGAGGTGGCCTACCTCCGCTTCGCCAGCGTCTACCGCTCGTTCGACTCACTCGCCGACTTCGAGCGCGAGATCGAGACGCTCCGGGCCGCCGCGCAGGCCCGCGTCGACGCGGCCGACGCCGCGGACCGTACCGACTGACAGCTTTTCTGACAGCGACGACTTCGATTCTGACAGTGACGACGCGTGGCGGGTGGCCGCGCAGACGAGGGGGCCGATGAGATGGCGGGGGACGGCGTGACAACCAGCCGGTCGCGGGCGGCGAAGAACGGCGCGGTGACGGGCCTCAAGGTGCAGCGGGTCTGGACGACCGAGGGCGTGCACCCGTACGACGAGGTGGCGTGGGAGCGCCGCGACGTGGTGATGACCAACTGGCGGGACGGCTCGATCAACTTCGAGCAGCGCGGGGTGGAGTTCCCCGAGTCCTGGAGCGTCAACGCGGCGAACATCGTGACCACCAAGTACTTCCGGGGCGCGGTGGGGACCCCGGAGCGGGAGTGGTCGCTCAAGCAGTTGATCGACCGGGTGGTCACCACCTACCGCGCCGTCGGCGAGCAGCACGGCTACTTCGCCAACCCGGGTGACGCGGAGATCTTCGCGCACGAGCTGACCTGGATGCTGCTGCACCAGGTGTTCAGCTTCAACTCGCCGGTGTGGTTCAACGTCGGCACGCCGTCGCCACAGCAGGTCAGTGCCTGTCTGCCGTACGACTCCCTGGTCAGCACCCCGGCTGGGTTGGTGCCTATCGGCAAGCTCGTCGAGGACGGGTCCGTCGGCACCAAGGTGTACGACGCGAACGGCCTGACCCGGATCGTGGCGGTCAAGGCCAACGGGGTACGTGACGTCCTCCGGTTGCACACCAAGGCGGGTTACACCCTCGACGTCACCCCGGACCACGTGGTCTGGCAGAGCACCGGTACCGGTACCGGCCGGTGGGTCGAGGCCGGCACGCTGGCTCCCGGTGACCAGCTCGAGTGGCACCGTACCTACGCCTACGGCGAGACCGAGCTCGACCTGCGGGAGATCCGCGAGGCCGCGCTCGCCGGCTGGTTGCAGTCGGACGGCTTCGTCGGTCAGTACACCGAGGGTACGAACCGGTCGCTGACCATCGAGGCGATGACCGTCAACGACGACGAGTTGGACTGGGTCACCGGCACCCTCGACGAGGTCTTCGCCGACGCGCACCGGCACGAGCGCCCGGTGGCGACGCAGAGCGACGAGCTCGACTGCCGCCGTACCCGCCTCTACGGCGAGCACCTGCGCCCCTTCGTCGACAAGTGGGATCTGCTGACCCGTGGCGTCGACATGACGGTGCCGGAGCGGCTCTTCACCGCCCCGCTGCCGGTTGTCGCCGGCTACCTCCGCAGCATCTTCCAGGCCGAGGGCTACGTGTCGGCGCGGGAGAGCTCGACGCTGGTCGCGGTCGACATGATCTCGGAGAAGCTGATCCGGGGTGTGCAGAGCCTGTTGCTGCGCTTCGGGATCTTCTCCCGGGTCGGATACAAGGCAGACCCCCGTCCCGACCGGAAGGGCTGCTGGTCGGTTCGGATTCAGAACGACGGCGACCGGGACCTGTTCGCCACGCACATCGGTTTCATCGGCGTCGACAAGATGGCCAAGCTCGAACAAGGCTTCGCCAAGCCGGGCCGGCCGGCCAACGACGCCAAGCGGGTGGAGATCGACCGCGTCGAGCCGCTCGGTGCGATGGAGGTCTACGACATCCAGACCGAGAGCGGCGAGTTCCTGGCCGGCAACCTACGGGTGCACAACTGTTTCATCCTTGCCGTGGACGACTCGATGGATTCCATCCTGGACTGGTACAAGGAGGAGGGGCTGATCTTCAAGGGCGGCTCCGGCTCCGGGGTCAACCTGTCCCGGATCCGCTCCTCCCGCGAACTGCTCTCCTCCGGTGGGACCGCCTCCGGCCCGGTCAGCTTCATGCGCGGCGCGGACGCCTCCGCCGGGACGATCAAGTCCGGCGGCGCCACCCGGCGCGCGGCCAAGATGGTCATCCTCGACGTGGACCACCCGGACATCGAGGAGTTCGTGACCACCAAGGCGCGCGAGGAGGACAAGATCCGCGCGCTGCGGGACGCCGGCTTCGACATGGACCTCGGCGGCAACGACATCGTCAGCGTCCAGTACCAGAACGCCAACAACTCGGTCCGGGTCTCCGACGAGTTCATGGCGGCGGTCGAGAGCGGCGGCGGCTTCGACCTGCGCGGCCGGCTCGACGGGCAGACCATCGAGACCATCGACGCCCAGAAGCTGTTCCGCACCATCGCCCAGGCCGCCTGGGAGTGCGCCGACCCGGGTCTGCAGTACGACGACACCATCAACGACTGGCACACCTGCCCGGAGACCGGCCGGATCACCGCGTCGAACCCGTGCTCGGAGTACCTGCACCTGGACAACTCCTCGTGCAACCTGGCCTCGCTCAACCTGATGAAGTTCCTCCGCGCCGACGGCGGCTTCGAGGTGGAGAAGTTCGTCCGGTCGGTCGAGTTCGTCATCACCGCGATGGACATCTCGATCTGCTTCGCCGACTTCCCGACCGAGAAGATCGGCGAGACCACCCGCGCCTACCGGCAGCTCGGCATCGGCTACGCCAACCTGGGCGCGCTGTTGATGGCCTCCGGCCTGCCGTACGACTCGGAGCAGGGCCGCTCGGTGGCCGCCGCGATCACCTCGCTGATGACCGGCACCGCGTACCGCCGTTCGGCCGAGCTGGCCGCGATCGTCGGCGCGTACGACGGCTACGCCCGCAACGCCGAGCCGCACAAGCGGGTGATGCGCAAGCACGCCGCCGCCAACGACGCGATCAAGCCGGCCGGCACGGTCGCCACCGCCCTGCAGCGGGAGGCCACCAGGCAGTGGACCGAGGGCAACAAGGTCGGTGACCGGTACGGCTGGCGTAACTCGCAGGCCGCGGTCCTGGCGCCGACCGGAACCATCGGCTTGATGATGGACTGTGACACCACGGGCGTCGAGCCCGATCTGGCGCTGGTCAAGTTCAAGAAGCTGGTCGGCGGCGGCTCCATGCAGATCGTCAACCAGACCGTTCCGCGTGCCCTGCGCAGCCTCGGCTACCCCGAGGAGCAGGTCGAGGCGATCATCGAGCACATCGCCGACCACGGTCACGTGGTGGACGCCCCGGGCCTCAAGCCGGAGCACTACCCGGTCTTCGACTGCGCGATGGGCGAGCGGTCCATCGCCCCGATGGGCCACGTCCGGATGATGGCGGCGGTCCAGCCGTTCATCTCGGGCGCCATCTCGAAGACGGTCAACATGCCGGAACAGGCGACCGTCGAGGACGTCGAGAAGATCTACTTCGAGGGCTGGAAGCTCGGCCTGAAGGCGCTGGCGATCTACCGGGACAACTGCAAGGTCGGCCAGCCGTTGTCGGTGGCCAAGCCGAACAAGACCGCCGCGCCGGCCGTCGTCGAGGCGCCCGCACCGGCGGCGGTGGAGAAGGTCGTCGAGTACCGCCCGGTGCGCAAGCGGCTGCCGAAGAAGCGCCCCTCGGAGACGGTCTCCTTCTCCGTCGGCGGCGCCGAGGGCTACCTCACCGCGTCGTCCTACCCGGACGACGGCCTCGGCGAGGTCTTCCTCAAGATGTCCAAGCAGGGCTCCACCCTGGCCGGGGTGATGGACGCCTTCTCGGTGGCCATCTCCATCGGTCTGCAGTATGGCGTCCCGCTGGAGACGTACGTCAGCAAGTTCACCAACATGCGTTTCGAGCCGGCCGGCATGACCGACGACCCGGACGTGCGGATGGCCGCCTCGGTGATGGACTACATCTTCCGTCGCCTGGCACTGGACTTCCTGCCGTACGAGCGCCGTGCCGAGCTGGGCATCTTCACCGCCAAGGAGCGGGCCGCGCAGCTGCGGGCCGAGGCCGAGGCGGAGGCGAACGGCACCGACCTCACCGCGATGGCGTCGTCGGCTCCGGTGGAGACGATCGAGCCGAGGACCGGCCCGGTGGCCCAGCCGGCCCAGGAGTTGGCCGACGTGGCCGCCAGCAAGCCGGCCCCGGCCGTGGGTTCCTCCACCGAGTTGCTGGAGGCCGTGATCGGCAAGGCCGCCGACGCGCCGCTCTGCTTCACCTGCGGTACGAAGATGCGCCCGGCCGGTAGCTGCTACGTCTGCGAGGGCTGCGGCTCCACCAGCGGTTGCAGCTGACCTACGCGTCGAACGGGAGGGCCGGCACCGGGCGGGTGCCGGCCCTCCCGCCTCGTGTTTTGACCATCGGGGGGATTCGTAGTGGTCTAGGTCTAGCGATATGGGGAGGACCCTGTCCATGATCTGAGTTTCCAGACAAAGATCA